>NZ_CP042812.1:2515089-2829476 GCF_008000835.1 Malaciobacter canalis
TTTAGGTATATTTCTTTTTGCAAATGGTGTTATTAAACCACAAAACTGCAAAAACTTGTTCACTACACTAAGTGCCTCATATTGACTTCCCTCAGCAATATTTTGTAATTGTAAATATTTAAAAAAAGTATTTTTATTGTTTACATCAAACATACTGTTCACAGTATTCTCATCAAAGGTATCAAAATCCTCTTGCTCTTTTATAATATATTTAAACATATGATTGATTGCTACCATGTACTTTTTTCTTGTAGCTGTTTTTATACCATCTATATAAAGCCGTTGTAGATATAAATTTGCATCTGTTTTTAAAGAAAATAGTTTGTGTGTTTTATCAATACTCAACCACTCAAACGGATCTTTTTTCATATCATAAACTATTGTTTGTGGATTTTTTCTAATAGAATTAGTAAAAATATTTGGAGTATCGATATTTGATACCCCCGATTCTAATAGATATAACCGAATTTTATTTAGCACTGAAATCTTTCGAGGAAAACTAACTATATTATCTTTATTTTTGAAACAATATGTTTGAAATTGATTTATATCCTCATTCATTATGTCTTCTTTTGTACTCCAAAGACAACAGGATATTATTCCATCAAGTGTCTTTAATTCTGAACGTGCATATTTTTTATCTTTTGATTTAAGTATTAACTCATGTAATTCTAAATATAGTTTATTTGTTTTAAACAATTTGCTAAAATCATATTTAAAGTGGGATATTGCTTTTGTAGTAATTGGAAATAGCAGTTTTTTATGATATCTTTGATAGACGAAAAATCTTGTTAAGATACTTATTGGAGTAAAAAACTTTCCATTGATTCGAACACTAGATGAATCATTATACATTGATATCATCTTTTCATAATCTGTTGTAACGAGAATAGAATAAATTCCATCTGTATACTTAAAGTCTAATATATCCAAACCATTTCCAAAACCAAATAGATTTTTTAAGGTTCCAGAAAAGCTAACAAAGTTATTACTCCCTTCTTTATAGTTTCGTATTTCTGGTTTCTTATTTAATGAAGTATGTTTAAGTTCATGCGATATAAAATGATCACAAAAAGCAAACCAATCTTTCTTGATACTATTTTTTGCAGTATTTAATATCAAGATATCATCTGTTAAATTTACGATAGGTAATACATCTACAAATTTATACATTATGAATCCTCCATAATTAATTTATAGCCATTTCTATATAACAATATATCTCCAAGTTGAACCAAAACTAAAGCTTCTTTCTTCATATCATATTCGGCTAATCCTAATTCATAAAGCCTTTGAATAAGACCCTTTGATGCCTGTTGTATCAACTGATTTTTTTCTATTTCTTCGTAACTTGGCATATCAAAAGAGTTTAAATTACCACCATATTTTTTTAACACTTCTCTTAATAGTTTGTTCTCTTTTTTGATCTTTTCCATTTCAATTTTTGTAGAAAACAACTCAATTCGGATATCTCCATCAGTTTTAAAACCCTTAGGTCCTTCATTAGAACCCATTTCTTGTTGAGCTTTTTGAATCATTTGTTTATATATAATGTTTTTACTAATTGCTGATGGAGAAATACCTTTTTCTCCTAAAACGGAGTCTGCAATTAAATATGAGGTCTTTGAAACATTATTTGCAGATAATTCACCATTCAATGCAACTATTTTATCTATAGTTTTTTGTACTAATATCACATTTATTTCCACACGCTTATCCCTAAATTCTTTTAAATTATCTTTTTTAACTTTCATACTACATCCTCTTTTGACTATTTTCTATTGCTTTTTTAAGTAACTCTTTTTTCATCTCAAAACTCATATTAAAGTAAATCATAGTTGATTCTAATGAGCTATGTCCCATTGCATTTTTTGTCCAACTTATTAAAGTATCATTCCCTGTATGTCCATAAAGTTTAGCAGTCATAAAACCAAACATATGACGTAACGAATGTAAACTATAATGTTCCAAACTATCTTCACTAAGTTCAAGTCTTTTTAACTTTTGTAATAAACTTTTAAATGACTTATTAACTTCTCTTGTTCGTAATCTATTTCCACTTTTTGTGACAAATAGAAATGGATGTCTTGGAATTCTAGATGCTTCAGGCAAATAATACTTTGTACTGACATATTCAACAAGTGTTGAAAAAAATATAGTTTTATATTTTGGATTTATCCAATGAAGAGGTTCATACTCATAAGGAATTGGATATTTGAATTGTAGATCAAGAGCATTATGTGGTTTATCAAAACGTACATCAATATTGTATTCTTCTTTTAACCATTTAACTCGTTTGTTTCCATATATATCTTTATCATCACTTTTAGGATCAATAAGCCATACTTCTTGTTTTTCATAATCCACATCATAAATTGTTAGGTTTAAGGCCTGTCCTATTCTTGTACTACAAGCGCCACATAATAAATAAATAAGTCTTTCTCTTGGATTTGATAACTCTAATAAATTATCAAATAAATCTAAGGGGAAACTCTTTAGCGTTTGGCTACTCCTGATTCTTTTTTTATATGGCTTAACAAATTCTCGTTTGAAAGCAGTTAGTTCATAGTTAATTTGTGCTTTCTTCATATTAACAGAAGACAAAAAAGAATATTGAGCTTTTCTATTTTCATATGCCTTATTAATTGAGTTACTGTCATGCATTAAATCTAGATCTTCAACAAAGAAAAAATAAGATTTAATTCCTGCCATTTCCTTATCAATTGTTTCTGTAGTCATTGATTTAGATGAATATATTTCAATTGAAACCATTTGATTATTAATTAGTATTTCTTCATTAATTATAAAACCCATTTTTAGATCTTCTCTATATCGAGCTTGATAAAAAGGGAAAGCTTCATTATCTTTAACATTATTGTATAAACTCCAAATCCAGAACCTTTCCATACTTTTCATATAAGAAGAGATTGTACCCAATGACAAATTTTGAAGATTTCTCATCCAATACGACCACTCTTTTGATTGATATAATTCTACTAATTCATTGTTATATAAAAAAGTAAGTATATAGTCATTACCAATATTTATTTTCATTATTTTCCTTTTAACTTTAGAATTTTATATTAAATACATGCATTTACAAAATTACTTAACAATTTGTTATTTTGTTCAGTTATTTTTAAGTAAATTACAAAAATTTGTATATATAATATTGCATTCAACTATGGAGGGTTTAGTATGAGAGACATTAAGTTCAATAATGAATTAATATATAAGTTAGAATCAATATATGCACAAGATGGTTTAACAAAAGTTGATGAAAAGGATATCGCAAAAGCTATGGGTATGTCTCCATCACAATTTTCAAGAGATAAAAATAATGACCAAGTTCCATACAAATATCTCATTCCTTATTGCCTAGACAAAGAAGTAGATATTAATTGGATTCTAGATAGTAATATAAATTCATTATATATAATTGAGCATACATCATTCATTAAAAAATGGACAAGATGTAGATCTAACTTATTAGCAAGAATACGTGGAAAGTATAATAAAGATTGTGAAAAAAGAGATGTATTTCTTAATAGAAAAAGTAAAGAAAATGAAACTGAACAAGACATATATAATTACTATAACCTTTCAAAAACATTCCTAGGTAAATATGAATTTAGGATTGTTCTTTGGATAATAATAGCTTTCTTCATCGGTTGCTTACTAGGGTTTTATCTCTCAAGCTTTTAAACTGACCTAACATCTAAATCTAAAGTATTAATTTTTAATTCATCTGGCTGTAATAAGTGAATTAAATATAAAACTATTTGATTTGCATATTTGAATTCAATAGTTAATTCTTTTTTTTCATAATCAACTTTTTCAAAGCTACCAAATTTAATTCTTGTTATCTTTGATATTTTTTGACCTGTACAATAACTTGTAGCTTTTAAATTTATATATCTATAACTTAACCTTTCATTTTCTTGTTCTTGATATTCTGCTTTATACTGAGAAAACAATGATGAAGGTATAGTTAATTCTAAATCCATTATATAATCTAAATCTATTAACTTATATATTTTCTCAACTACATCATCCCACTCTTTTGTAACTATCATTTCTTTTCCTTTAATATTCAATTTAAATGCTCAATATTCAATGATATGAATATTGAGATACCTTTATTTTTGGTTTCCTATCAATATTCAATTAATATTCAACACCGAGAACTAAGTAGAAATGAAATAGTCGTAGCTTTAAGTGATATATTAATTATAATGCAAGCAGATGAAAACTCAGGAAGTATTAGAAGCTTAGAGTATGCTCTTAAAATGAATAAAAAAGTATATACAATTGCCCATAGGATTGAAGATAATAAAGGGCTTATCAAATATATTAAAAAGGGTTTCGTTGAAGTGATTTATGATATTGATGAGTTTGTAAATAGCTTTAAACATCAAAATCTCAAACAAGAAGATGAAGTAATAAATTATCTAAAAACGAAACCTACATATGAAGAAGCACTAATAAAATACAATGATAAAATCTTTGAATATGAATTAAACTCTATATTCAAAGTAGAAAATGGAGTTTGCGTGCTTCTTTAATTAGATATATATTTTTAATACATATGTACCAATTTGTTCTTTACTTATATTATATATAGGAGTATATAATAAATAATAATTTGATTTTTTTATATATCCTGTATGTTCAAATCTTTTATTATCTAAAAAAGAAAAATCTTCTATTTTATTATTTAAAACCACATAATCTTTTAAAATCTGCTCTTTTTTAAATTTAACTTTTGTAGGTATTGATAAATACTCTTTCTTCATAAGTACATAAAGCTTGATATCTTTTTCTTTGAAATGCTCAATAATTGAACTAAAATCTATAATTGCTTCAATTGATCCTAAATACTCATTATCTTCAACCACAGGACTAACTCCTCTAATTAACATAGAAAAACGCCCTATCTCGATACAGGATTTTGGTTTTTTTTCATTTTTTACTATTTTCAAACAGTATCTAAAGCTTTGTAATGAGTCATTTTTACTATTTTTTAAATCCCATAATCTAAAAAAACTCTTTAAATCTTTTTTATGTAAATGAATCTTTATATCTTTAAACAAAGAAGTACTTACTAAGCTTTGTTTTGATTTTTGTAAATATTTAATACAGTCTTCTTTATTATTTGTTTTTAAACACCTTTTTATATCATCATTTTTTGAAATTAAAACAGCAGAAGTTAAAACTAACTCTTTATTTTTTTTTATCTCTTTTGCTAAATCATTAAGATAAACATCCATAAGGTTTTCATTACTATTTTTTTGTTCATAAATCATATAGTTATTAAATGCCCAAAATAAAAAAAATGAACTAATTGCAACAAATAGTATTAAAAAAACAAAATTTCTATTAACTGTCATCTTCAACTCCATCTAAGAACTTCTTTTTATAATTTCTAAATTCATATATGAAAGTGCTACCCTCATCTACTTTTGTTTCAACATCAATTTTTATTCCATTTTTATTTGCAATATTTTTTATAATATTTAACCCCAGTCCAAAACCACCTTGGACTTCATCTTGTCTATCAAATCTATTAAAAGCACTCTTTATATTTTTAATACCATGCCCATAATCTTTAATACTAAGTCTTGATATATCATTTTTATTTTCTAATTTTATTTCAATTTTATTTTTTGGATTTGAGTACTTTATTGCATTGCTTAATGTATTATCAACTACTCTTTGAAACTCTAAAGAGTTCATAAAAACATAGCATTCCTTATCAATATTTACATCAAAATAGATAGCTTTTGAATTTGCAACATCTTCAAAAAAATCTATTCTTGAATACAATAAACTTGATATGTTAAGTTTTTCTTTTATATATTTAACTTTCTTATTTTTTATATGATATTCTATATCTTCATAGGTAATTTGTATCTGCTTTAAAGCAGTTTTCATTCTTTTAGTATATTTATTTGCCTCAGTTTTTTGAACAAGCAAGTCTAAATTTATATTTATTACACCCAAAGGAGTTTTTAATTCATGCATAGTATCATTAAAAAAAGAGTTAGTGTATTTTTGCATTAACTCATATGGTCTTGCTGTATTTTTAATTATAACTTTATTTAAAATATATATATTTGCAAGTATAACTAAAAAGAGTAAAATTGCTATAAAAATCATTTTTGCATAATTAATCTGTACTTCACTAATTATATATCTTGCATTGTATCTATTTTTATACTCTATTTCTTGCTTGTAATACATATAAGGATAGTCAATATATGTTTTAAAATCATAATAATCTAATTTTTCAGATAAACTTGAAGAAATTATTTGCATATTATCATCAAAAAGTGCAAATTTTATTTTTACACTTCTTGATAAATCCATATTCTCAGAATATATCTTTCTTTCTAAATCATTTGTGAATTTTTCAAGGGCTAACTCTTTTAAAATAAGCTCTTTTTCAAAAGAGAAAACAACTGCAAAATATGTAGGTATTGAAAAAAGTACCATCACTAAAAAAGTATAAAAATAGGCTACTTTTTTTTCATTAACTTGGTATTTCAATTTTATATCCCAATCCTCGTGAAGATACTATAAACTCTTTATTAGTTTTGACTCTTATTTTACTAATATACATTCTAATATCTGCATAATGTATATCTTTGCCTTCCCACACATTCTCTCTTAAATTTTCAATTTCACAATAACAATTAGCATTTTTTATTAAAAATCTTACTAACTCTATCTCTTTTGATGTTAATTCAATTTCAATATCATCTTTTTTTAATACTCCTGAAATAAACTCAAAAGTATAACCATCTTTTAGTTTGTATGTTGAGTTTTTATCTGTATTGTACTTACTTCTTATTAATTGAGTAACTCTTAATTCTAACTCTTTTAATTCAAATGGTTTTTTTAAATAATCATCACAGCCTAACTCATATCCAATAGTCATATTATCAATATCAACTAAAGAAGTCATTATAAGTATTGGTGTTTCGTTTCCCATTTCATTTAAGTATTTGATTAATTCGTGACCATTTAATTTTGGAACCTTAATATCCAAAATCAATAAGTAGTAACTATTTTCTACAATAGCATCTAATGCTTCTTCCCCATCATAAAAACTATCAACTTGAAACCCTAAATCTTCTAAGTATTCAGTGATACTTTCATTGTAATTGTAATCATCTTCTAAAAGTAATATTTTCATATGTTATTATATAACTAGAAAGGTTAAAAACCTCTCTAGTGCTTAAGCTCCTGTAAACAATTGTCCAGCATATACCACATAAAATCTAAGTAGTATAACACCTGCTAGTACAATCATCGAGTTTACTAAAATAAATCCTGCTTTATAAGCATGGTTTCTTAATGCTGTAAATGCTATTAATAAAGGTGAAACCAATCCAAAACCAATAACTCCAAACCAGAAAATAGAAGCCCATTTTCCAACAGTTAATGCTTGAATTGCTGCAACTTCAGCATTTCCACCTGCATAAAGCATACCAACAAATAGTATAATTAATAGAGGTATTTCTAATAAAATAACTCTTAAATCTAAAATCAACAAATATTTAATACTCTCTTTATTGATACTACTTTTAAAGAAAAGCATACCAACCAAAATATTTCCTGCAATACCTGCACTAATACCTGAAGCTAAGAATAAAATAGGTAGTACAGGTGAATTCCACAATGGATATGTCATATTAGCTGATAATAAGAACCCTGTATAAGCTCCTACTATCAATGCCAATCCAAACAATACATACTCAATTCTTTTTGCATAAACTTCAAAACTTTTAATATATGAAATTATTGGTGAAAAAATAGATAAAAGTTTATTTTCTTTAATCGTATCTTCAAAAATTAATCCCATAAAAACAAATGCTAAAGGTGTATAGATAAATAAAGCTATTACACCAAGTGTCATAACTGATGTAAAGTTATAACTTATTAATAACCAATAAAAAGATAAAGGTTTCCCTAAATCAACAATTAAAAGCAATAATCCAACACAAATAGTAAGAGGAGAGATTATCGCACCAGCTTTAACCATAGCATCCCAAATAGATGAACTATCTTTTTCATGTCTATTCCATTTTACAAGAAGTGCAATGATTATAGAACCTGCACTAAGTCCTGCTAAAAATAGATATACTGCAATTGGCCAAGGCCAACTTATAACCTCATATTGAGCTGTGCTTCCCCACATATTATTCATAACTTACTCCTCTTTTATTAGGAACAAAGGCTACTTTAGGTTTAGTTCCTAAATGTGCTTTTGGATACAATAAATTATTCTCATTTGCTTTTTTATAAACTTCAGAACTTGTATCACTTATATCTCCAAATACTAATGCATCTGTTGGACAAACTGTTACACATGCTGGATCTAAACCTTTTTTTACTCTATTTGAATAACAAAAAGTACATTTATCAACTGCTTTAGTAACAGGATTCATAAATCTTGCATTATAAGGACAAGCAACAATACAATATTTACAAGATACACATGTGCTTTCATCAATATGTACAACTCCATCACTTGTTTGAAATGATGCTTTTGTTGGACAAACCTCAACACATGGTGCATCTTCACACATAACACATGATTGTCTTCTCATATCCATTTTTAAATTTGGAAAAGTTCCTTTTGTTTCAACTCTTACTTGTAGTCTAAAAATATCATCAGGAACATCATTTTCACTCCTACATGCAACACTACAAGCTTGGCAACCTATACATAAATTTTCATCATGAATCATTCTATATTTTTTACTCATAACTTACCCCTTAAGCTTTAGTGATTTTTACGCCCACATTTGTAACCATTGTCGAACAAACAGGACCTTTAATTAATGGTAATAGTTTAGATTGATTTGTTCCAACACCATTAGCTCTTTTTAAATCACTTGACTCTCTACCAAATCCCATATAAACAAAAAATGTATCTGGTCTAATTCCCTCAGTTATAAAAACTGTACCTTTCTCTTTTCCTATATCATTTTCTAAATAGATTTTATCTCCATTTTTCAAATTCTCTTTTTTAGCTGTTTGAGGATTTATCCAAACAGGGTTATCACTCATTAACATATGTAAATAAGGCACATTGTGAGTATGACCATTTGTATGAATTGCACTTTTTCCTGATGTTAAAATATAAGGGTAACCTCTTGTTACATCCATATTATTATCATCTCTTGGTACACCATAACCTTTAAACTCTTCTTCTACTTGTTGTGAGAAAATCTCAATTTTTCCACTTGGAGTTTTTAAGTTGTCTAACATACTTCCCATTAATCCATCTTCATCTAAATATTTTTTAGCATTTGGATATTTATTTACAAAATCTTTTACATATTTCTCTTCTCTATAGTATAAAGTTGGAATTGAGTATGATACATATCCTTTTGACATAAGCTCTTTTAGTAATTTATCATTACCTTTTGCTTGTTGTACTCTATACTGTAAAATATTATCCCATTTATAGTCTTTATCAATTCCCATTTTTTTAGCTAATGTTCTAAAAATCTCATGACTTGCTAAAGTATTGTTAATAGGATCAACAATTTTATTTCTTATCATATATGTTGGTTTAGATGAACTTTTATCTGTAATTCCCTCATCTCTTTCAAGATAAGTTGCTTCTGGTAAAACTACATCTGCCATTAGTGCAGTTTCTGACATATAAATATCAGTTACAACAATAAAATCTAATTTATGCATAGCCTCTTTCATTGTTTTAGGATCAGCAACTGTAATTAATGGATTTGTTCTTATCATAAACCACCCTTTTACTTCATAAGGGTCTTTATTTAAAATCGCTTTTGGTATATCCATTAATACACCTTGATTTCTACCAACAAAAGCATTATCACTACCTTTTAGTGAAGCTCTATCAACTCTTAATGTTTTAGGAGTTTGGAAATGTTTATCAGGGTTTGTTATAGTTGGCGCAATATCAATACCTGCAAGTTTATTACATGTTTTTGCTTTTTTCTTAAAAAATAATCCACCCTCTTTTTCTATATTACCCATCAATGCATTTGCTATTAAAATAGCTCTTGTTCTTTGATACTCACTTTGACCAGTTGTTGTTTTATGTCCCCAATCAATAATACAATTTGGAGCTGCTTTATATAATTCATTTGCAACTCTTTCTGCAACATCAGCTTTAATACCTGTAATTTTCTCTTGCCATTGAGGAGTTGTTGTTTTAGTACTTTCAATTAAGTGCTCAATTCCTACTGTATATCTTTGTACAAACTCTTTGTCATATTTGTCATCTCTTAACCAAACATGAATCAATGATAATACAAATGCTAAATCAGTTCCTGGTTTTACAGCATACCACTCATCAGCTTTTGCTGCAACAATTGAAAATCTAGGTTCTAAAACTACAAGTTTTGTTTTCTCACTTGCAGCTGCTTTTGCTAATTTTTTTGTAGAGCTTACATTAATACCCTCAAATAAATTATGCCCAAAATTTAGAATATATTTTGATTTAGAAAAGTCTCTTTTTAAACCTGTTCCATATGTATGTTTAAAAGCAACTTTATATGCTATTGGACAGTGACTATGATGTGAAAATAAGTTTGGACTTTCAAATGCTTTTGAAAATGTACTCAAATGAGAAAAATGTTCACCTGTTTTTGCAGAAAATAAAACTGCTTGAGGACCATACTTTTCTTTGATACTTGTCATTTTTTTAGCAATTAAATTTAATGCTTCTTCATAAGTTGCTTCTTTCCATTTTCCCTCACCTCTTTTTCCTACTCTAATTAGTGGTTTAACTAATCTTTGTGGATCATAAAGTTGAGAATGCCCTGCTGCACCTCTTGCGCATACTGATGTACCCATTCCTTTTGAATATTGGTTTCCTTGGATGAATACACTTTTACCATCAACTACTTTACCTTCAATCTGACATCTACTAGTACACATCTCGCAGTAACTTTTGACAAATTTAGTACTTCCACTTATAGTTTGAGCACCTAAACTCCCAAGAGTTCCTGTCATACAAGATATCCCAGCAATAGCAGTCGAGCATGAAGTAACTTTAAGAAAATCTCTTCTTGTATAATTACTACTCATTTGTTATCCTTTACATAATTTCTTATATACTGAAATAGTAATATTAAAGTATAAATTTTATGTAAATTTAAAATTTATATAAAAAAAGCCCTAAAAAGGGCTTTGAGGAAGGAAGTAAAATTAAACTATTATTTAATTCTTAATTGGTAAGTTATATCGCCAGCACCAACGCCTAAAACAATTCCATCTGTATATGTGTAAACTGTTTTATCATCTTTAATGAGTTCTATTTTATTATTACTTGCTTTAATTTTATCTGCAAATATAGGATTATAAGAAGAAAACTCTTTTTCAAAGTCAATATCTTCAATCTCTTCACCAGCACTATAAACAGGTAAAATTACAAGTGCATCACAACCATTGAAGCATTTTTTAAACTCTTCAAGATTATTAACTGTTCTACTATATTTATGAGGTTGCCAAATTACAACAATTTTTTCCATATTTTTTAAATTTGAATATAAACTAACAGATTTCATTGTTGCAGCTATTTCAGTTGGATGATGAGCATAATCATCAATTACTACAAATTGTTCACTTTTTTGAACAATATCAAATCTTTTTTTAATTCCTTTATAATTTTTAATATTATCTTTTATTTCAACTAAAGGAATTTCATTTAATGCAGCTAAAATTGCTAAAGAAGCATCAATTGCTATATGATAACCAAAACCCCAAACTTCAAACTCACCTAAATCTTTTAAGTGAAACTTTGTATAGGGTTCTCCATTTTTAAGTGTATATGAAACTTCTGTTATATCAATACTTGGATGAAGTTTTATAGCTTCTATATCTAAACTTCCTAAGAACTCATCTTCTGCATTTATAACTCTTACTTTTGCAATTTTTAAAAATGACTCATAAGCTTGATAAAATCTTTTTAAATCATAATTATAATACTCCATATGCTCTGGTTCAGCATTTGTTACTATTGCACAATAAGGATTTGAAAGTAAAAAACTCCCATCACTCTCATCTGCTTCAAAAGCAACTAAATTATCAACATATCTAAAGTTTGAATCAAACTCTTTTGAAATTGCACCAATTAAGGTTGAACTTTTTAATATTGAAGCTAAAATAGCAGTTGTAGTACTTTTTCCATGCGCTCCTGCAACACAATAGTTTTTCTTATCACCTAAAACTATTGGCAAAGCCTCTTTTCTTGGAATAGTTTTTATTCCATTTTCAACTGCTTGTAAAATTTCCACATTATTTGGTTTTACAGCTGCTGAGTGTATTACTATATCTTGATTATTTATAATTGAAGCATTATGAGGAGTAATTACTTTAATTCCTTCTTCTTCAAGTTGCTTTGTAATAGGAGAGCTTTTAATATCCGAACCACTAACATAATGACCATCATGTTTTAAAAATCTACCAAGGGCTGATAGACCTATTCCACCAATTCCAATAAAATGTATATTCATATATTAATCCAATAAATATTTTAAGTTTTCATACTCTTTTTCTAAAACAGTACTATTTTCTTTTAAAAATTCTTTTATATCAAATTTAAAGTTAACTATAAAATATCCATGTGAATCATCTTCTAATGCACTATTTTCATCAACTTTTTTCTCATAAAACATATCTAAATCCATACCCTCTGAAAGTGCAATTACATGAATTTTCAAAGCATCTTCTAATCTTTCATCATCAATAATGTTATAAAGTACAAAAAATAGTTGTTTTGCACCATCAATATTTTGAAAACTCCACTTTTCAATAGCATGCTCATAAAAAGACCGAACATAGTAAAGTTGATTATCTTTAAGCTTTAACTTTTTACCACTATTTACTATTTTTTCAACTTCAAAAAAAGATATCTTTAAAATCTCTTCATAAACTTCATTTACTTTTTTTTCATCTAAATCTAAAATAAGCATTGAGTCAAGAACTTCATAAAGTGCTGAAATATTTTGAGTATTTAAAGCATCAACTCTTGTTTCTTCTAAATATTTTATAAAATCAGGGTTTGTTCTAGCTTCATTTAACTCTTGCTTATTCATTAATAAAATCCTTCAACCTATTTAATACCTCTCTTGTTTTATTTTCATTTTCAACTAAGGCTATTCTTACATAACCTTTTCCAATACCTTTTCTTCCCAAAAAACTTCCAGGAAGAACTTTTATATGTTTTTTTTCATATAGGTTTCTTGTAAACTCTAACTCATCTTCTACTTTTAACCAAATGTAAAAAGTAGCTTGAGGTGGATTTATATCTAAAATCTCTTTTGCAAGTTGAAAATTCTTTTTATAAATTTCTCTAAAATTTTGAACATGTTCTTCATCATTCCAAGCAACAGCAGCTGCATTTTGTAAAGGGACAGGACTTGCACAACCTATATATGTTCTATATTTCATGTACTCTTTTAAAATTGTTGAATCCCCAGCAATAAAACCACTTCTAAGTCCAGGTGCGCTACTTCTTTTTGAAATAGAGTTCATAACTAAAATATTTTTAAACTTTTCATTTCCAGCTTTTATACTAGCTTCTAAAAGGGATACTGGCTTATCACTTTCATCAAAATATATTTCACTATAACACTCATCATTTATAAGTATAAAATCAAACTCTAAAGCTTTTTTTACCCAAGTTTCAAGTTCATCAATACTTATACTAGCAGAAGTTGGGTTATTTGGATAGTTTAAAATCACTAAATCACATCTTTTTAACTCTTCATCACTCAAACTTGCTTTAAAATTATTTTGTTTTGTTAAGTCTATATGAATAACCTCAGCTTTACTAGCTACTGCTGCACCTTCATATATTTGGTAAAAGGGATTAGTAAATGCCATAACTGGATTTTTTTTATCAAATAATGCAAATTGTGGAAAGTTAAACAAAACTTCCCTTGTTCCAAAAGTTGGAATAATTTCATCATTTTCTAAACAAACATTAAATCTTTTTGATACAAAATTTTTCATTGCCTCTTTTAATTTTGGAAGTCCAGCACTTGCTGGATATTTCTTTAAAAGCTCAGAACTATTTTTTAATTCATCTTGAATAAACTGTGGAGTTTCAAACTGTGGTTCTCCTATTGTAAGTGATGATAATTCATATTTTGATGTTGGTGTAACATCACTTAATAGTTTATTTAATTTTTCAAAGGGATAAGCCTCAAATTTCATTTATTTCCTTTAATCTTCTATAATAGGTATAAGTAATTGATTATATTTTGCCATATCAAAAGATATTAAATCTGAGTTTGTATAAATAAAACTCCAAGAGAATCTTTTTTGAAACATGCTTTTTTTAAGTGGCAAAATTTGTAGAATATCTTGTTCTTTTCTAAGTTGTCTAATTGGATTTTTATCACATGAAATAATCTCAATCTTTTGGCTAAATATCTTTGAAAGATTTTCAAAGTGATCAAGTAATTTCGATTTATCATCAAAGCCATTTGGATCCATATCAAAAATTTTAGTTTTTGTTTTTATTTGACTTGATACATCAAATACAATTGGTGAAATTTGTTCATATGATTTTGTATCATTTAAAACAATAAGAGTATTTTTAGTTGCACCAACTGGTTCTTTCCCAAGTTTAAATAAAGGAACTTTTGTATTTACCAATTCTGTAGCAATCTCTTTATTTTTAAACATTTCACTTGATAATATTATCATTCCTATATCAAGCTTTTTAAAATCCATTTTTCTAATTTTTCTAAAGCCTAAATTATGATAATCTATATTTATAATAACAGATTCATCATCTCTAAATTGCTCTTTTATAAAATTCATTATACCAACTGTTGTTGGTCTAGTAATTCTAATAACAAGTTTTTTATTTTTTAAATACTTATGTAGATATTTTGCTTCATGAACAGCTTTTTCAACTCTATGCTTTTTCATTAAGTATAAATCTAAATATAAATACAAATTATGTCCAAATGGCATAGGAAACTGTCCTCTTGTTTTGCCAATAGCACTATAAACTTGCATTAAAACTTTTGGCTCACCAATTACTAAAATAGTATCATTTGGTTTTAAAATCAAAGAAGGTTTTAAATCTTCGAGTTTTTCATTTCTATATAAAGCAAAAATTCTCCAATTTTTTTGTTCAATTGAACCTATATATCTATAAGCATATGAACTACCAAATGGAATTCTAATCTCCATTATTTCGCCATGTTTCAATCCAATATTTTGAGCAACTACAGGAATATTTGGTAGTCTTTCTACCATCCCATTTGCTAAAACTTCAATACCTTTATAGACATTTACATATGGATCATCAAGTTCTAAATTCCAATAATCTAAAATATTCATTTGAAGATTGTGTTTGTGTGATTTGATATTTTCAATAACACTTAACATCTCATCTTTTGAGTTAAGTACCACAAGTACTTCTGTATGAATATTTTTATCCAAAACCATTGCAAGTTTTGATTTTGAAGTTGGATCAAACTTATAAAATGTAACATTTGACAATTTTTGATCAGGAACTATTGCATCATTTACATAAACAATATCATAATAGTTTTCACCAGTATTAGTTTCAACTATTCTTTGCATTAAGTTTTTAGCGACAATTCCATCTAATATAATAAGTATCTTTTTCATAGTAGATATTATATCTTTTTATCTCTAATCATTTTCTTTACCAATTTTTTGATACAATCACAAGAAGATTTTATAAGGATTTTTTTTATATGCAATTTACTATAGATGCAACACAAAATAAAGCAAGAGCTTGTACAATAAAAACAGCTCACAGTACAATACAAACACCAGTATTTATGCCCGTTGGAACTCAAGCAACTGTAAAAGCACTTGATGCAAATGATCTTTTAAGTATGGGTGCAAAAATTATACTTGGTAACACTTATCACTTATATTTAAGACCAGGTAGTAAATTAATTAAAAAGTTTGGTGGACTTCATGGTTTTTCAAAATTTCCAAACTCTTTTTTAACTGACTCAGGTGGTTTTCAAGCATTTTCACTTAGTGATAATTCAAAGCCTGATGAAAATGGAATTATGTTTAGATCTCACATTGATGGAAGCAAACACTACTTTACACCACAAAGTGTTCTAGATACTCAATATGACCTAGGTAGTGATATTATGATGATTTTAGATGATTTAGTTGCCCTACCAAACACAAAAGAGCGAATTAAAAAATCTATTGAAAGAACTACAAAGTGGGCAAAAGAAGCTATAACTTATCATAAACAACAACAAGAAAAAGGTATTGGAGTTAATCAAAATATTTTTGCAATTATCCAAGGTGGTACAGATAAAGAGTTTAGAAAAATGAGTGCCCAACAACTTTGTGCATTAGAAGATTTTGATGGATATGCAATTGGAGGATTAAGTGTTGGTGAACCAAATCAAGATATGTATGATACAGTTGAATGGACAACAACATTTATGCCTGAAAATAAACCAAGATACCTAATGGGAGTTGGAACACCTGAGGATTTAATAGAAAATATTCACAGAGGCGTAGATATGTTCGATTGTGTAATGCCCACTAGAAATGCAAGAAATGGAACTTTATTTACAAACTTTGGAAGAGTAAATATCAAAAAAGCTATGTACAAAGAAGATCCTTTACCAATTGATGAAGAGTGTGACTGCTACACTTGTAAAAACTTCACTAAAGCATATTTAAGCCATCTATATAGAGCTGGTGAGATAACATACTTTAGACTTGCTTCAATACACAATATAAACTACTATTTAACTCTTATGAGAAAAGCAAGAGAGGCGATTTTAGAAAATAAGTGGGAAGAGTTTAGAGAAAAATTTTATGAAAAAAGAGCTAAAAAATAGACTAAATTATTTTATAACATTAAAAACTCTTTTTTGTTATAATATTTAAATTTAATAATAAAGTTTACAAATTTAAAAGGAAAAAAATGACAGTTGATGATAAACTAATAGAAAAATTAGCAAAGCTTTCTAGCTTAGAAATTGATGAACAAAAAAAAGAGAGTTTAAAATCTGAGTTAGGAGATATTATCAATTTTGTTGAGAATTTAAATGAAATTGATGTAAGCAATATTGATGCTACATTTAACACAGTTGAGGGAGGAACTCCTTTAAGAGAAGATATCTCAACACAAGATTTACAAAGAGCTAAACAAATCATTGAAAATGCTCCAAAATCTGAAGATGGATACTTTATAGTACCAAAGATTATAGAGTAGCATTATGATAAAAGTTCACGGCATAAAAAATTGTGATACAGTAAGAAAAGCTCTTAAGTTTTTTAAAGAAAACTCAATAGATTATGACTTTTTTGACTTTAAAAAAGAAGAAGTAACATCTAATATGATTGATTATTGGCTTGAAAACTCATCAATTGACAAACTATTTAATAATAGAGGTGCTACGTATAGAAATCTAAAATTAAAAGATTTAAACCTTGATGATGAGGGTAGAAAAAAGTGGTTAAAAAAAGAGTCTATGCTTTTAAAAAGACCTATAATTGAGTATAACAATAAAGTAATTGTAGGTTTTAATGAGCAAGAGTATAAAGATATTTTCTTATAAATAAAAAAGAGGAAAACCTCTTTTTTATATTACTAAATCTTTTCTAGCTTCTTTTAATGTATCAGCTATCATAAAAGATAACTCTAAAGCTTGGTCTGCATTTAATCTTGGGTCACACTGAGTATGATATCTACTAGATAATCCCTCTTGTGTAATAGCAGAAGAACAAGAACCTGTACACTCAGTTACATTTTGTCCTGTCATTTCTAAGTGAATACCACCTGCATATGTTCCCTCAGCTCTATGAATTTGGAAGAACTGTTTAACTTCTGATAAAATCGATTCAAAATCTCTTGTTTTAAATCCATTGTCAGTTTTAATAGTATTTCCATGCATTGGATCACTTGACCATAAAACATTTTTACCCTCAGCTTTAACTTTAGCTAAAAGTTTAGGGAAATGCTCTGCAATTTTTTCTGCACCCATTCTAACGATTAAGTTTAATCTACCAGCTTCATTTTCTGGATTTAACTTATCAATAAGCTTGATTAATTCATCTTCTTGCATAGAAGGTCCAACTTTGCAACCAATTGGATTTTTAATTCCTCTAAAGTACTCAATATGTGCATCATCAAGTCCTCTTGTTCTATCCCCAATCCATAACATATGAGCACTACAATCATACCAATCACCTGTTAGTGAATCTTTTCTTGTTAATGCTTGTTCATAATTTAATAATAATGCTTCATGTGAAGTATAAAGTGTCGTTTCACTTAATTGGTGCGTATTTTCAGATGTAATTCCACAAGATTTCATAAAATTTAATGTTTCTGAAATTTTATCTGCTAATTCTTCATACTTTTCCCCTAAAGTATTACCTTTAACAAAATCTAAATTCCATGAATGAACTTTATTTAAATCTGCCATACCACCTCTTGCAAATGCTCTTAAAAGGTTTAGTGTTGCTGCACTTTGATTATATGCTTTTAAAAGTTTTTTAGGACTTGGATTTCTAGCTTCTTGTGTAAAATCCATCCCATTTACAATATCACCTCTATATGAAGGAAGTGAAATACCATTTATCTCTTCAAAATCTGAACTTCTTGGTTTTGCGAATTGACCTGCAACTCTTCCAACTTTTACAACAGGACAACCACCTGAGAAAGTTAAAACAACTGCCATTTGCATCATTACTTTAAATAAATCTTTAATATTATTTGCATCAAATGCATTAAATGACTCAGCACAGTCTCCACCTTGTAGTAAAAATGACTTACCATTTACAACATCTGCTAATTTACTTTTTAATCTTCTTGCTTCCCCTGCAAAAATAAGTGGAGGATATGAAGATAATTCAGCCTCAACCTTAGCTAATTTTTCTAAGTCATTATAGTTTGGTTGTTGCTTTATAGGAAAATCTCTCCAGCTATTTGAACTCCAGTTATTCATTATAAACCCTTTATCTTATTCTAGTGTAAGTAAAGTTTAGCAAAAACTTTCTTAAGAAAATAGCCTTTTTATAGGCTATTTTGTCAACTTAGCTAATAAATCGCTAAATGACACTTTAAATGCTTCTAAACCATCTGTTAAAAGTTTTGAATAAACATCATTCATATTTACTCCAACTTTTTCAAGCTCAGCAAAATATTTATCACATTTTTCTTCACTTGGGATTTTTGATGGCTCTTTACTTCCATCAACTATCCAATCTTCAATTGTTGCCAAAGGAGCAGTATTTACTGAATTTGGATAAAGTAAATTATCAACATAATAACTTGCTGTTAACTCATCGCCTTTTACTCCTGTACTTGCAAAAAGTGTTCTAATATTCTCATTTTCGAATTTATTTATTTCATGATAACATTTAGTAGCGTTCATTATTCCTAGTTTTGATTTTTTAAGTCCTTTTTCAACTAATAATTCATCACAAAGTCTATCAAATCTAGAAACAAAGATTGAAATAACAGCTTTTGTTTCAATATTTGATTCATTAATACCTTCATTTAAAGCTTTAGCACACTCAATTGCTTGCTCAACTGAAAATATTAAAGTTGCATTTACATTTATACCTTGACTTGTTAACTCTTTCATAGCAACATAACCAGCTTTTGTAGCAGGAACTTTGATCATTAAATTATCACAATTTATCATTGAGTTTAATCTAATTCCCTCTTCAATAGTAGCTTGTGCATCATCACAAAGTGTTGGATCAACTTCTAATGATACAAAACCATCATTTGTATTTTTATCATATAAAGGTTTTAAAAGCTCAGCAGCTCTTTTTATATCTCTTATTGCTAAATCTTCATATATAGTTTTTGCATCATTTGCTTTTAACATATCAAGTTGTTGTTTATAAGCAAGTGAACTTGTAATTGAAGATTCAAATATTGCAGGATTTGAAGTCGCACCATAAATAGCCTTTTCTTCAATCATCTCTTGAAATCTATTTTCTAAAAACTCTCTTTCAATAAAATCACACCAAAGTGAAAAATTAATATCTTCTTTTAAACTCATTGCTCTCTCCTTAAATACTTTTTAAGATTTGTGTTAAATCTTTTTTATCGACAATTATATTCGCTTCTTTTTTTAGTACATCTTTTGCACAAAAAGCTACTTTTTTTGATGCATATTTAAACATACTAACATCATTTGCTCCATCACCAACAACCAATGTATTTTCAACTGATACACCAAGCATTGATTGAACTCTTTGAATCATATCACCTTTTGAGAATCCAAACATCATATCTCCACCTACAAGTCCTGTTAAAACTCCATCTTTTTCGTGTAAAATATTTGAAAAATCTGCATCAAGACCAAGTTTTTCCTTTGCAGGAGATGTTCCTATTCTAAATCCACCAGAAAAACATATTACTTTATAACCCATTTTTTTTAATTCACTTACAGTCTCATAAGCTCCTGGCATTAAAGGCAAATCTTTACAAATTTCAACTGCTTTACTATATTCAAGCCCTTTTAGTAAAGATACTCTTTGAATTAATGACTCAAAAAAATCAAGTCTTCCAGCCATTGCTTCTTCTGTAATTTTTGCTACTTTTGCTTCAAGGCCTAAAGGCTTTGCTAAAAAGTCAATAGTCTCTCCATCCATAAGTGTTGAATCAAAATCAAATACCGCTAATTTCATATTTTTCCCTAATTGCTTTAATACTTTTATACTTTAAAGGGTATAATAATATCTAAAATATACTAAAAGGATAGTTTTTTAATGTTTGAAACACTTATTCAAAAGTTACAAGAAGACAAGTATTTAACCCTAGAAACAACACCTCAGCATGAACCAATTATGCACAATATTATAGAAAAAGTTAAAAAATTTGATCTTCAAAATAGAGTTGATGGATTTTCTGCAACAGACAATCCTCTTGCAAAATTAAAATATAATGCACTTTTCGCAAGTTTAAGATTACAACAAGAGTTTAAAAAACCAGTAATTGCAACAATGAGCATGAGAGATAGAAATAAAATTGCACTTCAATCTGATTTATTAGGTGCAAATGAATTTGATGTAAGAGCTATTTTAGCCCTAACAGGAGATCCTGCTAAAATGAGTGACCAACCACACTCAAAAGGAGTATTTGAATCAAACTCTTCAATGCTTTTAAAAATGATTAAATCTTTTAATTATGGTATGGATATTGCAGGAAGACCTTTTAAAATAGAGCCAAAACAAATCTATCCATTTGCTGTTACAAACTCATATGCAAGAAGCTTTACATCTTTAGAAAAAAAGATGCACAACAAAATACAAAATGGAGCTATGGGAATAATCACTCAACCTGTATTTGATGTAAATAATGCAAAAAAACTTTTAGAGATTTTTGAAAATGCAAAAGAGGATGTTGTTGGCAATAAGAAAAAAGCACAACTAATTTTTGGAATCTTCCCAATCACAAAACTAAGAACTGCACTATTTTTATCAGCACAAGTTCCAGGAATTCATGTACCACAAGATTGGATTGATAAACTTGAACTTGCAAATCAAATATCTGAGGAAGAAGAGTATAAAGTAGGTATGCAATTAAGTAAAGATCTCTTTTATGAGATTAGAAAACTTCATCCAAAAATTCATTTAATGACTGCAAATAAATTTGATTTAGCAGATGAGATTTTAGCTTGAAACTAGCAAGTATTGATATTGGGCTAAAAAGAATTGGTGTTGCAATTAATATTGCTTCTGATATTGTGACACCACAAAATGCCATTTTAAGAAAAAATAGAAATCAAGCAGCAAATGAAGTGAAAGCTTTTTTAAAAGAGTGGGAAATAGATAAGTTAATTGTAGGTTTTCCAAGCGCAAGTGAAGAGATGCAAAGAAGAATAAAGCACTTTGTAACTCTTCTTGATATTGATATTCCTATTGAGTATTGTGAAGAGAATATGAGCTCAATTGAAGCTGAGGATATGATGAAAGGTCAAATAAAATACAAAAGAGATGGAAGAGTAGACTCCCTTGCTGCAAAAATTATATTAGAAAGATACTTAAGTAAATAATCTTAAGTATCTATTTTTTAATATTATTTACAACTGCAATAGCAAACCCTTCATCATGAGTTATAGAAAGGTAAGATTTTTTTATTTTAAATTTCTTTCTTATATGTTTTTTATATTTTAATTTTGGAGCACCTAATTTACTTTTTTTTATTTTTATATCATGAAAAGAGCACTCTTTTCCAATACCAGTTCCCAAAGCTTTACTAGCAGCCTCTTTAGCAGCCCAAAATCCAGCAGCAGTTTCAACTTTTTTAACTAATAAAATTTCTTTATCACTTAAAAACTTTTCATAAGCTTTTATTCCAAACCTATCATGCATTTTTTTTATTCTATTTATAGAAGCTACATCAATTCCTATCATAATTAAACCTATCTTTTGTATAATACTTTTATGAATATTGTATTTAAAAAACTATTATACCTAATTGTTATGCTTATTATTATAAGCCTTATATCTTTTTTTGCTATTAATTTAGCTCCAAACTCATTTTTTGCAAGTGGAGAGCTAAATCCTAATATAACAAAAGAATCAATAGAGCAACTAAAAGCTGTTTATGGTCTTGATAAACCTTTATATTTACAATATTTTTCTTGGTTAAGTGCTATTTTGCAATTAGATTTTGGAATATCTTTTGCAAGTGGAACAATGGTAAAAAATGAAATTATTACAAGATTACCAATTACACTTATTTTAAATATAAGTTCAATGGTTCTTATTTTTGTTTTATCACTTTATCTTGGAATAAAAGCAGCTTTTAGTAAATCAAAGCTTTTTGACAAGTTTGCAACACAACTTTCATTATTAAGTTTTTCTATGCCATCTTTTTATTTAGCACTTATTTTAATCTTAGTATTTTCTGTAAACTTAGAACTTTTTCCAATAGCAGGATTACATTCAGTACCAAATGATGGAAGCTTAAATTACTACTTAGATTTTCTTTGGCATTTAATTATGCCTATATTTGTAATAGTATTTGCAGGAATTGGAAGCTTAACACTTTATGTAAGATCTCTTGTAATTGAAATACTAAAATCTGATTATATTTTTTTTGCAAAAGCAAGAGGTTTAAGTAAAAAACAACTTTTAAGATACTATATTTTACCAAATCTGTATCCACCAGTAATAACACTTTTAGGACTTTCACTTCCAGCAATTATTGGAGGAAGTGTTATTTTAGAATCAATTTTTTCTATTGATGGAATGGGACTTTTATTTTACAAAAGTGCACTTGCACATGACTATCCTGTAATTATGGGAATACTTATTATTGGTGCATTTTTAACACTATTAGGAAATATTTTAGCTGATTTAGTTCTTTTAAAACTAAATCCAAATTATAACAATGAATAAGGAAAAAAATTGGAAATTTTAACAACTATTGAACAATTAAAAAATATACGAAAAAATATAACTTCAAGTGTAGGATTTGTACCAACAATGGGAGCATTACATGATGGACATATCTCACTTATAAAAAAAGCAAGAGAAGAAAATGATATAGTAATAGTATCTATTTTTGTAAATCCAACTCAGTTTTTACCAGGAGAAGATTTAGATAAATATCCAAAAAAAGATGAAGCAGATAAAAAAATTTGTGAAATTTGCAAAGTTGATTATATTTTCATGCCTGAAATATCAACAATGTATGAAGAAGATGAAGTCTTAATAAAAGCTCCAAGTAAAAGTTATGTTTTAGAGGGTAAAACTAGACCAGGTCACTTTGATGGTGTTTTGCAAGTAGTATTAAAGCTGTTTAACCTTACAAAACCAACAAATGCATACTTTGGTAAAAAAGATGCCCAACAATTAACACTTATTCAACAAATGGTTAAAAATCTATTTTTAGATATCAATATTGTTCCCTGTGAAATTGTAAGAGAAAAAGATGGTTTAGCTCTTAGTTCTAGAAATATATATTTAAGTGAAACACAAAGAAAAGAAGCACTTTTAATTTCAAAATCTTTATATCAAGCTGCCTCACTTGTAGGAAAAAAAGAAATAAAATCAAAAGTATTAAAAGCAAAGATGTATGAAATAATGAAAGATTTAGATGTAGAATATATAGCAATTGTAAATAGAGATTTTATTCAAATTGAAGAAATTGAATTAAAAAATACAATAATATTAGTAGTTGCAAGATTTGGAAATACAAGACTACTTGATAATATTTGGATTTAATATTTTTTAGGTGTACTTTTAAAGTACACCACTTTAAATTTTAAAATCACTGATGATAAAAGGTTTTAAAAATTATCTACTTGCTCAGTTTTTTCAATTGTCTTTTCAATAGAAGCACCTAAAAGAGTTGTAGTAAAAGGTTTTACCATCCATGAAGTTGCTCCAACTTGATAACCCTTTTCTTTCATCTCATCACTACTCTCAGTTGTCAATACTAAAATAGGTGTACTCATATAATTATATTTATTTCTTAGATTCTCTATAAACTCAAAGCCATTCATATTTGGCATATTAATATCTGTAATAATTAAATCAAACTCTTCTTCTTCGCAAAGAGCTAAAGCTTCTATTCCATCTTCTGCTGATTTTGTATCAAGATAACCTAATTCAATTAATGAACTAGCTAACATATCTAATATAGTTGTACTATCATCTACATAAAGAATTTTTAAATTCGCTCTACCCATTTTTTATCCTCCTAATTTTTAACATCTAAGCTTCTAAAAGTGCATTTTTAATGAAACATTTACTTTAATAGATTCATTTTAATAGCTTTATTACTACAAGCTGTAAAGAAAATAGTCACTATAAAAACAATGAGAAAATAATTTTATTTTTTATGATTATCTCTCTTAAACTGTTTTAAAAGTGTATTATATATTATTTACCTTAAGCAGTAGAATTTATCCTATCATTATAGGTATAATTTTAATTTTAATAGTTTTTAATTACTTATATTCTATTTTATCTAAATGTACTAAAAAAGAGTATAAACAACTTAATACTTGATATTTACAAAAAATTAAGATTATGCTAAAATTCGCAAAAAATTAAACAAAGATAAAAAATAATGAAATTTAGCGAAACAAAACCTACAAAAACTTTACACTTAGTAAGTCTAGGCTGTACAAAAAACCTTGTTGATTCAGAAGTTATGCTTGGTAAACTAAGTGAATATAAACTAACAAATGATAACGACAAAGCTGATGTTATTATTGTAAATACATGTGGATTTATTGATAGTGCAAAAGAAGAGAGTATAAACACAATTTTAAATCTTCATGAACAAAGAAAAGAAGACTCAGTTTTAGTAATGGCTGGTTGCTTAAGTGAAAGATACAAAGAAGAGCTACAAAAAGAGTTACCAGAAATTGATGTTTTTACAGGTGTTGGAGATTATGATAGAATTGATGAATTAGTACAACAAAAACAATCAAACTTTAAAGATGAAGTGTTTTTAGTAAATGATACTAATGAAAGAGTAATTACAGGTTCAAACTATCATGCTTATGTAAAGTTAAGTGAGGGATGTAATCAATCTTGCTCATTTTGTGCAATTCCTAGCTTTAAAGGAAAACTTCACTCAAGGACTTTAGAATCACTTGTAAAAGAAGTAAAATCATTGGTAAGTAAAGGTTATATTGATTTTTCTTTTGTATCACAAGACTCTTCATCATTTTTAAGAGATTTAGGATATAAAGATGGGCTTATTTCTTTAATTGATGAAATTGAAAAGATCAAGGGTGTAAAAACAGCTAGAATTTTATATTTATATCCATCAACTACATCATTGGAATTAATTGATAAAATTGCAGATTCAAAAATATTTGTAAACTACTTTGATATGCCTTTACAACATATAAGTGCTTCTATGTTAAAGATTATGAAAAGAGGTAAAGGTGTTGAGAAATTAAGAGAACTTATGTCACACATGAGATCAAAACCAAACTCTTTTGTAAGAACTACTTTTATAGCAGGTCACCCAGGAGAAACACAAGAAGATTTTCAAGAGCTTTGTGATTATCTTGAAGAGTTTAAGTTTGATAGAGCAAATGTATTTTCTTATTCAGATGAAGAGGGAACAACAGCTTGCAAAAGCAATGAAAAAATCGAACAAGATCTTATTGATTCAAGAGCACAAGATTTAGGAGAGATTATTACAAACACGACTTTTGAATCACTTGAAAATGAAATAGGAAAAGAGTTTGAAGTTTATGTAGATAAACAGAGTGATGAACACGAATATCTACTAAGTGCAAGAAAAACTATTTGGGCTCCTGATATTGATGGAGAAATATATATAAATGACAATGAACTAGATGAACAAATAGAGTTTGGAAAAGTTTATAAAGTAAAAGCAACAGAACTTGCAGGTGATAAAATTCTAGCAACAGTAGTAGAAAAATGCAATTAAATTTATCTGAGTTAACATCAAAAAAAAATTTACTAGCATTTTCAGCTGGTGTTGACTCTACTGCTTTATTTTTTCTTTTAAAAGAAAATGAAATCAATTTTGATATTGCAATTGTAAACTATAATCTAAGAGAAGAATCAAAAGAAGAATTAGAGTATGCAAAAACCTTAGCAAAAAAACATGATAAACAAATCTTTATAAAAGAGCTTACATTAACAGGAAGCAATATTGAAAAAAAGGCAAGGGATATAAGATACAACTTTTTTGAAGAAATTATCATGGAAAATGACTATGATAATCTAATTACTGCACATCAACTAAATGATAAATTAGAGTGGTTCTTAATGCAACTTTCTAAAGGAGCTGGTTTAGTAGAGCTTCTTGGTTTACAAGAGTATATAGATAAAGAAAACTACAAGATTATAAGACCACTTCTTCATACTTCAAAACAAAAACTTGAAGAGTTTTTAAAAGAAAATAGTATCAAATACTTTGTTGATAAATCAAACTTTGAAGATAAATATAGAAGAAACTACTTTAGACACGAATTTTCAAATAGATTTATAAATGAGTTTGAAAATGGTGTATCAAAAAGCTTTGATTTTCTACAAAAAGATTTAAAATCTCTAAATATAAATTATACTCCTATATTTAAAGAAAAAAGTCTTACTATTTTTAAAAACTTACATGATGAAAACTTAAATATTAAAGTAATTGATAAGCATTTAAAAAAAGAGGGTTTTTTACTATCAAAGGCTCAAAGAGATGAGATATTAAAACAACAACAAACAGTAATATCAAATCAAGTTTCAGTATGTATTAGTGATGAGTTTATTTGGATTTGTCCTTATGTTATAAAAACTATGAATAAGAAATTTAAAGAGTTTTGTAGAATAAACAAAATACCAAAATTAGCAAGGGCATATATTTTCAATAGAAAAATAGATGAAAAAAAGATTGTTAAAACTATTTATTCTTAGCGAACTCTTTTAACTTTTGAGTCTGCTTTAACTCATCTTGCGTCTCTTTTCTATACTCTTTTAAAAAAGCAATGTTTTTAAAAAATAGTTCTGAAAGCTTTTCTAAATCTTGAAGAGGTAAATCAAAGTCAGTAATTTTGTTAGAAGTTAAATAATCTTTATTCCATCTTACTAAAGCTTGTGCTTTATCATAAGATTCAAGTGAGTCAATATAAACTAACTCACTTAAGGCTTTTAAAGACCAGTCTCGTCTTTCCATGCGTCAATCAAACCTTGAGTTACTTTCATAACCTGGTTTACAGAATTAACATTATCATCAATTCCTGCTGAAAATAATGTCTCTATTTGATATAAATACAATCCATCTAAGTAGTATGCAACGTCACCACCATCAAAATCCAATACATTTCTTAATTCATCAAAAATTGCAATTGATTTATTTATGTATGTAAATTTTTGTTCTATATCTTCATTCTCCATTGCACTTTTTACAAAAGATAAATATTTTAATAATCCCTCATAAAGTTTAAGTATTAATACATAAGGATCATCTGATATAGCACTTTGTTGTTGGTATGCTTCAATTCCCATTAAGTAACTCCAAAAGTCTAGTTCTTTGATATTTTAGTATATTATATATTAACTTAAAAGAAGTTATGAATAATTAATAGGCAAAAGATTTACCTATTAATTTTGAGCTGTAGATTGAAGTATCATTTGCTTAAGTCCTGCAAAAGAAGCCTCCATTTGATTTATAATAGCTCCATATTCAGCAAATTGCAGTGCTAGTTGATTATATTTACTATCTAAAGTTTTAACAGCTTTATCTTTATCTTCTGTTAATGTCTCTTTTCTATCTGTAAGATAAGTATCATATCTTCCAACTAATCCAGTTGATAGTGTTGAGTCAGTTAAATACTCTTTTAATTGTGTTCCTAAACCTTTTGCTTCTGCTTTACCAATAAATAGATCTCTTAATCCCTCAAAGTCATTATCAATTGCATCTTGAAATTTTGCTGTATCAACAGCTAGTCTTCCTTGTTTATCAACTTCAAAACCATAATTAAAAAGTGACTTATCATCACCAGTTCCATATGTTCCAAAAATCTTATCTTTAATTCCTGTTTGAAGATTTCTTAAAGCAGATTTATCTGAAATTGGAGTATCTTGGTTTGCAAGTTCATCATCTATCATTGTTACAAACTCATTATATTTTGCAACAAAATCTGTTACTTGCGTATTAATTTGTGCTGTATCATCATTTACATTAATTGATGATTCTCCAAGACTTAAAGCAGTAATTTTCAAACCACCATCAACTGATAAGTTATTTGTTGCTGTTTCATAATCAATTCCATCAACAGTTGCTTTCATATTTTTTGCTTCTAATATATGATTTGCTGTATTTTCAGATGTACCATCAGTTGTGTATCCTAAAACTGCACTTGCATCACCTGTTATACTCAAAGCGTTCTCAAGTCCTGTATCACTACTTTTAATTACTAATCTATAAGAATCACTTCCTACTTGTTCAACAGAAGCAGTCATTCCCTCTTTTTTACTAATTTCTGCAGCAAGTTCATCATAAGTTTTATCTGTTGTATCAAAAGTGCTTGTAACGCCTCCTACAGTAATATTTAAATCACCTGCACTTATTGCTGTATTTTTAGTTGCTTCTGTAACATTATTTGATTGGAAAACATCTTTTTGTGCTAATTGTGTTACATTAACTGTTGTTACACCATTATTAAGTTTAGATGCATCAGGAGCATCAAAAATTACTGAACTTCCAGATGTAGATGCCATCTTTTGTTCAAAAGCATCAGTTCCTGTACTTACAAATAAATCAAAAGGCTTAACAGCTTCAAGTAATTCATTTAGTTTTGTTTGAATTTCTCCAAATTTTTCTTTTTCTAAATCCCAAGTCTCTAATTTTTTTTCAATTGGTTCTACTTGAGCTTTTCTTTCTGCTGATTTTAATTTATCAATTAACTCTTGATTTAACGAAGCACCTTGACCATTTCCTAGTCCTAAAATTCCCTCAGCCATAATAAACTCCTTCTATCTTAATCCTAAAATAGTCTGTAACATTTCATCAACTACTGTAACTATTTTAGCATTTGCTGTGTAAGCAGATTGGAACTTTATTAAGTTCAACATCTCTTCATCTTTATCTACTTTTACTAAATTATCATAACTACTCTCAACTGATTGTTTAACAGCTTTTTGAGTTTTAAGTAAAAAATCACTTGTCTCTTTATCAGAAGATACATTAATTCTAACTTCTTGAAAATATTCAGAAATAGATGTAGCTTCTAAGCCTGGAGTATCTTGTCCTTTTCCCTCAAAAGATATATTTGTTTTCCATTGCAAAGTTGCTAAATAATCTAACTTTGTTTGATCAAGGTTATTTACTTCTTTTGCATTAAATTTCAATGTATTAACAGTTGATCCAGAAAAAAGATTAATACCAACAATATTATTTTGATCGCCTGTATACCTATCAGTTGATATTCCACCCTCAACATAAGTAGTCTCACCTGTTTTTACAAACTTATCAGTAATATCACTTAAAGTTTGAGCTAGTGCATCTAGTTTATCTTTATAAATTGTAAATTTATTTGAAGGAGAGCTTGTTGTTAAATTTTCACTTTGTGCTTTTAAAACTCCAGATTTCAACTCTATTGGTGAATCAAATGCGTAAATTTGTACACTATTTTCACCATCTTTACTTTGATATTCATCTCTAAATACAGTATTTTTTGAAGTTACACTAGTTGGATCATTTATATCTGTTTGCTCAGTTACTACTAATCTTCCCTCAAATTTACCTTTTTCACCAGGATTTGCTGCTTCTATTAATAAAAAGTTATCTTGTGTATCATTTGTAACTTTTGAGCCATCAGGCTTTTTAGTATATGTACCATTATAAGCAACAACTGTTTTTGATAGTTCTGGGTCATTGTTTATTTTACTTACTAAACCTCTTACATAATTAGTTTCATCAACCGTAAAATCAGGATTTCCATCACCATCTGTATCAATTGCTTCACCAAATTTAATTGACACTTCATTTTCATTATTTAATTTATAAGTAATAGTATCATCATTATCAAATGTAACACCATCTAAAATTGAACTAGTTTTACCATCTTCTTTTAAAAATCTATCAACTTGAGGAGAATAAGTATCTTCAACAGTAATATCTCTAATAATAGTATTATTACCAATTGCTACAACATCACCAATTTTTAAAGTATAAGTTCCTGCAAACTCTTCTGAACTTATATCTGCATATTTTGATAATTGTAACTCTAGTTGATCTCTTCTATCAAGTAAATCATTTGAAGCCATTTGGCTTTTACCTAATTGCTGATTGATTTTTCCAATCTCTTTTAAAATACCATTTACTTTATCGATATTTTCTTGCATTGATGCTTTTGTAAGCTCTTCTGCTTTTTCTATATCTCCATAAATTGTTTGCATATTTTCAACTAGCAAACTACCATGTGTAATTAAATCAGATTTATATATTTCTGATGTTGGGCTTGTTCTTAAGTTTTCAACTGCTTGTAAATATCTATTTATATCTTTAGATAATCCACTATCTTCTGTCTCTTTAAATGCTGTTTCAATATTACCAAGCATTTCTGATTTTTGTATAAAATAGTTTTCTCTTGTTGTCTCTCGTATTAAGTTTTGAGACATATAAATAGATGTAATTCTATAAGCTGAACTTGCTTCTACTCCACGACCATAAAATCTCGAATCTGAATGTTCTAGCTCTCTTTGATCAATTACTCTTTTTTTATATCCAGGAGTATTTTCATTAGCTATATTATTAGAAACGTTTTCAACAGCCACTTTAGAGGCGTATAAGCCAGATTGGGCAACATTCAATGAATTTAGCATAAATACTCCTTTTTGCAATAACTTTACTAATTATCACATTACATTTCTTAAATTTAGTTTAAAAAGGCCAAATCTTTCTTAATAACTTTGTTCCCCATGGTGTTTGTAAAGCATCTTTTTCTGCTCCATCTTTTTTATATAAGATTTTTAAATTAGCAACTTGCGAAGATAAAACAGAGTTTTCAGGTGTAATATCATAAGGTCGTATAACTCCTGTGATTATTAACTCTTGCCTTTGTCCATCAATTAATAGTTGCTTATTACCTTTTATAAAATAGTTTCCATTTTGATATGTTTCTTCTATTATTACTGAAACTGTAGTAGAAAATGACTCATCTAAAGAACTTTTTACTTCTCCTTCATTTGTACTATTACTTTGTGTATTGAAATTAACTCCTGCAACTCTATTAAACTTATTTGCATACTTATCAACTGTTCCACTTAAAGTATTTCCAGCCATTGGAGTCAAAAGTCCCCCACCAAGATTTGTTTCATCTGTTCTTGTTAACTCTCTTTTATTATTTGTATCAGAAGTTAATGACTCATCAATTCTAACTTGAATAATATCACCAATTTGTAAATCTTTTTTATCTGCAAATAAAGAAGGACCTTTTCTTGTATATAAAGAACCTTTTTTCTTTTCAACAACTTTTGTAGGTTTTGGGATTTGCATTTTTGGTTTTGTAAAATCTAATTTTTCTTCTGTTGCAGCACAGGCACTAAAAAAAATCAATACAAAACTTATAAGAACTATATTTTTATAATTACTCTTCATTAAATTTACTCTCTACTATATATTTTAAATCAATTGCTATTTTTATATCTTCAATAGTTCTTTTTACTAAAGCTAAAGTACCGTACCTTACTACTAAAGCATCGATGTTTGTATTTGGATCACATACAATTAAAATTTTATTTGAAACAATCTTTACATTTCTTACATTTAATTGCCCAATCAAATCAACTGCACTTTCAACTTCTCTATAGATAATCTTTTCAATTTTTGCTTTTCTTCTTTTTTCTTGAAGTTTTTTGTCATTTTGAATTTGTGTTAATTCTATCTGTTTTTCTTCTTTTGCAAATTTTTCACTTAAATGAAAATAGTAAGCAATAAACATAATTATTACTGCAATAATAGAAATAATCTTTATAATCATTCTTTTTTTTGAAGCTCTTTTTACTGCAATAATCATCTTTTACCTTTAATTGAATTTATTTAATTACAAAAGTTGTAAAGTATAAATTTTTGATACTATCTTTTTGTATATCTTCATTTGAAGCTGTTACTTCATTTAAAACAGAGTTTATTTCATCAATTAACTCTTCTTTTAATAAAGCCTTTCCACCAACTGTTAAAAGCTCCTCAGAACTTCTAGCACTTATTTGAGAAATAACAATATCTATTATTTCAGGTTTGTATTTTTCAACTATTGATTCAATCTTTTCTTCTGTACTTTTTAAAGTAAAAGATAGCTTCATAAGCTTTTCTCTACCTCTTGAATTTGTAATATTTAAAACTAAATCATTTATTGCTGTTTTATAACTATCACTTTCTTCCGCACTTTTTTCTGTTTGTTCTTGTCCATTTGCATTGTTATCATTTGACAATGCACCTTTTGAAAAAAGGAAATATGCCATTCCACTAACAGCTAGTAATAAAACTACAATTAGCACTATCAATACAACCATCAAACCTTTTGATCCACTTTTCTTTTCTGCTGACTCAACCTCTTCTGCCATACTTATCCTTTAGTTTTATTATCATTAAATTCTTTTAACATTAAAGTTAATTGTGAAGCATTTTTAATACTTAAATAACGCATTATTAGAGTAACTTTTTTCTCTTTAAGCTTCAAGATAATATCAAAAACTTCATTTATATTACCATTATCAATCATTTTATTAAAAATCTCAGCTGAAACTTTTGGTTTCATATTATTATAAATCTTTGCAGTTTTTGTCTTTACTTCACCTTTTATATCTTGAAGTATCTCTAAGTTTTGATCTCTTAGTTTTTGTATTTCATCTTTTTCTTTTTCTATTTTTGAAAGTAAATCTTCTAGCTCTTTTTTTCTTTGTTTATACTCTGCCTCTTTTGTATTATAAAACTCATTTAACTCTTTTTTTAATTCCCTAATTTCAATTCTTTGTTTTATAAACTTTGAAGTTGAATCTTCTGCACTAAACAGTAAAGTTGAACTTAAAACAACGATTGAAAATAGTATTTTTAACAATATTTATCCTTTTAGCCTTATATATTTACTTTGCATATATTCAGATGAAGCTTCTTCCTCTGCTTTTAATGCTAATTTCATTTTTTCTTTTTTCTCTTCTTGCAATATATAATTAAATTGTTCGCTCTCTTTTTGCAATTCAATTAATTGATCAACTACAAGTTGATGCTTTCTATCTAAATTTTTTCTTCTTATTTCTAAATTAAACATATGTTTTTTCATACTATTTTTATGCATTTGTAAAATTGCAAAATCTGAAATTGCACCATGAGGCTGAACTCCAGTTGTATTAATCTTAGCTTGTGTAATTGTAAGTTCAGCTTCAATTGCCGCTATTTCTTGCATCAAGCGACCTTTTTCTACTAATTTTCTATCAATTTGAGTTTTTTTTAAATCGTATAATTTTTCTATCATTTTATTTCCCAAAAATCAGCATAATATCCCAAAGTTCTTTTGTATATGTAGTTATATGATCTCCCATCCAAGGCAATGATATAAGTACAAATACAGAAACAAAAATCATCTTAGGAACGAAAGCTAAAGATGCATCAGAAACTTGTGTAACTGCTTGGAAAATAGAAATCAAAAGCCCAATTACCATACTTACAATAAGTGAGGGCATACCAAGTATCAAGATAATCTTTACAGTATTTTCTGCAATACCTATTAAATCCATTTCCATAATTAATCTTTAATCTTTACAGTAATCTCCAAAGTTTTATTATTTAATAATTGTTGAATTAAAGCAACAATATCTGCACTATTGCTACTATCAAGTTTTATTGTATTATTCTCTTCTGTTTTACTTGGCGAACTTTTAACCTCTTCAATACTTGGCATTGAGTTTGTTGGCTCAATATTTTCACTCAAGCCTTCAAGTGCTGATAAAACATCATTTTCATTTAAACTATCTAATTCTGAAAACTCATTTGCCATATTTTCTCCTTTTAAAGATATATTTTCTTTAATATTTTCAATTTTATCTTTACTAATTATATCATCTTTTATATCACTTTGAATCTCTTCTTCTGGAAGATTCATAAGCTCATCAAGATCACTTAAATCTGCTTCTGTGGCTTCATGTTGATCCAAAGCAGTTAAAAGTTCATCTTCATCTAAATCTTGCGTATTTAAACTATTTTCTTCCAAATGAGTCATCACATCTTCATAAGTTTGAGGTTTTTGATCTTCATTTATATAATCTTCAAAATAATCTTTAGATGAAGTCGCAATTATATCATCATCTAATTTAGGACTTTTATCAAAAAAATCTTGCATATCATCATCTTCATTTGGGTCAATATGAGTTAATAACGAACTTAATTCATCATCAAGTTCAGGATAGTCTTCATCACTAACTTCATAAGCTTCATCAACTATATCCCTAATTGACTCTTCAACTCCATCATCAATCATACTATTTTGCTCGTTATCAAGCTTATAAATAATATGTTTTGTTAATTCATCCAAAGAATCAACTGACATATCACCTATTCCATGATCAAGTAAATACTCTTGTTCTATGCCATCTTTAGGTCTTAAAAATTTAAATTTTGAATTTATTGATTTCTTTTTTATAATTTTTGAATCATCAATTAAATATATATCTTCAGGATTTTCTTCTATTGCATCTTTAAGTTCATCTAGATTCTTAAGCTCAATAATAGAGCTATTTTCATCAAGTCTGAATTTAACATTTGAATGTTCAAGAAGATTATCTAGCTCTTCTTTAAAGTCATCATTTCCATAAATATATATATTCAAAAAGTACCCTAAAATAATTTTTATGTAGATTATACCTTTATTTTATAAAATTTTAGATAAAATTGAATGAAATTGTACAAGGGTGTTTCATTGAGAAATATATTAGCTATTTTATTATTATTAACATCATCAATTTTTGCACAAACAATTAAAGATATTTCAAATGTAGTTGGTATTAGAGATAACCAATTAATAGGATATGGCTTAATTGTGGGTCTTGCAGGAACAGGTGACAAAAGTCAATTTACAATGCAATCACTGCAAAATCTTCTTAGAAATTCATATATAAAAATTCCAACATCTTCAATAAAGTCAAAAAATATTGCAGCAGTTATGGTAACAGCAAAACTTCCTCCATTTGCAAGGCAAGGGGATAAAATAAAAATTAAAGTTTCTGCAATTGGTGATGCAAAATCAATTGATCATGGACAACTTTTATTAACTCAATTAAAAGGTGTTGATGGAAATGTTTATGCTTTAGGTCAAGGTACAGTTGTAGCTGATTTAAAAAACTTAACAACTGGTTTTATATATAATGGTGCTACAATAGAAAATGAAGTTGATTTTACATTAGGAAATGAAGAAGAGATAACTTTAAGTTTATTTAAAAATAGTGCAAAACATGCTGATGCAATTGAGAAAAAAGTCAATGATAGATTTGGGAAAAGAATCGCAAAAGCAATTGATACAAGAACTATCAAAATAAAAAAACCACCAACAATGTCTATTGTAAAATTTTTATCAGTTGTTCAAAATATTGAACTTGATGATTCATTTAAAAGAAAAATTATAATTGATATGAATAGAGAGATTATCATTGCAGGTGCTGATATTAAAATTGATCCAGTTACAATAAGTAGAGATAATTTTACTTTAAGAGTAAAAAAATCAAACTTAAATGAAGAAGATTGGAATGATAGAGCTGTAAATAGAGGTGTTGATATAGGTGATGATGTAAAAGTTGGGAATAACCCAGCAGAAGTAAATATAGACAATGCCCTAATTAACACAAAAAGTGCTCCAACAGTTTCTGATTTAATGAGAGCAATGAAAGTAATGAAGTTACCTATTACAGATATAATTGAAACTATAAAATTAATTAAAGACTTAGGTTCAATAGATGCTGAAGTTGAAATAAGAGGATAAGAATGGCTGAATTTTTAAGTCAAGATGAGATTGATGCCCTTTTAGATATAGCCGAACAAGGTGAAGATATCGACACAACCGTCGAAGAAAAACCTATATCTAAAGAAAAAAACTATTCAATTTATGATTTTAAAAAACCAAATAGAATCTCAAATGAACAATTTAAAGCATTTTCTACTTTACATGATAAGATGCTAAGAGATTTAATTACTGATCTTTCAGCAATGCTTAGAAAAATAGTAGATATAAAACTTTACTCAATTGAGCAAATGACTTATGGAGAGTTTATTCTTTCAATTCCTCAATTAACTTCTCTTAATACACTATCAATTAAACCACTTGAGGGAAGAATAGTAATTGAGTGCAACCCTGGAATTTCACATAAAATAATTGCAGAACTTCTAGGAAGTGGAGCAGTTGCTGCAAGTGATAATTTAGATAGGGAATTAACAGAAATTGAAGTAGAGATTTTTGATCACTTCTATAAAATGTTTGTAAAACATATGTATAGAGCTTGGGATGAAGTAACTACTTTAAATTTTAAAATAGAATCAAGAGATACAAATGCCAATGCAATTCAAATTATTTCTGATCATGAAATTGTCTTACTTGTTGTACTTGAAATCACAATTGATGAAGAATCAGGTTTTTTGTCTATTTGTTACCCTATTTCTTATATTGAACAACTTTTAAATAAAATTGTTGAAAGAATTTTCTCTGAGGGGAAAAATAGAAAAATCAGTAGAAGAAGAGATATAACAACACTTATTTCAGGTGCAAAAATGCACATTCAAGCAATTATGGCAGAAACAGAGATGAATGTTGAAGATATATTAAACCTTAAAAAAGGTGATGTAATTGTATTTAATAAAAATGCAACTTCTTCATCTTCAAAACTTTATATTAATAACAAAGAAAAATTTGTTGGACTCTCTGGAATTTCAAATAATAGAAAAGCAGTTCAAATTGAGGCAAATATCGATCACGAAAAACAAGAAACTCTTGAAATCTTAAGAATAATGAGAGAAGATAGAGAACAAAAAGCAAAAGAAACAAATGCAAATATCAAGCGTTTATTAGCAGAAAAAGGTATTTATTAAAAGTAAGCAAAGGCTTACTTTATAATATACTTTCTATACTCCAATTAAGTTTTTCACCTGCATACATTGGAACTACATTTTCATTTTTATATTCATAAATATTTGGCACTTCAAACTCTTTTTTAATTAAAGTTATTTTTTTATTTAAAGGTTCAAAATCATATATTTTTTGTGCATTCAAACTAATAAATGCATTTAAATTATCTAGTTTTTCATATTTTTCAAAAAGTTCTGTTAATACTTGTAATGCAATAGGAGATGTAAATACCCCAGCAGCACAACCACAACACTCTTTTTTATGTTTAGGATGAGGAGCACTATCACTTCCAAACATTAGCTTAGGATGAGCATTTAATGCTGCTTGTAATAAAGCTTCTTTATCTTCATATCTCTTTGCTATAGGTTTACAAAATAGATGTGGTTTTAAAGCTCCGCCAGCTACATCATCAAGCGTAATCAATAGATGATGTAAAGTAACAGTTGCATATAGGTTGTCATACTTGTTTAAAAGCTCAACCGCATCTTTTGTAGTTATATGCTCCATTATAATTTTTAAATTAGGAAAATTTAATGCTAGTGATTCATAGATTGGCATGAACTCCTTTTCTCTATCCATAACAAAACCATTTGTTTCACCATGAACACATAAAGGAATATTTAACTTGCTCATTATTTCTAATGTAGGTCTTAAAACATCTACATCCATAGAAGAAACACCAGTTTCTGAATTTGTTGTAATACCTGCTGGATATAATTTAATCCCTATTATTTCATCTTTAATATCATTTAAAAATTCATAAGAATAATTACCTTGAAAGAATAGAGTCATATATGGGATAAAAGTATCCCCTTCACATGCTTTTAAGATTCTATTTTTATAAGAGATTAAAGCTTCTTTTGTTGTTACAGGAGGAACCAAGTTTGGCATTATTAATGCACCTGCAAAAGTTTTTGATGTATGTGGAGCCACAAGTTTTAGCATATCTTCATCTCTTAAATGAAGATGCATATCCAAAGGTGAATCAATTATAAACTTTTGCATACTAAATAGCTTCCTCGTCTTCTTCTCCTGTTCTAATTCTTACAACTTTTTCAATACTACTAACAAAAATCTTACCATCACCGATTTTTCCTGTTTTTGCTGATTCTGTAATTATAGAAATTGTATTATCTACTTGATCTTCTGCAACAATAAGCTCTAATTTAATTTTTGGCAAAAAGTCCACAACATATTCAGCGCCTCTATAAAGTTCAGAATGACCTTGTTGTCTTCCATAACCTTTTACATCAGAAACTGTCATACCTGTAATACCAGCTTCACTTAATGCATCTTTTACATCTTCTAATTTAAATGGTTTAATAATTGCTTCTATTTTCTTCACTACTTTTCCTTTTTTTAGTTCTTATATTTTAACAAAAATTGTTTAAATTAAAATTATCTTAAATTTTAAAATACCAAGAAGCATTAAAATGCTCTTTTAAACTCTGGATATGCTTCAAGACCGCACTCTTGAACATCTAAGCCTTGCATCTCTTCTTCATTATGCGCTCTAAGAGCTACAATTTTATTTAACATAAATAAAACTACATATGAAACAACAAAAGCAAATATACCAATAACAAGTACACCTTTTAATTGCCCAAAAAATGTAATACCTTGACCATTACTAGCAAATATACCAACAGCTAAAGTACCCCAAATACCATTTACTAAATGAACAGAAAGGGCACCAACTGGATCATCAATTCTTAGTTTATCAAAAAATGATACTGCAAATACAACTAAAGCTCCACCAATTGCACCAATTAATATTGGAGTATAAATATTATATAAATCAGGTCCAGCAGTAATTGCAACTAATCCACCTAAAGCTCCATTTAATATCATTGTTATATCTAACTTTGAATATTTTATATACATTATAATAGATACCATTATAGCTCCAGCAAGTCCTGCTGTATTTGTATTTAAAATAGTAAGTGCAACTGCATTTGCACTCTCTTTACTAGCAATTGAGCCAACACTTCCACCATTAAATCCAAACCAACCAATCCATAATAACATTGCACCTAAAGTAACTAAAGGAATATTTGAAGCTGGAATTACTCTAACTCCTCCAGTTTTAGGATATCTTCCTTTTCTATTTCCAATAATTAAAATTGCAGCAAGTAATGCCCAACCTCCTGTACTATGAATTACAGTTGAACCAGCTAAATCATACATACTTAAATTTAATACTGTATTTTCTAAAAAGTTTGCACCCCAAGTAACATTTACTACAAGAGGATAAATAACAGATGCCATTAATACTGTAAAAAATGCCAAAGGAATAACCTTTGCCCTTTCACTAACTCCTCCACTCATAATATTTACTACTTTTCCTACAAATGCCATTTGAAAAAGAAAAGCTGCCCACTTACTCATACTATCACTTCCAAAATCACCAAATGCAATTGAGTATCCAAAAAGTAAAAATGCCAAAGATGCAACTGCGTAAATTAAAGTATTGATTGTTAAGACTGCTGTAACATTTTTTGTTCTTACAAGTCCTGCCTCAAGCATGGCAAAACCTGGAACCATAAAAATGATTAATACCATTGCAAAAATAGCAAAAAAGGTATCTAGCACATAAGATATTGATTCAATCTCCATAAATTATCCCCTAAATGATTTTTATATAGAATAATTATAATAAGAAATTAAAAAGTAGAACTATTTTTTTTGTATATATTTTATACATTTGTTTAAAAAGAGGCACGCTGCCCCTTTTAAACTGCTTCAGAACCTCTTTGTTCTGTTCTAATTCTTACAACCTCATCTAAGGGTGTAACAAAGATTTTACCATCACCAATTTTCCCTGTTTTAGAAGATTCAATAATTGCTTTTATTGTTTGTTCAACATCTTCATCATTTACAACTACTTCTATTTTGATTTTTGCAAGAAAATCAACAATATACTCAGCACCTCTATAAAGCTCAGAGTGACCTTGTTGTCTTCCATAACCTTTTACATCAGATACTGTCATACCTGTGATTCCTAAATCAACTAAGGCTTCTTTTACATCATCAAGTTTAAAAGGTTTAATAATCGCTTCAATTTTTTTCATTTGTCAATCCTTTATATAGATTATGATCTTTTAAATTCAGGATAAGCTTCTAAACCTGTTTCATGAATATCAAGACCATTGATTTCTGTCTCCTCATCAACTCTTAATCCAACTGCTAAATCAAGAACTTTCCATACAATAAATGATGAAACAAATACAAAAATACCAATTATAACTACACCTTTAACTTGTGCAAAAAATGATACATCTGGATTAAAAATACCAACTGCTAATGTTCCCCAAATACCTGCAACTAAGTGAACAGAAAGCGCACCAACTGGATCATCAATTTTTAATTTATCCCATAAAGGAACTGCAATTACAACTAAAACTCCACCTACAATACCCTCAATAAAAGAAATAACCATTCCTAAATCAGGTCCTGCTGTTACAGATACAAGTCCTGCTAAAGCACCATTTAACACCATTGTTAAATCTACTTTTTTATAAATTAACTGTGTTAATATTGCTGCTGCTATTGCACCAGCACAAGCTGCCATGTTTGTATCTGCAATAACTAAAGCAATACCATCAATATCTGCTTTACTTCCTAAAGCTAATTGTGAACCACCATTAAATCCAAACCAACCCATCCATAAAATAAATGTACCAAGTGTTGCTAGTGTTAAATTTGAACCAGGAATTGGTCTTACACTACCATCTTTACCATACTTGCCTTTTCTTGCTCCAAGAATTAAGACTCCAGCAAGTGCAGCCCAACCACCAACTGAGTGTACAATTGTAGAACCAGCAAAGTCAGAAAATCCTGCAAGAATTCCACCTAATTCACTTCCACCCCATGTCCAGTGACCTTGAATTGGATAAATTACACCACTTAATACAACTACAAATATAAGAAATGGCCATAGTTTCATTCTTTCTGCAATTGTTCCTGAAATAACAGAAGCTGCTGTTGCTACAAATACAACTTGAAAAAAGAAATCAGCCATAACTGGATATCCCATTGCTTCATTTGTTTTACCTGAAAGCATAGCTCCACTTCCAATAAATGATGAGCCATCTCCATACATAAAGTTGTATCCTACAAAATAGAACATAATACAAGATATTGCAAAAAGTGCAATATTTTTTGTTAGTACAGTTGCATTATTTTTTGTTCTAGTAAGACCAGCTTCTAACATAGCAAACCCAGCTGCCATCCACATAACAAGAATTCCTGCAAATACAAACAAGAACCCATCTAAGATATATTTTACATCAGCAAAATTTTCCATAAGTCTCCTTTTGGTTTTTATGCTTTCAGTATAAAATATAAATTTTAGATTGTAAACATACTTAGTGTATATTTTATATACAATATATTATATATTTTTTATTCATTTAATTTTAAATCTTTTATTTAAGACCTTTACAAATAAAATTAATTTATATACAATTGAATAGTTTTTATACATACTTTATAATATAAATAGCTTTTAATTTTAGTATTATTAAAGTATCAAAAGGAGTACTAATGAGAGAGTTTTTAGAAGTATATGAAGAGAACCAAGATAAAGTTGATTATTTTCTACAAGAGAGTTTAAGAAATATAGGAAGATTATCTTCACATAAAAAAATAAATTTTGCACAACTATTTAATCTTTTTCCTTCACTTGAATTAGTATATATTGTAGATAAAAATACAAAGCATCAAACTTCAGATGATATTTATAAGAATAAAACCGATAATAGAGGTAAAGATAAAGATAGATCACATTTAATTTCAAAACTTGAATTAAAAAATAATCATATAGCTTTTTCAAAACCTTATATAAGTAGTGCCACTAGAAATAACTGTATTACAGTATCAATTAAAGAAGATGATGAAATTATATTTTTAGATTTTAGATTGGATATCTTACTTGAAAAATTAAATTTAATTGAACTGCATAAACCTTTTCATGCTATGACAAGAAGTTTTTATCTTTTTGTAGGCTTTTCAATGATTACACTAGCAGTAATTACAATCTTATTTTCATTATATGATTTTGTATTATATTTATTTCAAAATCAAGATATTAAATTAGAGTTTATGTTTAAACCAATAATAGCACTTACTTTAGGTATGGCTATTTTTGATTTAGCAAAAACCATTTTAGAACAAGAGGTATTTTTCAAATCTTACGCAAAAAGTTCAAGAGTTGAAACAAAAATGATAACAAAATTTTTAATTACTATTATTATTGCTTTATCGATTGAAGCTTTAATTGTTGTATTTAAAATAGCTATTGATGGATATGAAGAGATGATTAATGCATTATATTTAATCTCTGGTGTATCAATAATCTTAGTTGCTTTAGCAATATTTGTTTATTTAGATAAAAAGAAAAAGTAAAGGATAAAAAATGCAAGAGTTTATAGCCGCATCATCAAACTCTAAAGAGATTTTAAATTCAGCAAAACTTTTACAAGCTGTAAATATTCACGCTTTAATATATGGGGAAACAGGAGTAGGAAAGAAAACTTTAGCAAAGTTTATAACTCCTGATGCAAAAATATTTACATGCTATGAACTTCAAAAAGATATTTCTCAAAAAGTTTTAGATATTAATAAACAAACTATTATTATAGAAAAAATTGAAGAACTAACCAATGTTGATCTTCTTTTATCTTGGATAGAAGAGAATGAGATTAGAATAATTGCAACAACACAAGCAAAAAAACTAAATCCAAAATTAAATGATTTTTTCTCTATTACCCTTTCAATTCCACCTTTAAATCAAAGAGAAGATGATTTAAAACTACTAACTCAAAAGTTTTCAAATGAAGCAAGTACAGTTTTAAGAACTGAGAAGATACTTCCTTCAAAACTTATGCTAAATACAAATAAAAATGCGCATAGTTTAAGAAAGTCTATATATTTTTCCTATCTTTTTGAAACAGTAGGAGAAGATGAGATTTTAATGTTTTTAGAAAACTATATGTTTACAAACTTACAAGGAGAAAACTCTTATAAAGATTTTTTGTATCTTTTTGAAGTACCTTTATTAAAAGCAGCCAAGAAAAAATATAAATCTCAAGTTCAAATGGCAAAATATTTGGGATTAAATAGAATCACCTTAAGAAAAAAACTAGATATACATAAAGAGTTATTATGATTAGTGAATTTAATTTAAATGAAGTTAATTTAAAAGTAGAAGAGTTGATCTCAAATAATGCAAGTGATTTTGAGATATCAAAGGTATTTAAAAATCATATAAAAGAGTACAAAAAATCAATAGATATTGTGCTTGATACTACTGGTGGAAAAGATTTTTTTGTAAAAAATACAAAACATACAGATAAATTTTTAACTTCTTTATATAAATATATTCTAAGAAAGCATTTTGGTTCATATCAACCTATGAGTACATCTATTCCTATTACTTTAGTTGCCCTTGGAAGTTATGGAAGAGAACAACTTTGTATCTATTCTGATATTGATTTGATGATACTTTATGAGGATATTAAAGGTTATAATTTAAAAGAGATTATGGAGGATTTTATCACTCTTGCTTGGGATTGTGGATTAAAATTGGGTTCAAGAGTTCATGAACTAAATGAAATAGAAGATGCAGTAAAAGAAGATATTACAATAAAAACTTCAATCATTGAATCAAGAGTAATTTGTGGTTCAAAATATCTTTGGTTTGCTTATGAAAATACTTTAAATAATATTAGAAAAACAGATATAAAAGATTTTGTAATTGAAAAACTTGAAGAACATAAACAAAGACTATTAAAATATCCACTAAAAATGGAGCCAAATATAAAAGATGGATATGGAGGACTTAGAGAATCAAATATGATTTCTTGGATGTCATATATTCTTTATGGCACACAAAATACTAAAGACTTAATAGGAAAAGAGATAACAGAAGAAGAACACAAAATATATAGAAGTTCATTGGAGTATATTTTTCAAGTTAGAAATGCACTTCATAATATATCAAAAAGAAAATTAGATGTTGTAAACTTTGATGTATTACCAGAGCTTAGCTCAAAACTTGGATTTGTAAATAAACCACGATATACAAAAGAGAGACAATGCATGTCAAAACTTTTGTACTCATTGCATAATATTCATTTTTTCTCCACTGTAATGGTAAAAAAGTTTGCAAGAGTTTTACTAAAAGAAAACACTGAATTAAAACTATTAAAAAGTACAAGACTTAAAAAGAATCTTTATTTATTTGAGGGCAAAATTTATACATCTTTTCATAGAAAACCTGTAAGTTTAAATCTATTTTTAAAAGAGTTAATATCTTTACCAAAAGAAGTTAAATCTTTTGATAGATCTTATATTTATTATGCTAGTAAAATCAAAGTTCCTACAAAACAAACAAAAGAGTTAAAGAAAAATATTAAAACTTTGCTATTAAAAACATCTTTATATCCAATAATAAAACTTTTATATAATTCAAATTTATTCCAAACAATAATACCTATTACAAAAAAGATAATAAATCAACCTCAATTTGATGGATATCATCAACATCCAGTTGATATACACTCAATAAAAACTTTAAAAAAGATTGAAAATATTGAAGATGCATTTGTCAAAGAGATTTATGATTCATTAACTCCTAGTGAAAAATCAATTACAAAACTTGCTTCACTTTTGCATGATGTAGGGAAAGGAAGAACAGTTGACCATCATGAAGCAGGAGAAAAACTCTCAAAAAACTTTTTACTTTCTTTAGACTTTGATAGTAAACAAGTACAAATGGCAAGTCAATTAGTAAGATATCATAATAAAATGAGTGCTTATGCTAAAAATGAAGATATATACTCTGAAAGAATAATTTTAGCATTTACAGGAATTGTAAAAACAAGAAAAATGCTAAAAATGCTTTATGTTTTAACTTATGCCGATATCTCAGCAGTTGGTAAAAATGTATTTAATAGCTCAACGGCATCACTTTTAAAAGAGCTTTATTTCCAATCATTACCAGCTTTTGAAAATCTTGAATTACTAAAAGAGAGTTCAAGAAGAGTTGCAAAAATCAATACGATTAAAAATTTAAAAAGATACAAAGAGTTATCAAATCTTATGAAAAGAAAAATTAAATATATTGCTTCAAACCAAATTTTCTTAAGATTAAAAGCTGAAGATATTTTAGATATTGCAATAAAAGCAAAAGATGTAAATAGCTATATTTATAAAATCACAAATGATGAACAATTGGTTATTAGAATAATTAGAAAAATTCCTTTAAATTTAGGTTTTTTACTTGGTAAATTAGAGTTTTTAAATATTTTCAGTATGAATATTTTTAAACTTTATGATGAGAAAAAAGCTTTTGAGATTACTTTTAGTGAAAAAGTTGACCAAGGAGATATTGAGCTTGTTAAACAAATAATTGAAAGTTCATTTGATATGAGTAAGATAACAAAAACTAAAAAACCTGTTATCAAAAAAAGTGAAGTTATTGCAAACTGCAATCATAGTCCATACCTAGCTTCACTACAAGTAAAAACAAAAGATCAAAAGGGTCTTTTTGCTTATATTGCAAAAATATTTGATGATTTTAATATCGAGATTGAAAGTGCTAAACTTGCTAGTACTAAAAATTACACAAGAGATTTAATTTTGATTGAGAAAAATGGAACTTTTTGTGGGAAACAAGATGAAATTATCAATCTTATTTGCTCAAATGAAGATTAATCTTCATTTGAAGCCAATTTAGATACAGCTTTAAAATCCATCTTTCCACTACCAAGTCTTGGTATTTGTTCTACTACTTTATATTCACTTGGAATTAAAAGTTTATTATCAAAAGAGTTTTTAATTTTTTGCTTTAACTCTTGAAGTTTTAAAGAAGAGATATTACTTAAAAGCAAAACTATTTTCTCTCCTTTTTTTTCATCTTTCATAGCACTTGCCACAATTTCAACATCATCATCAATGAGTTTTTCAATTTTTCTTTCTATAAAAGATAGGCTTATCATCTCTCCACCAAGCTTTGCAAACCTTGAATATCTATCAACAATGCTCAAAAATCCTTCACTATTTATTTTGCCTTTATCTCCTGTAATATACCAAGTTCTACCATCTATTTGTTTTAATACACTTTTTGTTTTTTCTTTATCATTTAAATAGCCTTTCATAACCTGAATACCACTTATTAAAACCATTCCTTCTTCTTCGACTTTCAAAGGTTCGAAAGTTTTAGGATTAACAATTTTTATCATAGTTCCAGGTATTGGCATACCAACGCTTCCTTTTAATGTTCCTTTTTGAATACTAAAATCAGAAGCAACAATATCAGGTAAATTACAAGCTGCAACAGGTGAAGTTTCAGTTGTCCCATAACCTTCTAAAATCTGCTTATTAAACTTTTGATAAAACTCATTTGCAACTTTTTCACTTAATTTTTCTGCACCTGCTATTACAAACCTTAAAGACTCAAACATTAAAGGATTTATTTTTCTATTTTTTGTATAAAGTCTAAAAAAAGTAGAAGTTCCACACATAATAGTAACCTTATATTTACTAACTTGTTTTGCAATAGTTTGACCATCAGTTGGGTCTGCACTACAAACTGTGAAAACTCCTTCCATTAAAGGTAAAAAAGTTGTTACAACTGTTCCAAAAGCATGGAAAAGAGGTAATGAACCTAAAATAATATCATCATCTTTTACATTTAAAACATTTGCAATTTGTGAACAGTTTCCAACAATATTATCATGACTTAATTCAATTGCTTTTGGAGTATCTTCACTTCCACTACTAAACATAATAAGTGCTGTTGAATCTTTTTTTATTTTTTTTATATGAAAAGTTTTCAATATAAAACTTGGAAGAATAACTACACTTGATAAAGTTATTAAGCCTTTTATCTTAGATAACTTTTTTTTCTCTTCTTCTAATATAGTAAGTTCAAAATTATTTTCTAATTCATCAAGATTTATTCCCTTGTCCTTTAATTTTTCTAAAAACTTTTTAGAGGTTATTACTCTTTTTGCTTCTGCTTTTTTAAGTGAATTTACAACTACTTTAAAAGAGCTTGTATAGTTTACATTTATTACTTTTTTTCCAAGCATTAATAAAGCTGTATTTATAAAACTTCCAGTAGCACTTGCAGGAAGCATAACAGCTATGCTACTCTCTTCATACTTTTTAAAAAGATTTTTAAAAAGTATTGAAACTGTTAGAAACTTATATGCACTTAATGTAAGTCCTGTTGAATCTGTAATTATAGTTTTTGTTTTTACTTGCTTTAATCTATCAAAAATTTCACAAGGAACAGTTTGCATATTTTTTATATGCTCTACCCAAGCCGTAGTAGATAAATCCAAAACCTCATTTTTTATTCTATTTGCATTTGCTTTATCTTTTGGTATAGGCTTTGAAAAGGAAACTGTAACTAAATTTGTTCTTCTATTTTGAATAAATTTTTTATTTGCTCTTGAGAACATACTCTCCCACAATCCTCTTATATAAAAAGCCACCACATCTACATCTTGTGTAGTTAAAGATAAAATTCTTTCAAAACCTTTTTTAAACTCTCCTAAATGACCATTTCTAGTAATTGCTCCTTCTGGAAAAATCACTACTACATTTTTCTTATCAAGTTCATTTGCAATTATTGAAAAGCTTTTTTTGCTTGAATAACTAGAAATAGATATGGCATTAAAAAACTTCAAAAGCCAGTTTAAATACCACTTTTCATAAATTGATTTTTCCATTACAAACTTTATATCTCTTGGAGTTGCCATGTAAATTATTGCCCAATCAATCCATGAAACATGATTTCCTAAAAGTAAAACTCCTTTATTTGAATCAATATTATCAACTCCACTAACTTCAAGCTTGTACTTTAACCCAACAATAAATTTTAAAAAAAATAGAATCATAGATTGAGGGATTGATATAACTGTATAAAAAGCACCAATAATAGTAATTGCAAGCAAAATATAAATTGTATATAAAGTATCTAAATTATAATACGAAACAATAGTTGTCATAACTAAAATTGCAAACATGAAAATTGATTGAAGCCAATTGCTTCCTGCTAAAATAGTTCCAAGCTTTACTCTTTTACTATTAAATTGAATTAATGAATTTAAAGGAACAATAAACAAACCTCCAAAAAATCCAAAAATTATAAAATTTATTATTAGTTGTGTTGGTGTTTGAAGTAAAGTAGAAGTAAAAATTGTTGTTGCCATAAATATGGCTGAAATAGGAATGGTTCCTACTTCAATGTAGTGTCTTGAATACTTTGAATAAAAAAATGCTCCCAATGCAATTCCTACACCACTTGAAGCTAAAATCATATTTATTATAAATACATCTTGTATATTTAAATACTGTTTTGCATAAGATGGAAATACAGCAAGCATACCTTGTGAAACTGCCCAAAAAACACTAAGACCTATAATCGATAATGATATTATATGATTTGATGTAATATGCTTTATATTTTTTGCAAGTAAGTCACCTTTTATATATCTTTTTAAATCAAAAGCATAAGCTTTTCTTTTTTTATTTACTTTTAATTTTTTCAATACTAAAAATGATACTGTAAGCTCTAAAAAAGCAATAGGTACAATACAAAAAGCAAGTGGCATTACACTATTTAACAGTTCATTTTGATTTGTAAGAATACTTAAATTATATGTAGTATAAAAAGTTTCAAAAATATAAGAAAAAACAGCCATAGTAAATAAAATTGCAATAATAGAAATAGCTTGTAAATGAGAGTTTCCTAAAGCAATATTATTTTTACCATAAATATCTATTATTATTCCAAACTTTGCAGGTGAATAAATAGCACTTTGAATAGCTAAACAAAAAAGAAAAAACATTGCTAAGTAAAAACTTGAAAACATATATGCAAGAAGTATCAATAAACTTAAAGCAAAAGAAGAAAATGCTCCATAAACTAAAATATCTCGCTTATTGAATCTATCGCTTAAGTATCCACTAAAAGAAAACAATAATATAAAAGGGATGATTATTAAAAGATTTATTATAGATATCCAAAAAACTTGAGTAGAGCCATCAAAAACCTTAAATGCAATATTTTGAAGAATAATCTTATGGGAAATATCCACGAATACATTACAAAAAACAACAAATAAAAATGCTATTTTAATTTTAAAATAATTTTTCATATCAACCTTAATAGTCATAAAATAAACAAGATTTTAATTAAATATTCTTTAATTTTGCTAAAGCTATATAAAAAGTAAAATTACATCAATATATCTTGATATATAAATATTAATATGTTATAATTTGGTAAGGAGTCTAAATGGATACTTTTTTAAAAACAATAAGCGCAGTAAATGATGAGACAAGATTACGAATTTTAAACTTTATTGATATTAATAAACAAGTTTGTGTTTGTGATATAGAAAACTCTTTTGATATGATTCAATCAAGAGTTTCAAGACACTTGAAAATATTAAAAGAAGCTGGTTTTTTAAGTGTTGAAAGAAAAGGAAGATGGGCTTATTATGATATAAGAACTCCAATGGATGAATTTAGACAATCTATTTTAAAAGAGATTAGTTATCTTGAGTTAAATATACCAATACTTAAAAAAAGTTGCTCAAATGAAAAAGAAGGAGCAAATATATGATATTAGCAAGTGGAATTTTTCTAGTAACTCTTATTTTTGTTATTTGGCAACCAAAAGGTTTACAAATAGGGACAACCGCTGTAATTGGAGCAATAATTGCTTTAATAGCTGGTGTTGTAAGTTTTAGTGATGTACAAATTGTTACAAGTATAGTGTGGGATGCAACTTTAGCATTTATAGGTATTATTATTCTTTCTTTAGTACTTGATGAAATAGGATTTTTTGAGTGGGCTGCACTTAAAATGGCAAGATTTTCAAATGGAAATGGTTTGAAAATGTTTGTTTACTCTATCTTATTGGGTGCTTTTGTCTCAGCACTTTTTGCAAATGATGGAGCAGCACTTATACTAACTCCTATTTTACTTGCAAAAATGAGAATTTTGAAACTAAATTTAAAAACTATTATTGCATTTTTACTTGCTGGTGGATTTATAAGTGATAGTGCCTCTTTACCTTTTGTATTCTCAAATCTTACAAATATAGTTACTGCTAATTACTTTAATATAGGATTTGCTCAATATTTCTTTGATATGTTTATTCCTTATATTGTAAGTGTAATAGCATCAATATTTTTCTTATGGCTAATTTTAAGAAAAGATATTCCAAAAAGTGTTGATATATCACTTTTAAAAGAGCCAAAAAGTGCTATTAAAAATATGAAACTATTCTATTTTTCATGGCTATTTTTAGCAGTTTTACTTGTAGGATATTTTATTGGAGATATTTATGGATTACCTGTTAGTTTATTTGCTTTAGGTGGAGGTATAATATTTTTGATAATTGCAAGTATTGCAAAAACAGTAAATCCAAAAACTATTATAAAAGATGCTCCATGGCAAGTTGTATGGTTTAGTATTGGACTTTATATAGTTGTTTATGGACTTAAAAATGCAGGATTAACTGATTATTTGACAATAGTTTTAAAAGATTTAAGTTTAAGAGGTGATGCCATTGCAGTTATAAGTACAGGTTTTATTGCAGCATTTTTAAGTGCTATTATGAATAATATGCCAACAATTATGATTATGGATATAGCTTTAGAAGATATTGGAAATCAAGCTATGATTTATGCAAATATAGTTGGATGTAACTTAGGACCAAAAATGACTCCATTTGGTAGCTTAGCTACGCTATTATGGCTTCATGTCTTAGCAAAAAAAGGTGTAAATATCTCTTTTGCCCAATACAGTAAATTTGGTATGATAATAACACCCCCAGTACTATTAATAGTACTACTTACATTAATTTAAAAGGATAAAAAATGGAAAAAAAAGTTTTAATTTTATGCACAGGTAACTCTTGCAGAAGTATCATAGCAGAGGCTTTAATAAATGCAAAATGTGATGGGATAAGTGCTGATTCTAGTGGAGTAAAAGCTAGTGGAAAAGTAAATGCTAATGCTAAAAAAATTCTTGAAGATAAAGAAATTTGGCAAGAGAAGTATCATTCAAAAACAATTGATACAGTAATAGATAATGAGTATGACTTAATAGTAACTGTATGTGATAATGCAAATGAAACTTGCCCTATGTTTCCTAAAAAAACTAAAGTTATTCATGTGGGATTTGAAGATCCAGATGGAAAAGATTTTGAAGCATTTAAAAAAACATATATAGAAATAGAAGAAATATTACTTCCTAAAGTAAAACATGCACTTTTATAAAAACTATTATTTTAATTTATCAATATATCTTGATAAATAAACTTTACATTAGGAGATTTTATGTTTGATTGGCTCGTAAATTTAAGTGCCATATTTGTATTTGATATTTTAAACCTTGAAAAAGGTAGTCATTTAGGAGAAGCATTACACTTTTTTATTTATGATACTATAAAAATTTTCATACTTTTAATTACTATTATTTATATTGTTACACTTTTAAGAAGTTATTTTCCTATTGAAAAAGCAAGAGAGTATATTAGTGGTAAAAACAAGATTGTTGGTCATTTTTTAGCTGCAATTTTTGGAGTTATCACCCCTTTTTGTTCTTGTAGTGCAATTCCTTTATTTTTAGGTTTTTTACAAGCTAGAATACCTTTAGGAGTTACTTTTTCATATTTAATCTCAGCTCCACTTAGTGATGCTGTTGTTATTGCTTTACTGTTTTCACTATTTGGTTGGAAAATTGCTTTACTTTATGTTGGTATTGGAATACTTATTGCTATTGTAGCTGGATTAATTATTGGAAGTATGAATTTAGACAAAGAGGTTTTAATTGAAGTAAAGCCTATTGATGCACAATATCAAGAAGAGAAAGAATCTTTTTCTTATAAACTTAAAGAAGCATGGATAAATACTGATGATATATTTAGAAAAATATATTTATATGTAATTATAGGTGTTGGTATTGGTGCATTTATACATGGCTATATTCCAGCTGATTTTATAACAAAATATGCAGGTGGAAATGCTTGGTATGCTCCAATAGTTGGTGTAATTATGGGAATTCCTATGTATAGTAATGCAGCTGGGATTTTACCTCTTGTCGAAGTATTAACACAAAAAGGAATGCTTCTAGGAACTGCCTTATCTTTTATGATGGCTGTTGTTGCTTTAAGTCTTCCAGAAGCTATGATTTTAAAAAGGGTTTTAAGTATAAAGTTAATATCAATATTTTTTGGTATTGTAGGAGGTGCCATACTTTTAACTGGGTACTTATTTAACGCGATTTTATAAAACTTTATTAAAAATTATAAATCAAAAAAGGATAAAAAATGAAATTACAAATACTTGGAACAGGTTGTCCTAAATGCAAAGCTTTAGAAGAAACTGTAAAAAAAGCAGTTTCAAAAGTTGGTGGTTTTCATGAAGTTGAAAAAGTTGAAGATGTTGTAGAAATTATGAGTTTCAATGTTATGAGTACACCAGCACTTGTAATTGATGGAAAAGTAAAATCAAATGGTAAACTTTTAAATGAACAAGAAGTTATATCTTTAATGAATAGTTCTTCTTAAAATTTATATTCTTAAGTAAGTATAACTATATTCATTGTAGAATTACTAAAATAAATAGTTCAAAAGGCTTTACTTATGATAAAATTTTATATTAAAGACAAAAGACAGCCATTAGGGATTGAAGCCTTATCAGATTTAGAAAACTTAAAAGATGTTTATTGGATTGATATGGTTTCTCCAGCTTTAGATGTATTAAAGTTAGTAGAAAATAATTTTGATATAAAATTTCCAACAAAACAAGAAAGTCAAGAAATCGAAATAAGTTCAAGATATTGGGAAGAGAATGAAAGCATAGAAATAAATAGTTTCTTTTTACTCTTTAAAGAAGATTATGCAAAAAATGAAACTGTTTCATTTATTTTAAAAAATGAACTTTTAATCTCAATTAGATATACACAATTAAAAACTTTTGATGATATTTCTAGGAAAATAGCCTCATCTGGATTTAGAGTTTTTAAAAGTGGTGATGATATTTTAAACGCTATACTTGATGTTAGAATTGATTCTGTTGCTGATATTGTAGAAGATCTTTCAAAAGAGATTACAAAACTAAGAAGACTTGTATTAACAGATTATAAAAATAAAGATGAAGATATTTTAGGAAAGATATCAAAACTTGAAGAACTAAATATGTTAATAATAGAAAACTTAAAAGATAAACAAAGAATTTTAGCTTCACTACTAAAATCTCATCTTTGCAAACAAGATATAAAAGAAGATATCTCTATTATGCTTAAAGATATTCGCTCACTTGTTGATTATACTCAATTTAATTTTGAAAGATTAGAATACTTACAAAATGTTTTCGTTGGCGTTTTAAGTATTGAACAAACTAAAGTTGTAAAAATATTTACAATAGTAAATGTTGTCTTTCTTCCTCCTACTCTAATAGCAAGTATATATGGTATGAACTTTGCACTTATGCCTGAATTAAAATGGGAATATGGATATTTATTTTCCCTTGGACTAATGGCTCTATCAGTTATAACGCCTTTGTATATTTTCAAAAAGAAAGGTTGGATGTAAAATCTAACCTATATAAAAGTTTTTTTAGATATAATTGCGAAAAATCTTAAGGCTACTTTAAGAACACTCAATTTTAAAATATTTTAATAAAATCCATAATAATATTTATTGCATTACAAATTAGTCTATTTAAACATCAATTTAATAAAACAAAAATAAGGAACTAGATGGTAAAAAGGTACTTTAAAAAAGAAGAATGGTTTGGAAACATAAAAAATGATTCCTTAGCTGGTATTGTTGTTGCACTTGCACTTATTCCAGAAGCAATTGCATTTTCAATTATTGCAGGTGTTGATCCAAAAGTGGGACTTTATGCTTCATTTTGTATTGCAGTTGTAATATCTTTTGTTGGTGGACGTCCTGGTATGATTAGTGCAGCAACGGGTGCTATGGCTTTACTTATGGTTGATTTAGTAAAAGATTACGGTCTTCAATATTTACTTGTTGCGACTTTATTAACAGGATTAATTCAAATTATTGCAGGCTATTTTAAACTTGGAAGATTTATGAGTTTTGTTCCAAGAGCTGTTGTTGTAGGATTTGTAAATGCACTTGCAATTTTAATCTTCATGGCTCAACTTCCAGAACTTATAGATGTAACATGGCATGTATATGCATTAACTGCTCTTGGATTAGCAATTATTTATCTATTTCCTTATATTCCTAAAATTGGAACTATTTTACCCTCACCTTTAGTAACTATTATTATTTTAACATTAATAGTATATTTTATGGGAATTGACATAAGAACTGTTGAGGATATGGGAAAACTACCTGATACTTTACCTATATTTTTAATTCCAGATGTACCATTTAACTTTGAAACTTTACAAATAATTTTTCCTTATTCAGTTTCACTAGCTGTAGTTGGTTTACTTGAATCTTTGATGACTGCAACTATTGTTGATGATTTAACAGATACAAATAGTGACAAGAATAGAGAGTGCAAAGGACAAGGTATTGCAAATATTGTTTCTGGCTTTTTTGGTGGTATGGCAGGTTGTGCTATGATTGGACAATCAGTAATTAACATCAAATCAGGTGGTAGAGGAAGATTATCAACATTTATTGCAGGTTTTTTACTTCTTATTATGGTTGTATTTTTAAGTGATATAATCTCAATTATACCAATGGCTGCCCTTGTTGCTGTTATGATTATGGTATCAATTGGAACATTTGATTGGGGTTCAATTAAAAACTTGAAGACATTACCATTATCTACAAATATTGTTATGATTGTAACTGTAATAGTTACAGTTTATACTCATAACTTAGCCCATGGTGTAGTTGCAGGTGTTCTTCTTGCTTCACTATTCTTTGCTAATAAAATCTCGCACTTTATGTATTGTAACACTAGATATGATGAAAATAAAGAGGTTAAAACATATGAGTTTGTAGGACAAGTATTTTTTAATAGTGCTGATAAATTCTATGAAACATTTGATTTTAAAGAAGTATTAGATAAAGTTGTAATAGATTTATCAAGAGCTCACTTTTGGGATGTATCTGCTGTTTATGCATTAGATAAAGCAGTTATAAAACTAAGACGTGAGGGAACAGAAGTTGAAGTAATAGGTCAAAATGAAGCAAGTAAAACTATTATAGATAGATTTGGTGTTCATGATAAACCAGAAGAGATTGATAAAGTAATGGGAGGACATTAAAATGGGCTATGTATTATGTTGTGTAGATGGTAAAAACTACTCTTATTCTGCTTGTGATTATGCAGTTAAGATTTCAAATAATATGAATCTTCCTTTGAAGTTTTTAAATATAGTTGTTCACAATCATTATTCAAGTAAAGTTGATTTATCTGGAAGTATAGTTCTTGGAGAAAGAGATGATATTTTACAAGAACTTGCAAAAGAAGAAGAAGAGCAAAGTAAATCTGCAATTAAATCAGGAAAAGAGATTTTAAATGAACTTAAACAAAGAGCTTCACAAACTTGTAACAATGAAGTAATTATATCTCAAATTCATGGAGAAGTTATTGATAATATTTTAGAACTTGAAGATGAAATTGAAGCTTTAGTAATAGGTATTAAAAGCAAAGAAGAGCATGAAATTGGAGATAATGTAAAAGAGATTATTAGAAATATACATAAACCTGTACTTTTAGTAAACAGTGATTATGTAGAGCCTAAAAAACTCCTTGTAGCATATAATGGTTCAAATGAATCAAAAAAACTTTTACAACAAACTGCAAATAACCCACTATTTAAAGATGTAAAAAGAGATATAGTAAATCTTAATACCAATAAAATAGAATCAGCAACACTTCTACAAGAAGCAAAAGAGATCTATTCTAAAAAAGGTTATGAAGTAGAAACAAAAACTTTAGATGGAACAAGTGAAGATTTACTTATAAACTATTTTAATGAAAATAGTTGTGATATTTTAGCAATGGGTGCTTTTGGACACTCAAGGGTAAAAGAGTTTATTTTTGGAAGTTTTACATCAAAAGTTCTTTCAAAGATGAAAAAACCTTTGCTTTTATTTAGATAAGAAGAAAAGATTAAGCTTTTCTTCTTTTTAAACCATCAAGTGAAAATATCACTAAAGCTATCCAAATAAGTGTAAATGTAATAAGTTTATTTACATTTAAAACCTCATCATATACAAATACTGCAACTAAAAATGCAACGGTTGGTCCTATATACTGAATAAACCCTAAAGCTGTTAAACTCATTCTAGTAGCAGCTGCATTGAACCATAAAAGAGGAACTACTGTTACAAGACCACTTAAAGATAGTATTGTCATATCATAAGAGCTTAAAGTATTAAATACACTTTGCTCATTTTGTACTAAAAAGTTTAAGTATATCAAAGCTATTGGTAAAATAACTATTGTTTCTATAAAAAGCCCAGGAATAGATGAAATTGCAATTTTTTTTCTAACCATTCCATAAAATCCAAATGAAAAGGCTAAAGTCAGTGCAATTATAGGAATTGTTCCTAGTGTTGCAAGCTGATAAACAACTGCAATTATTGCTAAAACAATTGCAATACCTTGTGCTTTATTTACCCTTTCTTGAAAAATCAAAAATCCTAAAGCAACTGTTACTAAAGGTGTAATAAAATATCCCAAGCTTGCTTCAACTATTTTATTTACAGAGATTGAATATATAAATGTAAACCAATTAATTGATATTAAAATTGATGCAAAAATCAAATATTTCATCTTTGCAAGACTTTTAAAAATAGGTTTTAAAGTATTGAACTGCTTGCTAATAAAAAGTAAAAACACAAGCACCACAACAGAAAAGACAACCCTATGAGCTAAAATCTCAAATGGAGGAACCATTGTTATTTGCTTGTAATACATTGGAGTTAAACCCCAAAAAAGAAAAGCACTAAGTGCATATAAAAGTCCTAATTTTTTCTCACTCACGATAATATCTTTCTTATAATTTTTTTTGAAACTATATCTAAAAGTGAGAAAAAAAGAACTTATTAATAAATATAGTTATATTCTTTCTATTTCTGCAAACTTAATTATCTCATTTTTTATATCTAAATATACTTTTTTTACTTTATTATAGACTTCTTCTTTAGAGCCTTTAAAACTATTTGGGTCTTCGAAACTCCAGTTTATTTTATGATTCACACCTGGGAATAAAGGGCATTTTTGAGCTTTTGTTTCATCACAAACAGTAATAACATAATTAAAAGCCTTACCTTGCTTAAAAAAATCAAATACTGAATCTACACTATTTGAAGAGATATCCAAACCTTCTTCATTTTTTAAAACTTCAATAACAGTTGGATTTAAACTTGCTGGTTCAAAACCTGCACTTGAAACAGTAAAGGTATCTCCATAATACTTTTTTAATAAAGCCTCTGCAATTTGACTTCTTGCACTATTATGAATACAAACAAATAAAACTTTTTTCATAAGCTATCCTTAGTTTTTTTTTATTATATAAAAAAAAGTGCATATTTTAGTTACAAATAAAATCTAGTACTCTTCTTCAATTTCATCTTTTAAAACATAAATATATGTATTTACATCTAATTCATCATATCTTTCAACAGTTACTTCTTGCCTTATAAACTCAGCGCCCTCAAACTCATCTAAATAATCCCAATTATTTAAAAGATTACTTGAATAAAACAAAAAACCATGAACTGTATCTTCTGCTAATTCAAGTCTTATTCCAGGATATCCCATTCCTGCACTCCAACCTGCATCTATTAGTTTTCCTTTAACTGTTGCAGGAACAAACTTACCTACAATATTTTCTAGTACATGTGCATTTGGGCAGTTTGGCATTAAAGTTCCATACACAAATAGTGTGTCCATCATATGTTATTTTTCCTTTTTTGAATCATCATCTTATTTTGTATAATTCTATTTCTATTTTTTGCAAATATTTGCATATCTTCCACTTCATCTAATTCATCAACTATTTCTACTCCTAAAAGTGCCTCAATTACATCTTCAAGTGTTACAATACCACTTGTTTGTCCATATTGATCAGTCACAACAAATAGATGTGTTTTTCTCTTTACAAATAGATCAATCAAATTAGAAACAGGAATATTTTCAGATACTTTATAAACATTCATAGCAATATCTTTTACTTTTTTATTATCTCTATTTTCAATACTCTCTTCTAATATTGATTGATTTAAAACTATTCCTATAATATCATCAATGGTATCTTTATAAACAGGTATTCTAGAATAAATATAAATTTTATCACTATCAATAGCTTCTTTAATAGTAGTATTTTCATCAAATGCAAAAACCACACTTCTTGGAGTCATAACATCTTTTGCTTTTACATTTTTTAATTTAAATAAGTTTGCAATAAGAGTACTCTCTTTTGATAAAATTGAGCCTTCTTTTTCTCCCATTGCAATAATTGTCATAATCTCATCTCTTGAAATATTATTACTACAATCTTTATTTTTTGAAATATAATTTGTAATAAAAGTTGATATCCAAACTAAAGGATAAGAAACTTTAATCAAAAAAGAGATTATATAAGCTGATGGAATTAATAGTTTTTTCCAATAAATAGCCCCAATAGTTTTTGGAATAATTTCAGATACATATAAAATAATCAAAGTTAAAACAAAAGCTATTAGTGTTTGCCATTCATCTCCAAAAAGATTTTGTGCTTGAGCTCCAACACCTGCTGCACCCATTGTATGAGCAAATGTATTTAAAATCAAAATTGAAGAAATCGGTTTATCAATATCTGATTTTAATTTTTTTAAGATTTTTATTGCTTTTGAATCATCTTTTTTTGATAAAGACTCTATATAACTACTTGTACTTGAAAGTAAAACTGCTTCTAAAACAGAACATAAAAATGAAACTAATATTGCTATTAGTAAATATACAATAAGAAGGGTCATCTTAGCCCTTTATTTGTACTCTTACGGGTTTGATACATTTTTTTTCCTATGTAAAATCTAATATAAAAGCATACAATATATAGAGTAAAAAATTAATTACTTTTGCCTTTATTTAAAAAAAGAAATTACAATTGGCAAAAATATCGCTGTAAATATACCACTAAGACCCATAGCAAGGGCAGAAAAAGCAGCTGCTTTTTGACCTATTTCTATAGCTCTTGCTGTTCCTATTCCATGTGAAATCAAACCAAGAGCAAAGCCTTTTGAAGTTTCATGCTTAATCTTAATTACTTTGAAAATAATTGTTCCTAAAAGTGCACCAATAATTCCTGTAATAATAACAAAACCAACAGCCAATGAAGGAATTGCTCCTATTTGTTCAGAAGTAATAATTGCAATTGGAGCTGTTATTGATTTTGTTGTCATCGATAAAATTGTTGCTAGTTTTGCATCTAAAATCCAAAGTAATCCAACTGCAATTGCAATAGAAAAAACTCCTGCAATAATAAGTGTCGCAATAATTGGAATAAATAAAGACTTAATATACTTTAAATTATTAAACAAAGGAAGAGCCAAAGCAACAGTTGCAGGTCCTAAGAAAAAGTGAATTATTTTAACACCCTCAAAATACTCTTTATAAGAAGTATTAGTTAATAAAATCACACTCATAATAATAGCATAAGCTACTATTATTGGCTGAAGTAAAGTATTTTTATTAAATTTTTCATAAACAATAATTCCTATTTTAAAAGAAGCCAATGTTAAAATAAGCCATGTTAGTGGTGTTGTATGAATATATTGTATTACTGCATCAAAGTTCATTTTTCGCTCTTTTTTCTGTCAAATAATCCATAAATTTTGCACTAAAAGCTAAGGCTATGATTGTTCCTAAAACAAGTGAAATCAATATTGCCCAAAACTCTTTTTGTAAAATATCTGCTTGAGTTATTATTCCCATTGCTGCTGGAATAAAAAGCATTGGAAGATATCTTAAGTGAATAAATACAGCATTATCTAAACTTTTAAAACTACTTTTTCTTATCATTAGAAATAAAAGTAGAAGTATCATACCTATTACTGGCCCTGGAATAAGTAGTGAAAACAGCTTTGTTATACACTCACCTAAAAATTGAAATATAAGTAAAACAATTATTCCTTTTAACATTTACCATCCTTTAAAAAATAAAATTATACTTTTTTATATACATTTTGTCAATTTAAAAGTAAAATATAGACTTTTTGTATTTTAAGTCTTATTTATAGTATTATTTGTTTATGAATAAAAAATTACAAACACACAAAACAACTTGCGATGCAATTGCAAAACTCTTTTATCCAAATGTTGAAGTTGCATTACATGATATAAAAGAAGAGAAACTAATTCATATTAGCAATGCCTTTTCAAAAAGAGAAGTAGGTGATAAGATGCTAAATGATGTAAAAGATATAAAATCTTTAAAATCTGATATTGTAGGACCTTATGAAAAAGTGAACTTAGATGGCAAAAAATTAAAAACAGTTTCTTCTATAATAAGAGATGAAAACAATGAAATAATTGGAATAATATGTATAAATTTTGACATTAATACATTTGAAAATATATTTCATTCATTAAAGAATTTTTTAAATATAGAAAACAGTGAAGAAAAACCAAATCTATTATTTACACAAGATTGGAAAAGTCATACAAATACAATAATAAATAACTATCTAAAAACTAACAATAAAAATTTAAAAAATTTAAAAATAAAAGAAAAAAAAGAGTTGATTTTATACTTAAATAGTGAAGGTATTTTTTCAATTAGAAATGTAATATCTTACTTATGTGATATACTACATATATCAAGAGCTACAATTTATAAGTGGTTAAAAGAGAATTAAAACACCATTTTTTATCTAATTAAATAGCTCATCTAGAAAAGTCTTAAAAATGTCCTAATCTAGCTGTATAATTATGAATTTATGCAAAAAAAATGTATAATTGTAAGCATAAAGCCAAAAAGGACTTAACATGAATAACATGACAATTAGAACTAAGCTTATACTAATTATAGTTTTTACTATAATTTCAGTAGCAACAATGATTGCAATCAAATCTATTTATTCTTTAAATAGTTTAACAAAAGAGAATATAGCAGACTATAGGAAAACTGCTTATAATGTAGAAGAAGAGACCTTGGCTTCTTATACAAATTTTGCAAAAAATATTCTTGAAAACTATTATAAACAATCCGATGTTGAAAAAATAAAAAAGAATATTAAAAATAATCTTGAAAAACAAACAGACTTTTTGTTTAAGATTTTAAATAAGCTTTATAGTGAACTAAATGGCAAAGTCCCAGATAAAGAGTTAAAGAAGATTTTATTAGATGCTATTGCGGGAGCTAGATATGGAGCAAACCAAGACTATTTTTTCGTTTATAATGAAAATGCAATAGTATTAAAACACCCAATAAATCCTACAAAAGAGGGGAAAAGATACCCAAAACCTCATATTTTAAACTTTATTAAACTAGCAATTGAAAATGGTGATGGACTAGTTTCATATGAACAAACTGTTCCTAATAAACCACCAAGACAAAAAGTATCTTATGTAAAAATGTTCAAACCTTTTAATTGGATAATAGGTACAGGTGCATATATAGATGATATTTCTGAGTCTTTAAAGAAAAAAGCTTTAGAAGAAATATCTGAATTAAAGTTTGGTGAAAATGGATATTTCTTTATTTATGATTATAAAGGTACTAACTTAATGCATCCTACAAAGCCCCAGTTAGTAGGTAAAAATATTATAAATTTAAAAAGTAAAAAAGGTATTTACTTTATAAAAGAGTTAGTAAATGCTGCAAAAAAAGGTGGAGCTATTGTACGATATGACTTTCCAAAACCAGGAAGCAATGAAGAGTCAGAAAAACTAGGCTATGCAGCAGGTTTTGATCCATGGCAGTGGATGATAGGAACGGGAGTATATACAGATAAAATAGAAGCTCATATCAAGATGATGGAAGATGAAGCAGCTGATAAAATATTATCTATTGTTTTTGGGATTGTTTTAATTGCTTTTGTTATTTCAATACTTATTGCACTATTTGTTATTTTCTTTATAAATAATCAAATTAACAAACCTTTAAATAAGTTCCAAAATGGATTATTGGACTTTTTCAAATATATAAATAAAGAAAAAGACAATGCTCAAAGAATCGATATTAATACAAAAGATGAAATTGGACAAATGGCAACTATTGTAAATGAGAATATCGAAAAAACAAATAAGTTATTAGACCAAGATTATAAATTAATTGATAATGTTAAACATATAGTTTCAGAAGTAAACACAGGAAATTTAGAAAATAGAGTTACACACAAAACAGAGAATAAAAGCTTAGAAGAGCTAAAAGAGAATCTAAATGAAATGCTTGATTCTATCTCTTCAAAAATAAACAATAACTTTATAGAAATAGACAAATCCTTAGTAGAGTTTAAACAAATGAACTTTACACACAGAATTTCAAATCCAAAAGGTGAAGTTGCTATTGCTCTTAACTCTTTAGCTGATACTATAAATGAAATGCTAGTAAAAAATAAAACAAATGGTATAAACCTAAGAGAGAACTCAAAAAACCTTTTAGAAACAGTGACTATTTTAAGTACTTCTTCAAATGAATCTGCTTCAAACCTAGAAGAAACAGCAGCAGCACTAGAAGAGATAACAAGTACAATAATAAATAACTCAGAAAATGTAGCAAAAATGAGTAAATATGCACAAGAGTTATCAAACTCTGCAAAAACAGGACAAAACTTAGCAAATGATACTACAACTGCAATGGATGAAATGAATGAACAAACACAAGCAGTTGCAGAAGCAATAACAGTAATTGATCAAATAGCATTTCAAACAAATATCTTAAGTTTAAACGCAGCAGTAGAAGCAGCAACAGCAGGTGAGGCTGGAAAAGGTTTTGCAGTTGTAGCAGCAGAAGTAAGAAATCTTGCAAGTAGAAGTGCAGAAGCTGCAAATGAAATAAAAAGAATAGTAGAGAATGCAACAAGTAAAGCAAATGAGGGTAAAAGTATAAGCTCAGAGATGATTAAAGGTTATGATAATTTATTGGAAAATATCAGAAAATCAACAGAAATGATTAATGAGATAACAACAGCTAGTAAAGAACAAGAATCAGGAATCACTCAAATAAATGATGCAGTAACACAACTAGACCAACAAACACAAAAAAATGCAAGTGTAGCAAGTCAAACAAATGATATAGCTATAGAAACAGAAAAAATTGCAACAACAATTTTAGAAGATGTTGAAGAAAAAAGATTTATTGAGAAATAGTAATTTCCTAGCACTTCTAAGTGCTAGGAAATAAGTTCTTAATCTAATTTTTGTACTATTTTAACCTCATTTGGATCCAAAGAATAACCTAAACCTTTTACTATTTTTATAGATCCTTCTGGGATTTTTTTTCTTAATCTTTTAACTAAGGCTCTAATATTTGTTAAAGTAGTTGGTTCTCCCTCCCATACATACTCTTCAATTTCATCAAAACTAAATACTCTATTTATATCTTTTCCTAAAAGTTCTAAAAATAAAATCTCTTTTTTTGCTAATTTTATATCTTCATCATCTCTTACTAAAGAGTGTTTTATATAATCAAATACTGCATTATCTTTAAATTTTAATAGTTTTGCTTCATTATGGCAAAGTTTTTTAATCTTATGAATTAATTCATACATAAAAAAAGGCTTTTTTAAATAATCATCACATCCCATTTCATAAGAAGTTTGAATCTTATCAAGTTCATAGTTTGAACTAATAATAATAACAGGAACTGTTAAATTATATAATCTAAAAGATTCCAAAACAGAAATTCCATCAAGTGATGGAACATTTATATCCAAAATCAAGCATTGATAACCATTTGTACAATTATCAAGTGCTTCCTCCCCATCTGTAAATATATCAACAATATAATTTTCACTTTTTAAGGCATTTGCTACTAATGTGGCAAGCCTTTCATTATCTTCTAATAGTAGTATTTTCATAATTTTGCTCCTAACTTAATACTAAACATAGCTCCATTATTAGTATTCTCAACTTCAATTGTGCCATCCATTTTATCTTCAATTATAAGTTTTGCCATATATAAGCCTATACCATGTCCATTCTCCTTTGTTGTATAGTAAGGTTTAAATATATTTTTTATATGCTCTTTTGGTATTCCTCCTCCATTGTCTTCTATTTGGATTAATACATCATTTTGAATATTTCTTATATCTATATTTATTATTCCCTCTTTTATTTTTTTCTCTTTTCTTCTTTTTACTATTGAATCTTTTGCATTATTTACTATATTTAACAATATTTGCATAAGCTCATTTTTATATCCTATAATATTTAAATTTGCATCTTTTTGTACTTGTACATTTGTCTTTATATAATTATATTTTATATTATGATTTATTATTTCTAGCATTTTTGTAACTGCTTCTGATATATTAAATGAAACTTTCCTTTTTGATGGCATTATGAAGTTTTGAAAATCACTTATTGTTTCACCCATATATCTAACTTGTACCATGATATCATTTACAAAGGCATTATTCTCTTCATCTATTATCTTTTTATCTGTTGAATATATTTGTTCTTGTGCTATTGTTGTTATCTCTAAAAGTGGTGTCTTCCATTGGTGCGCAATTGATGAAAATATCTCTCCTATCTCTGCTAATTTTGATTGTTGTATCATAAACTCTTGATGTTTTATTTTCTCTCTTAATGCAAGTTTTTCTTTTGTAACATCAGTAAATACAACCACTGTACCACTTGTTCTATAAATATCTTCTGTATAATCTGTTTGGTCAATCATATAAATATGTTCTTTATTATCTTTTGATTTTAAAATTATTGCATTACTTTCAAAATGATTTTTATCTACAAATGTTTTTAATAAGCTTAAAAGTTTTTTTACATTTCCATTTTCTATGAAATCTTTTAATTGTTTTCCTTTGATTATATTTGTACTCATCTCTAAAAGTTCATCAAATTTAGCATTAGAATCAACAATAAACCCCTTTTCATCTTCCCACACAATAGGGCTTTTTATTGAGTCTAATAAAACTTTATCAAATTGCATTCTTTGTTTTAATTTTTTTGAACTTTTAATTCTTAAGTATAAATTGTGAATTAAACCTAAAATTAAAAAAACCAAAAAAGGAGATATAATAAAAACAAAATCAATAAAAAGTCGATTTTTTTCAAAAAAAGACAATGGTGCATTTACATATTTGAATTTTTCATTTAATATATTTGGATTTATATTAAACTCTTTTACCTTTTCATAATCAAAAACATAGTTATAACTATCATCAGTTTTAATACTTACACTACTGTTTTTATTTTCCATAATCTTTTTTATCTCTTTTGCAGAGTTTCTTCCTAGTTGTTTTATATCAACTAATTTACCTCCAATTGCACCTTTTTTGATAAACAAATCATCAGTAATAAATACTGGAATTTTTGCATTTTTCATAAAAGAAGCAATTTCATAATTTGGATATAGTTTTCCAGTACTATCATTATAAAATCTTACGAAAAATAGTGCTTCATTCTCTTTATATGTTGAAAATTTATCTATTAAATCATCGAATTTGATTTTTCTTATATACTCAACTTCAAACTTATCTGTTATTTCCTCAATTGCTTCTTCAATAAATTTATGTGAATCATCACCATTTGCACTTTGGTCATTTAAAATATATAGTTTTTTTAATGTAGGATATAATTTTTTTATGATTTTTATATTGGTTTTGATCTCTCTTTTTTCAAGCATTCCACTAACTTGTTTTTCAAGACCATAATTTTTTATTTCTTCTTTTGAGTATTGTTCTAATCCAATAAAATATATAGGTTGAGTAATATCTAGTTCTTTACTATTTTGCAAGATAAAAGCATATGCAAATTTATCAACTGCAACAACTAAATCATATTTATGTTTTTTTAATTGAAGATCATAAAGTTCTGTTAATTTATCAAAATAATCTTTCGAAGCAATTCTTTTTGAATCCATATATAATACATTTGCATCAATATTTGTAGTATAAAAAAACTCTTCCATTCCTGCAATTACTTTATCACTCCACTCAAAACCTTTGTGATAAGAGTTGATTATTAAAACATTTTTAATCTCTTTTGCAAATAATGAAGTAGTTAAAGTGTTTAGTAGTATAAAAGTGCTTAGTAGTATAAAAATAGATTTTCTCAAGGTTATGCCTTTTTTCTTAATATTTTAAATTATAACATTAAAATATTATCATGACACTAAACAAAGAGAAAAATCTCTTTGTTTATCTTAATATTCAAAAAAAGTTTTTTGTAATTCTTTTTTATCATTTGTTTTAGTAAGTCCAAGCATTAATAAAATTCTTGCTTTTTGTGCATTTAAATTATCTGTTGCAATAAAACCATATTTTTCATCATTTACTTCACCATGTAAGTTTGTTCTACCACTACCTACTCTTGAAGTTCTTGCAACAACAATACCTTTTTTTACAGCTTTACCTAAAGCTTCTTGAGTACTTGGATATAAGTTACCATTACCCATACCTGCATGAATAATACCTTTTGCTCCTGCTTTTACTGCTGCATTTACAAAAATATCACTATCATTTGCATGTGCATATAAAATCTCAACTCTTGGTAAAGAATCTATTTTTTCTATATCAAACTCTGAATTATATGTATGTTTTCTAGTTGGGTTCATATAATAATGAACATTACCATAATAAACTGTACCAATTTTTCCAGTATTTGGTGAAGCAAAAGCATTTACCATAGAAGTATTAACTTTAGTAACTTCTCTTGCACTATGAATTTCATCATTCATTACAACAACAACACCTTTACCAGCTGTTTGTTTATCAATTGCTACATTAACAGCATTAAAAATATTCATTGGACCATCAGCACTCATAGATGAACCTGATCTCATAGCTCCAACAAAAACGATTGGTTTTTTACTTTTTACAGTTAAATCAAGAAAATAAGATGTTGCTTCCATAGTATCAGTACCATGAGTAATTACAACACCATCAACATCATCTTTTTTAAGTAATGTGTTAACTCTTTTTGCAAGTTTAATCCACACTTTATCATTCATCTCTTGTGAACCAATATTTGATATTTGTTCACCTTTAATATTTGCTAATTCTTTAATTGAAGGAACAGCTGAGATTAACTTATCAACTGTAACTGCACCTGCTGAATAAGCACTTTTTGTAGAAGACTCACCTGCTCCTGCAATAGTTCCACCTGTAGCTAAAATAGTAATATTTGGTTTAGCTAAAAGTACTGATGTACCAACAAAGGCAAATAACGCAACTGATTTTAATAATTTCTTCATGACAATCTCCTTTTATTTGATTGTAATTAGATAATAAACTTTAAAAAGTTAACATGATACTTAAAAAAATGCATACAAGAACCGATCTTGTATGCATTGAAGATATTTTGCTTAGATAATTATTCCAGCGAAAATAAATCCAAATATAACACTAAGAGCAATTGCTATAACTCCTGGTATCATAAATGGGTGGTTGAATACTAAATTACCAATTCTAGTTGAACCTGTATCATCCATTTCAACAGCTGCAAGTAACGTTGGATAAGTTGGTAATACAAATAATGCACTAACTGCTGCAAATGATGCAATTGCAGTAACAGGATCAACACCTAAAGCTAATGCTGCTGGCATTAATGCTTTTGTTGTTGCACCTTGAGAATATAAAAGCATACTTGCGAAGAATAAAGTAATTGCTAACATCCAAGGATAGTTATTTAATAAATTACCTGCAAAACCTTTAATCTCATCAATGTGAGCTCCTACAAATGTAGTCCCTAACCAAGCAACACCAAGTACACAAATACAAGCACTCATACCTGATTGAAATGTTGATGCAGTAATAACTTTTCCAGAATCAACTTTACAAGCCATTGTAATAATAGCAGCACAAGTTAACATAAATACCATAATAGCGGCATTTCTTGGAAGTGATGGATCTTGAATAACTCCAACTTTATCACTAATTAAAGTAGCATAAGTTACAACAGAGATAATAGTAAGAATAAAAATACCAACTGATAGTTTTGCACCTTTTTTAATCTCTACTTTTGTTTCACCTCTTAATTTAACTAAACCTTTTTTCATTCTATCTTGATAAATAGGATCGTCTTTTAAGTCTTTTCCTAAAAAGTTACTTACAAAAGCTGTAATCATACAAGCTGCAAATGTTGTAGGAATAACAATCGCTAATAACTCAATATATCCAACCCCTAAAGGCTCAATAATTCCACTAAAGAATACTACTGCTGCTGAAATTGGAGAAGCAGTAATCGCAATTTGCGATGCCACAACTGCAATACCTAAAGGTCTTGATGGTCTAATACCTTGTTCTTTTGCAACTTCTGCAATTACAGGAAGCGTTGAATATGCTGTATGCCCTGTACCTGCAAGTAATGTCATAAAATAAGTAACTGCTGGTGCTAAATATGTAATATGCTTAGGATTTCTTCTCAAAATATCCTCTGCAATTTTTACCATATAATCCAATCCACCTGCAATTTGCATTGCTGCAATTGCTGCAATAACTGACATGATAATTAAAATAACATCGATTGGTATACTACCTGGTTCTAAACCAAAGAAAAGACAAAGGATTAATACTCCAAGTCCACCTGCATACCCAATTCCAATTCCACCTATTCTAGCCCCCATATAAATAGCGCCTAACACTACTAATATTTCTAAAAATAACATAACGTCCTCCTTGTGAGTTATTTGATACTGTAAATAATTATTTAATTCTTGGTTTAATCATATTTTCTGGTCTAATAATCTCTTCTAGTTCACTTTGTGTTAAAAGTTGTTTTTCTAATACAATATCGTAAACTGATCTTCCAGATTCTAACGCCTCCTTTGCAACATTTGTTGAGTTTTCATATCCAATATAAGGGTTAAGTGCAGTTACTAAACCAATACTATTTAAAACTAAATTTTTGCAATGCTCTTCATTTGCAGTAATTCCATCAACACATTTTTCAGATAATGTTTCAAATGCATTTTTCATCATATTAATTGAATTAAATAAGTTATATGCAATTACAGGTTCAAATACATTAAGTTGTAATTGTCCACCCTCACTTGCCATTGTAATAGTAACATCTGCTCCAATTACTTGGAATGCAACTTGATTTACAACTTCAGGGATAACTGGATTTACTTTACCTGGCATAATTGATGAACCAGGTTGCATTGCAGGAAGGTTAATCTCATTAAGTCCAGTTCTTGGTCCACTACTTAAAAGTCTTAAATCGTTACAAATTTTAGAAATTTTAATAGCAACTCTTTTTAATACTCCAGAGATTTGTACATAAGCACCTGTATCTTGTGTTGCTTCAACTAAATCTTTTGCTGTTACAAATGGTCTTCCAGTTACTTCTTGTAATCTTTGTTCTACTTCATGTGCATATTCTGGGTGAGAGTTAATACCAGTACCAATTGCAGTTGCACCTAAATTCATCTCTCTTACAAGTTGTTGTGCTCCAATTAATCTTTCAATATCTTCATCAATCATAGTTACATATGTATGAAACTCTTGCCCTAATGTCATAGGAACAGCATCTTGAAGTTGTGTTCTTCCCATTTTAATAACATCTTTAAACTCATCTGCTTTTTTCATGCAAGATTTTCTTAAAACTTTCATTGAATCAATTAATTCATATATTTTTTCAAAAAGTGCAATTCTAAATGCTGTTGGATAAGCATCATTTGTTGATTGTGATTTATTTACATCATTATTTGGATGTAATAAGTCATATTGACCTTTTTCATGACCTAAAATTTCTAAGGCTCTATTTGCGATTACTTCATTTGCATTCATATTAGTAGAAGTACCAGCTCCACCTTGAATAACATCAACAACAAAATGCTCATGTAAAGAGCCATTAATTATCTCATCACAAGCTTCACAAATTGCATTTTTTTTGTTTTCTTCTAATAGTTTTAAATTATAGTTTGCTAATGCGCAAGCTTTTTTTACTTTTGCAAGTGAAATAATAAATGTAGGGAATTGAGATAATGTCACACCTGTAATATGAAAATTATCTTGAGCTCTTGCAGTTTGCACTCCATAATAAAACTCATTATCTATCTCTCGTTCACCGATTAAATCGTGCTCCATTCTTTTACTCATAATATGTCCTTTGAATTAATTTTGAAATTAAAGTCTGTCATTATGTTCTTTAAAAAAGGCTTTAATTTTTTACTTAATGTAATTCTATAAGTCCAAAATGAACTAAAAGTGATTTTTTATGAATACTTATTCATTTTTTTACTTTTTTTTTACTTTTTTTGAATATGAGACTTTAAAATTAGAATATTTTTATTTATAATATTTTTTTGATTTTAGATAAAAAGGAGAGACTGGGCTGTTTTGTGCTTTTTTATAGTAAGTGAATGAGCATTATTATTTAAGGTCTAGTATTATTAGAGCGTTATACTAGTTAATATTACTACTACGTTAATTAAACATTAGTTTTTATAAGTTCAGGATGGCGACTATTTCATAAAAATAGTCATTTACTAATAAACCTAATTATTTCCCGTAAAAATATCAAGGTTACTATTGGACAAGCAAACTCACAGCCAGGAGCTATACATCCAAAATTATTAAAATAGAAAAGCTTGATGGGATAAGCTTTTCTATGCTGGTTGTCTTCTACTCTTTTATAGTAGCTAGCTTTCTTCTCATATATGCTATTTTATTTTGTAAAGGAAGATGTTTTGGACAAGTATCCTCACAACCAAGAAGAGTCATACATCCAAATATTCCATTATCATCACCAACTAACTCATAATAATCATCAATTGTTCTTTCATCATGAGGATCACATTCAAATCTTGCAACTCTATTAAGACCAACTGCACCAACAAAATCTTCTTTAATAAGTTTTGTTCCACAACCTGCAACACAACATCCGCACTCAATACATCTATCAAGTTCAAATACTTCATCTGCAACATCTGGTTCAATTCTCTCTTCAAGATTAGAAATATCAGTCTCTTTTGTTGTATGAATCCAAGATTCAACTCTTTTACTCATACCATCCATCCACTCACCTGTATTAACAGATAAGTCTTTGATTAGTTTAAATGTAGGAAGAGGTAAAAGAGTAATTACATCTTCAAAATCTTTTGTTAATGATCTACACCCTAATTTTGGTCTTCCATTGATCATCATGGCACAACTACCACAAATACCAGCACGACAAACAAAATCAAAACTCAAACCTGCATCCATATTTTCTCTTATGTATGTTAAAGCTAAATAAATAGTCATACTATCTGTTTCTTCAATCTTATAATCTTTGAAATATGGTTTACTATCTCCACTTTGTGGGTCATATCTTAATACCCTAATTGTTAATTGCCGTGCCATTACTTAACTCCTAATCTTTTATTTTTTCTTTTATACTCTTCTTGTAAAGGAAAAGGCATAAGAGCATCTTGAATTTGGTATCTATCTTTACCCTCAGTCTCTAATTTTTCAGTTAACTCATCAACTTGTGCTTGTCTTACTGCTGATAATTCATTTTCTATAATCATACCCTTAGCACCATATCCTCTAAATCCAGGAGGTATTTCCATTTTCATAATATCTAACTCTTCATACTCAACAGTTGGCATTGTATTACCCTCTTCCCATGAAGTAAGTGTTCTTTTTAACCAATTTGCATCATCTCTTTTTGGATAATCTTCTCTTGTATGAGCCCCTCTACTTTCTGTTCTATCTAACGCACCTTTTGCTACACAAAGTGCAACTTTAAGCATCATTGGAACTCTATATGCTTCTTCTAATTCAGGGTTTGCTGTTAGTTGTTTATTTTCAACAGAGATATTTTTTGATTTAATATAAAGCTCTTCTAACTCTTTAACTGCTTTTTCTAAACCATTTCCATCTCTAAAAATACCAACATAATCTTGCATTATTTTTTTCATTCTATTTTTAATTTTAAAAATATTTTCTGTTCCATTTAAAGATACTAATTGTTTAATATAGTTCTCTTTTTTAGCAACTGCATCTTCAATAGTTTTTGTATCAATATCAATCTCATTATCTTTACAAAAATCTGCAAAGTAGTTACCTACAATCATACCAGCAACAACCGTTTCAGATACAGAGTTTCCTCCAAGTCTATTAAATCCATGCATATCCCAACATGCTGCTTCACCTGCACTAAAAAGACCTTTTAATGTAGGAGATTCCCCTGTTGGTTTTGTTCTAATACCACCCATTGAGTAGTGTTGCATTGGATGAACTGGTGCCCAACCTTTTTGTCCCTCATCAGCTGGATCAATTCCTGCAAAATATTCACAAATTTCTTGTACATCTCTTAGGTTTCTTTCAATATGGTCTCTTCCTAAAATAGAGATATCTAACCATAAATGTTTTCCATAAGGAGAATCAACACCTTTTCCTTTTCTAATATGTTCCATCATTCTTCTTGAAACAACATCTCTACTTGCAAGATCTTTTTTCTCAGGTTCATAATCTGGCATAAATCTGTGTCCATCAACATCTCTTAGAACACCTCCATCACCTCTACAACCCTCAGTTAATAAAATACCTGATGGGAATAATGGTGTTGGGTGAAATTGTACAGCTTCCATATTTCCAAGTTTTGCAACTCCTGTTTCTAGTGCAATGGCTGTACCAATTCCCTCACAGATTACTGCATTAGTAGTAATTTCATAAACTCTACCATATCCACCTGTTGCTATTAATGTTCCTTTTGAAACATATGCTACAACATCACCTGTAATTAAATCTCTAACAATTGCTCCATAACATCTATTATTTTTATGAATAAGTCCAATTGCTTCTTTTCTATCTTCAATATTAACATCATTTTTTAAAGCTTCATTTGCAACAGCGAAAAGCATTGTATGCCCAGTTGCATCAGCTGTATAACATGTTCTCCATTTTTTTGTTCCACCAAAGTCTCTTGAGTTAATTAAACCATGTTTATTGTCATCTTCAAAAATATTTGTTTTTTTAGTATTAATAACTGCTTCATGGTTACCTTTTCTAATTCTTGTCCAAGGCACACCCCAAGATGCTAATTCTCTAATTGCTTTTGGTGCAGTTGTTACAAACATTCTTGCAACTTCTTGATCACATCCCCAGTCACTACCTTTTACAGTATCAGAAAAGTGAACATCTTCATTATCACCTTCACTCATTTTTGCATTACCTAAACTAGCTTGCATACCACCTTGTGCAGCAGCACTATGAGATCTTTTTACAGGAACTAAACTTAATACTGTCGTACTTAATCCCTTATCAGCAGCAGCAACAGCAGCCCTAAGACCTGCTAAACCTCCACCAACTACTAATGCATCACAATATTTAATCTTCATAATCTAACCTTTAATTGTTTATAATTTTTGAACTATTTGTTGGTTGATACTTTTGTCCTGGTGCAATATCATTTTCTAATCCAATTTTAATATATGCAAGTAAAGTTACAACTCCTAAAGTTAAAAATACAACACTTAGTAATTTTTTAACTTTTAACATTTTAGCTCTTGTTGCTTTTGGGTTTTCGCCATCAAACCAACCCCATTTCATAGCAGCTCTGTATAATCCAACAGAACCATGAATCTCAACACAGATTAATAAAACAACATAAAGTAACCACATATGATCTTCAACAACTCTATATGCTGATCCAAATGGACCTATATTTTGAGGTTGAGTAAACATAATAAATAAGTGAATCATTGCTGCAAACATCATGATTAATCCACTTATCCATTGAAACATCCACATTGATGTATCATTGTGTTTCATCATTTTTGCATGTTCTTTAATTTTTATATATGTTTTATAACTAGTAGGAAATTTTCTTAATCCTAAGATTGCATGTATTATAAATACAATTGTTATAGCCAAAACAAAAAAACTTACAACAGCTGGTATTCCACCTTCAAATATGAAATCTAGCTCGAAAGCTTTTGTTACTGCATGCATTACATCTTTTCCAAGAAGTATTGTTGATACAAACAACATATGCCCCATCATAAAAAGTGCTAAAACTACACCAGTAGCAGTTAACCACACATCCATTTTTGCAGGAGTTCTACTCTTTTTACCTTGAGTAGTTACACCTGTATATGCTTCAATTACCTTTTCCATAATTACCTCCAAGTAACCTTATAAAGTACTTATTTTTTTAAATTAAGTAATTTTATAAGAAAAGTATGACATAAAAGGTATTTTTTGCGTTTTTTTGTAAGTTTTTTTAAAAATTTTAATTAATTTTGATATTTTAGAGTAAAAAGTGGAAAAAAGTAGGAATAAGGTAGTTTAATTTGAATTAAGGTAGTAAAAAGATCTTTTACTACCTTATATTGTTTTATAAGTCTTTTTTAATCTTTTGTGTTAATGAATCAATTGTAAAACCAAAATCTTCAAATAACTTATTTGCAGGAGCACTTGCACCAAATGTATCCATGCCATAAACTACATCTGCATATTTGTAGTATTCTAAGCCTCTTGCTGCTTCTACAGCAAATACTTTTGTATTTTTATCAATAATATTTGAAATATACTCTTTATCTTGCTCAAGAAGTAAATCAAAACAAGGAACAGAAACAATATTTGCTAAAATACCATCTTTTTCTAAAGCACAAGCTGTTTTAAGAGCTAGCATTACTTCACTACCACTAGCCATAATAGTAACAGTTGCACCCTCTCTTTTTTTAAGTAAGTATCCACCATTTGATACATCACCAAACTCTTTTTTTGATTTTAATACTTCTAAATTTTGTCTTGAACAAACAAAAGCACTTGGAGCATTTAATTTTAATGCAGTTTTCCAACAATCAATATTTTCATTAGCATCAGCAGGTCTAAATACATAAAAATTTGGTAAAGCTCTAAATTGAGATAAATGTTCAATTGGTTGATGTGTTGGACCATCTTCTCCAACTCCAATAGAATCATGTGTCCAAATAAAATGTTGAGGAATACTTGCAAGTGCAGCAATTCTTGCAGCTGGTTTTAAATAATCAGAAAATACAAAAAATGTTGCACTGTAAACTCTAAATAAACCATATAAGTTCATTGCATTACAAATTGATGCCATAGCATGCTCTTTTATTCCAAAATGTATATTTCTTCCAGTTGGAAAATCACCCATATCTAAAAGTTCAGTTTTATTTGATGGAGCTAAATCTGCACTTCCACCTAAGAATCCTGGAATTGCTTTTGCAATTGCATTTAAAATTTTATGATTTGAACCTCTTGTTGCTACACTTGACCCCTCTTCAAACTGTGGATATTCAATACTATCAAAATTTGGATTTTTAAGCTCTTCTATTTTTGCTTTTGTCTCTTCACTTAAAGACTCATTCCAAGCATTTTCAGCTTCAACACCTTTGATTAATTTATCAAATGCACCCTTAATATCATAAGGAACAACAAATTTTTCATCTGGATTAAATCCTGCTTTTTCTTTAGAAGCTCTTATCTCATCTTCACCTAAAGGTGCTCCATGTGTATGGTGACTCCCCTCTAAAGTTGCAGCACCTTTTCCAATAGCAGTTTTTGCAATAATTAAAACAGGTTTAGTTGCTTCTTTTGCTTTTGTTATTGCATTGTCAATTTGTGTAAAGTTATGTCCATCAATCTCAATTACATCAAAATTAATAGCATCAAATCTTTTTTTAACATTTTCACTCCATGAAATAGAAGTATCTCCCTCAATTGTAATAGAGTTTGAGTCATAAATAACTACTAAGTTATCTAAGTTTAAATGCCCAGCAGTTGCGCATGCTTCATAAGAAATACCCTCTTGTAAATCTCCATCTCCACATAAACAATAAACTTTATGATTTATAACATCTTTTCCTAATATATTTTGTGCATATTTTGAAGCCATAGAAAAACCAACAGCATTTGCAATACCTTGACCTAAAGGACCAGTCGTAATCTCAATACCATGAGTATGTCCATACTCTGGATGACCTGGTGTTTTAGAGTTATGTTGTCTAAAATTCTTAATATCTGAAAGGCTAACATCAAATCCCCATAAATGAAGAAGTGAATACACAAGTCCTGTTGCATGACCACCACTAAATACTAATCTATCTCTATTTAGCCATTTATCATTTGAAGGACTAATATTTAAGTGTTTACTTAATACTGTTGCAATATCAGCAAGTCCCATTGGAGCACCTGGGTGACCTGAGTTGGCTTGCTGAACCATATCAGCAGCTAAAAATCTAATTGTATTAGCTTGTTTTTGGAGTAGTTCTTTCGACATAATTTTCCTATATTGTTGGAGTTTTTTTTAAAGTAGTGCCAATTATATCTAAAAAGCTTTAAAAAAAATATGAAGCAATTAAACTTAAAAAATCAAAAGAAGAAGTTTAAACTTCTTCTTTTTTAAATATCAGGGTCAACTGAAACATCTTCATCAATTAAAATTTTGATATTTGAAGTTCCACTTGTAGTTCCCTCATAAACATTAAATGTATTACCATCATCATCTGAAATTTGACCATCTGATTTCGTCCAGTTCCCCTCAAGCCTAACACTATCTTCACCAGACTCATCACCAAAGATTTTCAAGATATTTTCATCATCAGTTAAATCTTCAATACTTTGTTCATCAATAATAATATGGTTTGCTAAATCATTTGTTAAATCAATGGCTTCAATGTTATCAACTTTTGGTGCTATATTTGAAAGATCTATATCTTCATCAGTTAGTACTTTTAAAGTATCTTCACCCTCACCTGCATCAATAATATCGCCCTCATGATAAATAATTTCATCATCTCCTGCACCTGCATTAATAGTTGCATTTGAACCATGAGAATCAAATCTTTCATCCGCATTAGTTCCATTCATATGATTTGTTGAATCTACATCAACTTCTAATTTTGCATTTGTACTTACTGTATTTGTATCATTATTTTCTGATTCTGTTGATGTTACACTTGCTTTCATTGAATTAATTTCTGTGCTAGATAATTCTGTCGATGATACAACTGTATACTCTTGTTGTAAACCTTCATTTGATGGTAAAGATACTGTTCCATTAGAAACAGTATACTCATTTCCACTACTATCTTTTATACTTGTAATTGATGAAGGTAAATTTTCAATTGTAATATTTGACAATGTTTCACTTCCATCTTTGTCAGCTAATACAGCTGTTAATACAATAGTATAATTATAAACAGTTGTACTCATTGGTGAACTATTAAATGCATTTGCATCTCCTTTAACTACACCATCACTGCATTTAATATTTTCAAAATTTGAAATTTTCTCTCGAATATCATCATTATTGTTATAATAGTCATACTTTGTATAACCTTTTAGATATATAGAGTCGTTACCTTCTCCTCCATCTACTTCTGCTTTATAACCACCATAATAATCATTTATTTTGCCTCCAATAGTTATGAAATCATTACCATCGCCTAAATTAATATTTTTCCAAGAATATATATCACGTCCAACATTAACAACATCATTTCCACCATTAGTATCCAAATTATTATTTACATTATATTTAATATTTATATAATCATCAGTATCAGTAAATTTTTCCCAATGAGTATAATTACCTTTTGTAACATCATAATCATGACTAATTACTTGACTACCATTATCTTCTACACTAAAATCTAACCTTGGGGTACTTGCTGTATCATCAACATTATTCTCAATATTAATGTTTATTTTTACACTTGCTTTATCTCCATCTTCATCTTGAGTATTTACTACAAAGCTTTCTGTAAACTCTTTTATATCATTAAAATTTCCACCAAAGCTATAATCTCCTGTTTGAAAATTGAAATCTAAAGTAGCTCCTGAACTAGTTAAAATTGTAACAATATTATTTGATGAATCATCTATTGTATAGCTATTTCCATCTACAACAATTGACTCAATAGAAATTTCACCATCGCCACCAGATATATTATCTAAAATATTTCCTTCAATTTTTTTATACACATTCTCAACAAGTCTATCTTTTAAATCATTCTCATCTTCTATGATTGTCACATTTGTTTTTACATTACCAATATCTTGTGCAACTTTATCTAAATAAGTAGTATCTGTAATACCTTTACCTATTCCTATTACATTTAACTCTTTAGCATTGTTTTCTAAAAAGTCTTTCCAGTTTTCTAAGTATTTACTATCAATAATTCCATATTCATCATACCAACCATCATAATTTTCTACATTAGGTTTACCATCAGAGATAAAATAAACTGTTGCTTTTTCTCCATTTGCAGGAGGAGTATAGTTTGAATATGTCTCTTCTAGTGCATCTTCATAGTTTGTATTACCACCTGCACTAAAACTATTTATAATATTTAATGCATCTTCTGGACTATACCAACCACTTTCAGATTCTCCACCATCTAAATCATCTGCTTTTCCTGCAAAAGAAGTTAAATTAATTTTTACATTAGAGAACTCTTTATATGTATCTACCATATTTTGTAAAGCATCTTTTGCTAATTGTAATCTAGTTGCTAAAGTACCATCTTCAAGTCTTATTTTATTATTCATACTTCCTGAAATATCTAAAACAATTACAATATTTTCATCTGTTTTACTATATGTATCTCCAAAATCCAATACTTGTGATTCATCTTGTGCAAAAGGAACAGCATCACTGTTTGTTGATTCTTTATAGTTTGTTCCATCTTCATTATCATTTGATTCTGTTGATCTTGCTGTAATAGTTAGATTAAAATCACCTGCACTATCTTCAGGAACTTTTAATTTTAAATTGTCACTTATAGATGTTGCATCTGATGGAACTTCTACACTATATGAACCATCACTATTTTTTATAATAGTATAAGTATCATCTATACTTTCAAGTGTTGCACCCTCAGGAACTCCATCAATTTTTACACTTAATGTTTCACTACCATCTGTATCAGTTAATGCAGCACTAATATCTACATCATACTCAAATGTTTTTATTCCCTCTTTTACAAGTTCTCCATCAATAACATCATAAACACCATCTTTAAATACTAATTTTTCAATACTATATAAATTATCACCCGTTTCATAAGTATCTAAACCTTGATTGTCAGGATGAGACCAACCTTTAGATGCATCATATCTAGTATCAATTACATTTATTCTAACATTTGAACCATCAGTAATAAATGTAATATTATAATCATCAAAATTACCTCTATATATTACAGTATCTGTTCCATCTGAAACAGAAGGTAATGCTCCTTCATGTCCTCCATAAATAGAGTCATCACCTTCTTGTCCTAAGAATACATCATCCCCATCATAACCTATCATATTATCAGATAAGTCTTTTCCATCAATAAAATCATTAGTATTATTAAATCTACCTGCTGATAAATTATCACCATGTGATTCAGTACCTTCAATATATGTATCAGAATTATCTTTTAAATCTTGTACATAGCTATCATAATTAAAGTCTGAATTATCAATTATTACAGTTGCATTACTAACATTGATTGAAGCAGTTGGCGCATCTGCTACTGCTTTTACTTCAACTGATGTTGTATACTCCTCATCATGCCATGTAGTTCCATCTGAAACTTCAAATTTAAAACTACCATCTTCATCGCTATTTGAATCAGGTTCAAAAGTAACTTTTCCAGAAGCAATGTCAGCTAAAGAGATAACTTGATTTTCTGCAATTTCAATAGTTGTATCTTCTGTAACCACATAAGTATTGCCCTCTTTATCAATAACTGTTTGTCCGCTTGTTACTTTATAGTATAAAGTACCATTTTCAGGAACTTGTGTTATTTTAAACTCTCTTACATCTTTTCCAAGCTCACCAAAATCTGTCTCTGTTAATACATATGTTGTATCTTCTGTTACAACAATATTATCATTTGTTGAACTTAAATCATCTTTGAAAGAATCACTTAAATCAAATGAACTATCAGTTCCATTTACTTTTTCATAATTTCCACCAATAATCTCTTTTACAACAATATTAATATCAGATAAATCAGCAAAATCTTTTGCATCAACAGTTAAAGCACCTCTTCCAGTAGCATTTAAATCAACCTCATACTCTTGACCATTTACTTCAACAATAGCTTTTGCTTGTCCTTGAGGTGGATAGTTTTCATCTACTTGAATATTAAATGTAACTTTTCCATCAGTAGTACTAATATTTGTAATTTCAGGATCAATAACTTCTGTATATGAGATTTCATTTATTAAGTAATCATCATCATATCCTGGTGCACTAAACTCAACTTTATCAAAAGCAGTTGGTTCACCATTTGCATCTGGAAATTCAAAAGTATAAGATAAATCAACTCTATCTGTTCCACCTTGAGCTTGAACAGATTTAATCAAGTTACCATTTACATCATAATAATTAACAGTTGCATCTGTACTAGATCCACCTCCAGTAACTTCTGCATATCCTAACTCTTCTGTATCATTAAAAAATGTAACTTTAGCAGTTTCACCGTTATGTCTCCAAGCAAAAGCTACATCTAAAGAATCAGCATCATTAGTAAAATCAAAAACTATTTTTTCACTAACTCCATTATTTCCATGACCTAACTCTGAACTTGCACCTGAACCAGATGTTCTTCCTTGAACACCAAAGCCATCATGGTTTGTTCCTTTAACAATTGCTAAGTTTCCTTCATTTCCATATATATCATAAGCAGTTATATTAATACCAGTAGCTTCTCCAAACTCAGTATCAACATCAATAACTTTTGGAGCAGTTGCAACTGCTGTTACTGTTACATCAATAGGTGTAATTGTATCAGCTATATTTGCTGTTACTGTATCTGTAGATGGTGTTAATTGTTCAAAGTTTCCACCCTCTACACTTGTAATTGAATTATCTAATGTACTTGCATCATTATATACATCTTCTGTATTTGGGTTTGTTACTTCTAGTGTTCCTGTTGTTCCATCTGATACTATATCATTACCTTCAGCATCTTTCCCAATTACTGTACCTTTTGGTTCAATTGTAATGTCACCTAATTTTGTGTGTACTACTACTTTAGGATCTTCTGCTCTTACCTCATTTGTAAGTGTTGCTGTAAATAGTACTGTTCCTGATGCCTCATTTGTATCTGTTGCACTTAAACTTACTGTTGTTGTATCTATTGAGTCTTCTACTGTTAATTCACCTGCATTTACTACTGGGTTCTCAATCTCTCCTGCACTACTTGATACTTCTGCTGTAATAGATGTTGTTGAATCTGCTTCTTTTATTGAATCTGAATCTGCTGTTACTGTTATTGTCGCATCTTTTGTTCCATTTTCAGTAAACGTAACTTCTGTTCCATCTGATAATTTAACTGTTACAGTCTCTCCATCTTTAAAGTTATGACCTTCTAATTTAACTTCTACTGTTGCAGAAGTTGCATCTTCATTTACTGTTGCATTTCCAACTGTTACTGTTGTTGTATCTATTGAGTCTTCTACTGTTAATTCACCTGCATTTACTACTGGGTTCTCAATCTCTCCTGCACTACTTGATACTTCTGCTGTAATAGATGTTGTTGAATCTGCTTCTTTTATTGAATCTGAATCTGCTGTTACTGTTATTGTCGCATCTTTTGTTCCATTTTCAGTAAACGTAACTTCTGTTCCATCTGATAATTTAACTGTTACAGTCTCTCCATCTTTAAAGTTATGACCTTCTAATTTAACTTCTACTGTTGCAGAAGTTGCATCTTCATTTACTGTTGCATTTCCAACTGTTACTGTTGTTGTATCTATTGAGTCTTCTACTGTTAATTCACCTGCATTTACTACTGGGTTCTCAATCTCTCCTGCACTACTTGATACTTCTGCTGTAATAGATGTTGTTGAATCTGCTTCTTTTATTGAATCTGAATCTGCTGTTACTGTTATTGTCGCATCTTTTGTTCCATTTTCAGTAAACGTAACTTCTGTTCCATCTGATAATTTAACTGTTACAGTCTCTCCATCTTTAAAGTTATGACCTTCTAATTTAACTTCTACTGTTGCAGAAGTTGCATCTTCATTTACTGTTGCATTTCCAACTGTTACTGTTGTTGTATCTATTGAGTCTTCTACTGTTAATTCACCTGCATTTACTACTGGGTTCTCAATCTCTCCTGCACTACTTGATACTTCTGCTGTAATAGATGTTGTTGAATCTGCTTCTTTTATTGAATCTGAATCTGCTGTTACTGTTATTGTCGCATCTTTTGTTCCATTTTCAGTAAACGTAACTTCTGTTCCATCTGATAATTTAACTGTTACAGTCTCTCCATCTTTAAAGTTATGACCTTCTAATTTAACTTCTACTGTTGCAGAAGTTGCATCTTCATTTACTGTTGCATTTCCAACTGTTACTGTTGTTGTATCTATTGAGTCTTCTACTGTTAATTCACCTGCATTTACTACTGGGTTCTCAATCTCTCCTGCACTACTTGATACTTCTGCTGTAATAGATGTTGTTGAATCTGCTTCTTTTATTGAATCTGAATCTGCTGTTACTGTTATTGTCGCATCTTTTGTTCCATTTTCAGTAAACGTAACTTCTGTTCCATCTGATAATTTAACTGTTACAGTCTCTCCATCTTTAAAGTTATGACCTTCTAATTTAACTTCTACTGTTGCAGAAGTTGCATCTTCATTTACTGTTGCATTTCCAACTGTTACTGTTGTTGTATCTATTGAGTCTTCTACTGTTAATTCACCTGCATTTACTACTGGGTTCTCAATCTCTCCTGCACTACTTGATACTTCTGCTGTAATAGATGTTGTTGAATCTGCTTCTTTTATTGAATCTGAATCTGCTGTTACTGTTATTGTCGCATCTTTTGTTCCATTTTCAGTAAACGTAACTTCTGTTCCATCTGATAATTTAACTGTTACAGTCTCTCCATCTTTAAAGTTATGACCTTCTAATTTAACTTCTACTGTTGCAGAAGTTGCATCTTCATTTACTGTTGCATTTCCAACTGTTACTGTTGTTGTATCTATTGAGTCTTCTACTGTTAATTCACCTGCATTTACTACTGGGTTCTCAATCTCTCCTGCACTACTTGATACTTCTGCTGTAATAGATGTTGTTGAATCTGCTTCTTTTATTGAATCTGAATCTGCTGTTACTGTTATTGTCGCATCTTTTGTTCCATTTTCAGTAAACGTAACTTCTGTTCCATCTGATAATTTAACTGTTACAGTCTCTCCATCTTTAAAGTTATGACCTTCTAATTTAACTTCTACTGTTGCAGAAGTTGCATCTTCATTTACTGTTGCATTTCCAACTGTTACTGTTGTTGTATCTATTGAGTCTTCTACTGTTAATTCACCTGCATTTACTACTGGGTTCTCAATCTCTCCTGCACTACTTGATACTTCTGCTGTAATAGATGTTGTTGAATCTGCTTCTTTTATTGAATCTGAATCTGCTGTTACTGTTATTGTCGCATCTTTTGTTCCATTTTCAGTAAACGTAACTTCTGTTCCATCTGATAATTTAACTGTTACAGTCTCTCCATCTTTAAAGTTATGACCTTCTAATTTAACTTCTACTGTTGCAGAAGTTGCATCTTCATTTACTGTTGCATTTCCAACTGTTACTGTTGTTGTATCTATTGAGTCTTCTACTGTTAATTCACCTGCATTTACTACTGGGTTCTCAATCTCTCCTGCACTACTTGATACTTCTGCTGTAATAGATGTTGTTGAATCTGCTTCTTTTATTGAATCTGAATCTGCTGTTACTGTTATTGTCGCATCTTTTGTTCCATTTTCAGTAAACGTAACTTCTGTTCCATCTGATAATTTAACTGTTACAGTCTCTCCATCTTTAAAGTTATGACCTTCTAATTTAACTTCTACTGTTGCAGAAGTTGCATCTTCATTTACTGTTGCATTTCCAACTGTTACTGTTGTTGTATCTATTGAGTCTTCTACTGTTAATTCACCTGCATTTACTACTGGGTTCTCAATCTCTCCTGCACTACTTGATACTTCTGCTGTAATAGATGTTGTTGAATCTGCTTCTTTTATTGAATCTGAATCTGCTGTTACTGTTATTGTCGCATCTTTTGTTCCATTTTCAGTAAACGTAACTTCTGTTCCATCTGATAATTTAACTGTTACAGTCTCTCCATCTTTAAAGTTATGACCTTCTAATTTAACTTCTACTGTTGCAGAAGTTGCATCTTCATTTACTGTTGCATTTCCAACTGTTACTGTTGTTGTATCTATTGAGTCTTCTACTGTTAATTCACCTGCATTTACTACTGGGTTCTCAATCTCTCCTGCACTACTTGATACTTCTGCTGTAATAGATGTTGTTGAATCTGCTTCTTTTATTGAATCTGAATCTGCTGTTACTGTTATTGTCGCATCTTTTGTTCCATTTTCAGTAAACGTAACTTCTGTTCCATCTGATAATTTAACTGTTACAGTCTCTCCATCTTTAAAGTTATGACCTTCTAATTTAACTTCTACTGTTGCAGAAGTTGCATCTTCATTTACTGTTGCATTTCCAACTGTTACTGTTGTTGTATCTATTGAGTCTTCTACTGTTAATTCACCTGCATTTACTACTGGGTTCTCAATCTCTCCTGCACTACTTGATACTTCTGCTGTAATAGATGTTGTTGAATCTGCTTCTTTTATTGAATCTGAATCTGCTGTTACTGTTATTGTCGCATCTTTTGTTCCATTTTCAGTAAACGTAACTTCTGTTCCATCTGATAATTTAACTGTTACAGTCTCTCCATCTTTAAAGTTATGACCTTCTAATTTAACTTCTACTGTTGCAGAAGTTGCATCTTCATTTACTGTTGCATTTCCAACTGTTACTGTTGTTGTATCTATTGAGTCTTCTACTGTTAATTCACCTGCATTTACTACTGGGTTCTCAATCTCTCCTGCACTACTTGATACTTCTGCTGTAATAGATGTTGTTGAATCTGCTTCTTTTATTGAATCTGAATCTGCTGTTACTGTTATTGTCGCATCTTTTGTTCCATTTTCAGTAAACGTAACTTCTGTTCCATCTGATAATTTAACTGTTACAGTCTCTCCATCTTTAAAGTTATGACCTTCTAATTTAACTTCTACTGTTGCAGAAGTTGCATCTTCATTTACTGTTGCATTTCCAACTGTTACTGTTGTTGTATCTATTGAGTCTTCTACTGTTAATTCACCTGCATTTACTACTGGGTTCTCAATCTCTCCTGCACTACTTGATACTTCTGCTGTAATAGATGTTGTTGAATCTGCTTCTTTTATTGAATCTGAATCTGCTGTTACTGTTATTGTCGCATCTTTTGTTCCATTTTCAGTAAACGTAACTTCTGTTCCATCTGATAATTTAACTGTTACAGTCTCTCCATCTTTAAAGTTATGACTTCTAATTTAACTTCTACTGTTGCAGAAGTTGCATCTTCATTTACTGTTGCATTTCCAACTGTTACTGTTGTTGTATCTATTGAGTCTTCTACTGTTAATTCACCTGCATTTACTACTGGTTCTCAATCTCTCCTGCACTACTTGATACTTCTGCTGTAATAGATGTTGTTGAATCTGCTTCTTTTATTGAATCTGAATCTGCTGTTACTGTTATTGTCGCATCTTTTGTTCCATTTTCAGTAAACGTAACTTCTGTTCCATCTGATAATTTAACTGTTACAGTCTCTCCATCTTTAAAGTTATGACCTTCTAATTTAACTTCTACTGTTGCAGAAGTTGCATCTTCATTTACTGTTGCATTTCCAACTGTTACTGTTGTTGTATCTATTGAGTCTTCTACTGTTAATTCACCTGCATTTACTACTGGGTTCTCAATCTCTCCTGCACTACTTGATACTTCTGCTGTAATAGATGTTGTTGAATCTGCTTCTTTTATTGAATCTGAATCTGCTGTTACTGTTATTGTCGCATCTTTTGTTCCATTTTCAGTAAACGTAACTTCTGTTCCATCTGATAATTTAACTGTTACAGTCTCTCCATCTTTAAAGTTATGACCTTCTAATTTAACTTCTACTGTTGCAGAAGTTGCATCTTCATTTACTGTTGCATTTCCAACTGTTACTGTTGTTGTATCTATTGAGTCTTCTACTGTTAATTCACCTGCATTTACTACTGGGTTCTCAATCTCTCCTGCACTACTTGATACTTCTGCTGTAATAGATGTTGTTGAATCTGCTTCTTTTATTGAATCTGAATCTGCTGTTACTGTTATTGTCGCATCTTTTGTTCCATTTTCAGTAAACGTAACTTCTGTTCCATCTGATAATTTAACTGTTACAGTCTCTCCATCTTTAAAGTTATGACCTTCTAATTTAACTTCTACTGTTGCAGAAGTTGCATCTTCATTTACTGTTGCATTTCCAACTGTTACTGTTGTTGTATCTATTGAGTCTTCTACTGTTAATTCACCTGCATTTACTACTGGGTTCTCAATCTCTCCTGCACTACTTGATACTTCTGCTGTAATAGATGTTGTTGAATCTGCTTCTTTTATTGAATCTGAATCTGCTGTTACTGTTATTGTCGCATCTTTTGTTCCATTTTCAGTAAACGTAACTTCTGTTCCATCTGATAATTTAACTGTTACAGTCTCTCCATCTTTAAAGTTATGACCTTCTAATTTAACTTCTACTGTTGCAGAAGTTGCATCTTCATTTACTGTTGCATTTCCAACTGTTACTGTTGTTGTATCTATTGAGTCTTCTACTGTTAATTCACCTGCATTTACTACTGGGTTCTCAATCTCTCCTGCACTACTTGATACTTCTGCTGTAATAGATGTTGTTGAATCTGCTTCTTTTATTGAATCTGAATCTGCTGTTACTGTTATTGTCGCATCTTTTGTTCCATTTTCAGTAAACGTAACTTCTGTTCCATCTGATAATTTAACTGTTACAGTCTCTCCATCTTTAAAGTTATGACCTTCTAATTTAACTTCTACTGTTGCAGAAGTTGCATCTTCATTTACTGTTGCATTTCCAACTGTTACTGTTGTTGTATCTATTGAGTCTTCTACTGTTAATTCACCTGCATTTACTACTGGGTTCTCAATCTCTCCTGCACTACTTGATACTTCTGCTGTAATAGATGTTGTTGAATCTGCTTCTTTTATTGAATCTGAATCTGCTGTTACTGTTATTGTCGCATCTTTTGTTCCATTTTCAGTAAACGTAACTTCTGTTCCATCTGATAATTTAACTGTTACAGTCTCTCCATCTTTAAAGTTATGACCTTCTAATTTAACTTCTACTGTTGCAGAAGTTGCATCTTCATTTACTGTTGCATTTCCAACTGTTACTGTTGTTGTATCTATTGAGTCTTCTACTGTTAATTCACCTGCATTTACTACTGGGTTCTCAATCTCTCCTGCACTACTTGATACTTCTGCTGTAATAGATGTTGTTGAATCTGCTTCTTTTATTGAATCTGAATCTGCTGTTACTGTTATTGTCGCATCTTTTGTTCCATTTTCAGTAAACGTAACTTCTGTTCCATCTGATAATTTAACTGTTACAGTCTCTCCATCTTTAAAGTTATGACCTTCTAATTTAACTTCTACTGTTGCAGAAGTTGCATCTTCATTTACTGTTGCATTTCCAACTGTTACTGTTGTTGTATCTATTGAGTCTTCTACTGTTAATTCACCTGCATTTACTACTGGGTTCTCAATCTCTCCTGCACTACTTGATACTTCTGCTGTAATAGATGTTGTTGAATCTGCTTCTTTTATTGAATCTGAATCTGCTGTTACTGTTATTGTCGCATCTTTTGTTCCATTTTCAGTAAACGTAACTTCTGTTCCATCTGATAATTTAACTGTTACAGTCTCTCCATCTTTAAAGTTATGACCTTCTAATTTAACTTCTACTGTTGCAGAAGTTGCATCTTCATTTACTGTTGCATTTCCAACTGTTACTGTTGTTGTATCTATTGAGTCTTCTACTGTTAATTCACCTGCATTTACTACTGGGTTCTCAATCTCTCCTGCACTACTTGATACTTCTGCTGTAATAGATGTTGTTGAATCTGCTTCTTTTATTGAATCTGAATCTGCTGTTACTGTTATTGTCGCATCTTTTGTTCCATTTTCAGTAAACGTAACTTCTGTTCCATCTGATAATTTAACTGTTACAGTCTCTCCATCTTTAAAGTTATGACCTTCTAATTTAACTTCTACTGTTGCAGAAGTTGCATCTTCATTTACTGTTGCATTTCCAACTGTTACTGTTGTTGTATCTATTGAGTCTTCTACTGTTAATTCACCTGCATTTACTACTGGGTTCTCAATCTCTCCTGCACTACTTGATACTTCTGCTGTAATAGATGTTGTTGAATCTGCTTCTTTTATTGAATCTGAATCTGCTGTTACTGTTATTGTCGCATCTTTTGTTCCATTTTCAGTAAACGTAACTTCTGTTCCATCTGATAATTTAACTGTTACAGTCTCTCCATCTTTAAAGTTATGACCTTCTAATTTAACTTCTACTGTTGCAGAAGTTGCATCTTCATTTACTGTTGCATTTCCAACTGTTACTGTTGTTGTATCTATTGAGTCTTCTACTGTTAATTCACCTGCATTTACTACTGGGTTCTCAATCTCTCCTGCACTACTTGATACTTCTGCTGTAATAGATGTTGTTGAATCTGCTTCTTTTATTGAATCTGAATCTGCTGTTACTGTTATTGTCGCATCTTTTGTTCCATTTTCAGTAAACGTAACTTCTGTTCCATCTGATAATTTAACTGTTACAGTCTCTCCATCTTTAAAGTTATGACCTTCTAATTTAACTTCTACTGTTGCAGAAGTTGCATCTTCATTTACTGTTGCATTTCCAACTGTTACTGTTGTTGTATCTATTGAGTCTTCTACTGTTAATTCACCTGCATTTACTACTGGGTTCTCAATCTCTCCTGCACTACTTGATACTTCTGCTGTAATAGATGTTGTTGAATCTGCTTCTTTTATTGAATCTGAATCTGCTGTTACTGTTATTGTCGCATCTTTTGTTCCATTTTCAGTAAACGTAACTTCTGTTCCATCTGATAATTTAACTGTTACAGTCTCTCCATCTTTAAAGTTATGACCTTCTAATTTAACTTCTACTGTTGCAGAAGTTGCATCTTCATTTACTGTTGCATTTCCAACTGTTACTGTTGTTGTATCTATTGAGTCTTCTACTGTTAATTCACCTGCATTTACTACTGGGTTCTCAATCTCTCCTGCACTACTTGATACTTCTGCTGTAATAGATGTTGTTGAATCTGCTTCTTTTATTGAATCTGAATCTGCTGTTACTGTTATTGTCGCATCTTTTGTTCCATTTTCAGTAAACGTAACTTCTGTTCCATCTGATAATTTAACTGTTACAGTCTCTCCATCTTTAAAGTTATGACCTTCTAATTTAACTTCTACTGTTGCAGAAGTTGCATCTTCATTTACTGTTGCATTTCCAACTGTTACTGTTGTTGTATCTATTGAGTCTTCTACTGTTAATTCACCTGCATTTACTACTGGGTTCTCAATCTCTCCTGCACTACTTGATACTTCTGCTGTAATAGATGTTGTTGAATCTGCTTCTTTTATTGAATCTGAATCTGCTGTTACTGTTATTGTCGCATCTTTTGTTCCATTTTCAGTAAACGTAACTTCTGTTCCATCTGATAATTTAACTGTTACAGTCTCTCCATCTTTAAAGTTATGACCTTCTAATTTAACTTCTACTGTTGCAGAAGTTGCATCTTCATTTACTGTTGCATTTCCAACTGTTACTGTTGTTGTATCTATTGAGTCTTCTACTGTTAATTCACCTGCATTTACTACTGGGTTCTCAATCTCTCCTGCACTACTTGATACTTCTGCTGTAATAGATGTTGTTGAATCTGCTTCTTTTATTGAATCTGAATCTGCTGTTACTGTTATTGTCGCATCTTTTGTTCCATTTTCAGTAAACGTAACTTCTGTTCCATCTGATAATTTAACTGTTACAGTCTCTCCATCTTTAAAGTTATGACCTTCTAATTTAACTTCTACTGTTGCAGAAGTTGCATCTTCATTTACTGTTGCATTTCCAACTGTTACTGTTGTTGTATCTATTGAGTCTTCTACTGTTAATTCACCTGCATTTACTACTGGGTTCTCAATCTCTCCTGCACTACTTGATACTTCTGCTGTAATAGATGTTGTTGAATCTGCTTCTTTTATTGAATCTGAATCTGCTGTTACTGTTATTGTCGCATCTTTTGTTCCATTTTCAGTAAACGTAACTTCTGTTCCATCTGATAATTTAACTGTTACAGTCTCTCCATCTTTAAAGTTATGACCTTCTAATTTAACTTCTACTGTTGCAGAAGTTGCATCTTCATTTACTGTTGCATTTCCAACTGTTACTGTTGTTGTATCTATTGAGTCTTCTACTGTTAATTCACCTGCATTTACTACTGGGTTCTCAATCTCTCCTGCACTACTTGATACTTCTGCTGTAATAGATGTTGTTGAATCTGCTTCTTTTATTGAATCTGAATCTGCTGTTACTGTTATTGTCGCATCTTTTGTTCCATTTTCAGTAAACGTAACTTCTGTTCCATCTGATAATTTAACTGTTACAGTCTCTCCATCTTTAAAGTTATGACCTTCTAATTTAACTTCTACTGTTGCAGAAGTTGCATCTTCATTTACTGTTGCATTTCCAACTGTTACTGTTGTTGTATCTATTGAGTCTTCTACTGTTAATTCACCTGCATTTACTACTGGGTTCTCAATCTCTCCTGCACTACTTGATACTTCTGCTGTAATAGATGTTGTTGAATCTGCTTCTTTTATTGAATCTGAATCTGCTGTTACTGTTATTGTCGCATCTTTTGTTCCATTTTCAGTAAACGTAACTTCTGTTCCATCTGATAATTTAACTGTTACAGTCTCTCCATCTTTAAAGTTATGACCTTCTAATTTAACTTCTACTGTTGCAGAAGTTGCATCTTCATTTACTGTTGCATTTCCAACTGTTACTGTTGTTGTATCTATTGAGTCTTCTACTGTTAATTCACCTGCATTTACTACTGGGTTCTCAATCTCTCCTGCACTACTTGATACTTCTGCTGTAATAGATGTTGTTGAATCTGCTTCTTTTATTGAATCTGAATCTGCTGTTACTGTTATTGTCGCATCTTTTGTTCCATTTTCAGTAAACGTAACTTCTGTTCCATCTGATAATTTAACTGTTACAGTCTCTCCATCTTTAAAGTTATGACCTTCTAATTTAACTTCTACTGTTGCAGAAGTTGCATCTTCATTTACTGTTGCATTTCCAACTGTTACTGTTGTTGTATCTATTGAGTCTTCTACTGTTAATTCACCTGCATTTACTACTGGGTTCTCAATCTCTCCTGCACTACTTGATACTTCTGCTGTAATAGATGTTGTTGAATCTGCTTCTTTTATTGAATCTGAATCTGCTGTTACTGTTATTGTCGCATCTTTTGTTCCATTTTCAGTAAACGTAACTTCTGTTCCATCTGATAATTTAACTGTTACAGTCTCTCCATCTTTAAAGTTATGACCTTCTAATTTAACTTCTACTGTTGCAGAAGTTGCATCTTCATTTACTGTTGCATTTCCAACTGTTACTGTTGTTGTATCTATTGAGTCTTCTACTGTTAATTCACCTGCATTTACTACTGGGTTCTCAATCTCTCCTGCACTACTTGATACTTCTGCTGTAATAGATGTTGTTGAATCTGCTTCTTTTATTGAATCTGAATCTGCTGTTACTGTTATTGTCGCATCTTTTGTTCCATTTTCAGTAAACGTAACTTCTGTTCCATCTGATAATTTAACTGTTACAGTCTCTCCATCTTTAAAGTTATGACCTTCTAATTTAACTTCTACTGTTGCAGAAGTTGCATCTTCATTTACTGTTGCATTTCCAACTGTTACTGTTGTTGTATCTATTGAGTCTTCTACTGTTAATTCACCTGCATTTACTACTGGGTTCTCAATCTCTCCTGCACTACTTGATACTTCTGCTGTAATAGATGTTGTTGAATCTGCTTCTTTTATTGAATCTGAATCTGCTGTTACTGTTATTGTCGCATCTTTTGTTCCATTTTCAGTAAACGTAACTTCTGTTCCATCTGATAATTTAACTGTTACAGTCTCTCCATCTTTAAAGTTATGACCTTCTAATTTAACTTCTACTGTTGCAGAAGTTGCATCTTCATTTACTGTTGCATTTCCAACTGTTACTGTTGTTGTATCTATTGAGTCTTCTACTGTTAATTCACCTGCATTTACTACTGGGTTCTCAATCTCTCCTGCACTACTTGATACTTCTGCTGTAATAGATGTTGTTGAATCTGCTTCTTTTATTGAATCTGAATCTGCTGTTACTGTTATTGTCGCATCTTTTGTTCCATTTTCAGTAAACGTAACTTCTGTTCCATCTGATAATTTAACTGTTACAGTCTCTCCATCTTTAAAGTTATGACCTTCTAATTTAACTTCTACTGTTGCAGAAGTTGCATCTTCATTTACTGTTGCATTTCCAACTGTTACTGTTGTTGTATCTATTGAGTCTTCTACTGTTAATTCACCTGCATTTACTACTGGGTTCTCAATCTCTCCTGCACTACTTGATACTTCTGCTGTAATAGATGTTGTTGAATCTGCTTCTTTTATTGAATCTGAATCTGCTGTTACTGTTATTGTCGCATCTTTTGTTCCATTTTCAGTAAACGTAACTTCTGTTCCATCTGATAATTTAACTGTTACAGTCTCTCCATCTTTAAAGTTATGACCTTCTAATTTAACTTCTACTGTTGCAGAAGTTGCATCTTCATTTACTGTTGCATTTCCAACTGTTACTGTTGTTGTATCTATTGAGTCTTCTACTGTTAATTCACCTGCATTTACTACTGGGTTCTCAATCTCTCCTGCACTACTTGATACTTCTGCTGTAATAGATGTTGTTGAATCTGCTTCTTTTATTGAATCTGAATCTGCTGTTACTGTTATTGTCGCATCTTTTGTTCCATTTTCAGTAAACGTAACTTCTGTTCCATCTGATAATTTAACTGTTACAGTCTCTCCATCTTTAAAGTTATGACCTTCTAATTTAACTTCTACTGTTGCAGAAGTTGCATCTTCATTTACTGTTGCATTTCCAACTGTTACTGTTGTTGTATCTATTGAGTCTTCTACTGTTAATTCACCTGCATTTACTACTGGGTTCTCAATCTCTCCTGCACTACTTGATACTTCTGCTGTAATAGATGTTGTTGAATCTGCTTCTTTTATTGAATCTGAATCTGCTGTTACTGTTATTGTCGCATCTTTTGTTCCATTTTCAGTAAACGTAACTTCTGTTCCATCTGATAATTTAACTGTTACAGTCTCTCCATCTTTAAAGTTATGACCTTCTAATTTAACTTCTACTGTTGCAGAAGTTGCATCTTCATTTACTGTTGCATTTCCAACTGTTACTGTTGTTGTATCTATTGAGTCTTCTACTGTTAATTCACCTGCATTTACTACTGGGTTCTCAATCTCTCCTGCACTACTTGATACTTCTGCTGTAATAGATGTTGTTGAATCTGCTTCTTTTATTGAATCTGAATCTGCTGTTACTGTTATTGTCGCATCTTTTGTTCCATTTTCAGTAAACGTAACTTCTGTTCCATCTGATAATTTAACTGTTACAGTCTCTCCATCTTTAAAGTTATGACCTTCTAATTTAACTTCTACTGTTGCAGAAGTTGCATCTTCATTTACTGTTGCATTTCCAACTGTTACTGTTGTTGTATCTATTGAGTCTTCTACTGTTAATTCACCTGCATTTACTACTGGGTTCTCAATCTCTCCTGCACTACTTGATACTTCTGCTGTAATAGATGTTGTTGAATCTGCTTCTTTTATTGAATCTGAATCTGCTGTTACTGTTATTGTCGCATCTTTTGTTCCATTTTCAGTAAACGTAACTTCTGTTCCATCTGATAATTTAACTGTTACAGTCTCTCCATCTTTAAAGTTATGACCTTCTAATTTAACTTCTACTGTTGCAGAAGTTGCATCTTCATTTACTGTTGCATTTCCAACTGTTACTGTTGTTGTATCTATTGAGTCTTCTACTGTTAATTCACCTGCATTTACTACTGGGTTCTCAATCTCTCCTGCACTACTTGATACTTCTGCTGTAATAGATGTTGTTGAATCTGCTTCTTTTATTGAATCTGAATCTGCTGTTACTGTTATTGTCGCATCTTTTGTTCCATTTTCAGTAAACGTAACTTCTGTTCCATCTGATAATTTAACTGTTACAGTCTCTCCATCTTTAAAGTTATGACCTTCTAATTTAACTTCTACTGTTGCAGAAGTTGCATCTTCATTTACTGTTGCATTTCCAACTGTTACTGTTGTTGTATCTATTGAGTCTTCTACTGTTAATTCACCTGCATTTACTACTGGGTTCTCAATCTCTCCTGCACTACTTGATACTTCTGCTGTAATAGATGTTGTTGAATCTGCTTCTTTTATTGAATCTGAATCTGCTGTTACTGTTATTGTCGCATCTTTTGTTCCATTTTCAGTAAACGTAACTTCTGTTCCATCTGATAATTTAACTGTTACAGTCTCTCCATCTTTAAAGTTATGACCTTCTAATTTAACTTCTACTGTTGCAGAAGTTGCATCTTCATTTACTGTTGCATTTCCAACTGTTACTGTTGTTGTATCTATTGAGTCTTCTACTGTTAATTCACCTGCATTTACTACTGGGTTCTCAATCTCTCCTGCACTACTTGATACTTCTGCTGTAATAGATGTTGTTGAATCTGCTTCTTTTATTGAATCTGAATCTGCTGTTACTGTTATTGTCGCATCTTTTGTTCCATTTTCAGTAAACGTAACTTCTGTTCCATCTGATAATTTAACTGTTACAGTCTCTCCATCTTTAAAGTTATGACCTTCTAATTTAACTTCTACTGTTGCAGAAGTTGCATCTTCATTTACTGTTGCATTTCCAACTGTTACTGTTGTTGTATCTATTGAGTCTTCTACTGTTAATTCACCTGCATTTACTACTGGGTTCTCAATCTCTCCTGCACTACTTGATACTTCTGCTGTAATAGATGTTGTTGAATCTGCTTCTTTTATTGAATCTGAATCTGCTGTTACTGTTATTGTCGCATCTTTTGTTCCATTTTCAGTAAACGTAACTTCTGTTCCATCTGATAATTTAACTGTTACAGTCTCTCCATCTTTAAAGTTATGACCTTCTAATTTAACTTCTACTGTTGCAGAAGTTGCATCTTCATTTACTGTTGCATTTCCAACTGTTACTGTTGTTGTATCTATTGAGTCTTCTACTGTTAATTCACCTGCATTTACTACTGGGTTCTCAATCTCTCCTGCACTACTTGATACTTCTGCTGTAATAGATGTTGTTGAATCTGCTTCTTTTATTGAATCTGAATCTGCTGTTACTGTTATTGTCGCATCTTTTGTTCCATTTTCAGTAAACGTAACTTCTGTTCCATCTGATAATTTAACTGTTACAGTCTCTCCATCTTTAAAGTTATGACCTTCTAATTTAACTTCTACTGTTGCAGAAGTTGCATCTTCATTTACTGTTGCATTTCCAACTGTTACTGTTGTTGTATCTATTGAGTCTTCTACTGTTAATTCACCTGCATTTACTACTGGGTTCTCAATCTCTCCTGCACTACTTGATACTTCTGCTGTAATAGATGTTGTTGAATCTGCTTCTTTTATTGAATCTGAATCTGCTGTTACTGTTATTGTCGCATCTTTTGTTCCATTTTCAGTAAACGTAACTTCTGTTCCATCTGATAATTTAACTGTTACAGTCTCTCCATCTTTAAAGTTATGACCTTCTAATTTAACTTCTACTGTTGCAGAAGTTGCATCTTCATTTACTGTTGCATTTCCAACTGTTACTGTTGTTGTATCTATTGAGTCTTCTACTGTTTCATCTTTTGAGTTATTTACTAATTGTAAATTCTCATAGTTACTTGCTCCATCTTCATCTACTGCTTCTAAATCTGTTGCTTTTGGAATTATAGTCGTATCTTTAATTGAATCTGGATCCATAAAATCAATTGTTACTATTCCTGTTGTCTCACCTGCTTTTACGATGATTGTTTGTTCAACTCCATCTACTTTAAATGTAAATGTCTCATCATTTGTTGGAGCAGTATCTAAAGTGATCTTATATGTAACAGTTGCTCCATCTTCATCTCCACTAATTGATGATGTTAATGTTGCGTTTGTTGTATCTATTGTATCTGTAATTGTTGTACTAGCTGTTGTATCACTATTTACAATATCAAAGCCACCACCACTTGTTCCAGAAACTGTTACATCAATTGTTATATCATCTTCTTTATATACATCAGGATCTGGAGTAATACTTGCAACTACACTTCCTGTAGTTGATCCAGCTGAAATATTAATTACGGCACCATTACTTAAAGTAATAGTCATATCTGCTAATGCAGGAGTAGAAAGGTTGGCTGTATATGTTATAGAGTTATCATCTTCTGTAATTTGTGATGTTGCACTTAATGTTATAGTTACTTCTGTATCCCCTGCACCATTTCCAGGAGTACCATCTCTATCAGGAATATTTGAATCTAATCCATCTAATTGTGTATCAAGTCTACTTCTTCCACCTAATATATTTACATCATCTGCATCATTAAAGTTAATAGGTCTAAAAGTTGAAGTATCACCCTCAGCTCCACCAGCAGCTGCAGCTTCAAGTACACTTGTTAAAGAACCAAAGTCATCTATTATAACTCCATTTGTTTCTTCAGGATTTATAGATGATTGAGCTAATAAATCTTTTAAAGACTTAATTACATCATCACCTTTAAAATCATCATTTAGTACTGTTTGATTTAACTCATCAAGTCCTTCTTGATCTTTTATAATACCTAATATATTCTTATCTTCAATATTCTCTTCAAGAATTGAATCTACTATATTTTTAAATATGATTTTTACTTTTGTTGTTCCTAAATCCATATTTAAAACAACTGATTTTTCAGAATCTTGAAGACTCATTGTGTATTTATGTCCATCAAGATTATTAAAGTAAAACTGCTGCCCAGCTTTTGGAGAAATTACTAAATTCTCAGTAACATCTAAACTTTTAACTTCACCATTTGCTTCTTTAATCATTAACTTTAACATAATAGACTCCTATAATTTTCTACTATAACAATAATAGTAAAAAAAAGTCTCTATAAAGTTTCTTTTTATAAAAAAATCAAAAAATCATTTATTTTTTAATATTTTGGGGAGTTTGTATTGTAAAAAGTGCTCCATTACTTGTATTTTCTGCACTTAGCATTCCTGCCATATTTTTTTCTATAATAAGTTTGGACATGAAAAGTCCTATTCCTGAGCCATCTTTTTTTTCATTTGTATAAAAAGGCTTAAACACATCATCAATATTTTTAAGTTTTATTCCACCTGCATTATCTTCTATCTTAATAATTGCAATATCTTCTTTTTTATCAATTGTTATTTTTATTAGTGGATTTTTTATTTTTCTATAGATTAACATCTCTTTGGCATTGTTAATTATATTAATTAATACTTGTGAATATTCACTTTTTACTCCATAAACTTCTGGATTTTTTTTCACAATAATCTCAAGATTAATATTATTGTCTTTTAAACTTGTACTTAAAATATTAATTGCAGAGTTTATTTGTGTTGAAAGACTAAATTTTATAGACTCTTTATTTGTGGAAAAAAAATTCTTAAAATCATTTATTGTATTTGACATATATTTAGTAATTTCATTTAATTTAGAAATCGCTTCTAAAACCTCATCATTATCAATACTTTTATTACCTCTTAATTTAATTTCAATTGGTAAAAATAAAGAGTTTATTTCCATAAGTGGTTGTCTCCATTGATGAGAGATTGAAGATAGCATCTCTCCCATTGAAGCTAATTTACTTTGATGAAAAAGTATTTGTTCCTTTTGTCTATTTTTTTCTATTTCTTTTTGAATTTTTTCTTCTAACTCTCTATTTTGTTCTTCAAGTTCAATGAACTCATCAAGCTTTGTTTGTCTCATTTTATGCCTACTTTAAATTATCTTGTTTTAAAAAATATATTTTTTCACCATCAATAACTTTAGCTACTCCATCTATAAAATCATAAACAAAATCATATTTTGCTAAAACAACTTCTTCGCATTTTCTATTTAAAAAACCCCATTTATTATCTTTTTTAAATCTTACAAAACCATTACTAAAAGAGTATATTTCATCATATGAAAAATCTGTTATTAAATTCATATTTTTATCTATACAAGCATATTTATTATTTGAAAAAGACTGAACAAAACTAACATCAAATAAAAAGTCTCTTGCATCCTTAAAAATAGGTTTTTGAACTAAATTTAAATTTTCATCAATATAGCCAAATTTATCATTTTCTTGAACAACAGCAAGCTTATTATAAAACTTCGAAACTTTTTTAAAAACAGGTTTAAAAATCACTTTATCTAAAGAAATAATCCCAAAATAGTTATTATACTCATATAATAAATATTCATTTGTATTATTAGCATTTATACCATCAATAAAAGATAGTTGATTAAAAATTGGTTTTATTATAAATTTGTTTTCTTTACTACTAAAAACTCCATATTTTTCATTTTTACTTGTTATTATCAAATTATCATTTGAGCTACAAGCAAGAAAAAATATAGAAATAAAAATAGATATAATTAGACTTGTTTTCATATAAAGTTTCCTTATTATTTTGGTACAGTTTGTATTTTAAACTCTACTCTTCTTGATAATTCCAAGTTTTCCAAGCCATCTTTATTTTTGATAGTTTCTAAAGAAGATTTTCCTTCTGGAAAAAAGTTCTTTTCTATCCAAATCATATTATCCTTAACTCTTTTATCATTAATACTTTTTATAAAACTATAAACATTTTGTGCTCTTTTTTTAGATAATTGCATATTTTTTTCAAACTTTTCTTCTTCACTTTTTGCACTACTATATTCTGATGATGTGTGACCTTGAATTAGAACATTTACTATTTGATCTTTGTATTCATATAAAGTTTTAATATATCTTGGAATAAAAGATTCTAAGATTGCTTTATACTTTTCATTTAATTCTAAACTTCCATATGAAAACATTGCTTGTGGATTTAAAAATCTAAATGTTAAAGTTTGTTTATCAAGTTGAGCATTCCAGTTTTTTAAATCACCTTCAAACTCTTCATAAAGTGCGTCATAAAGTGAATTTAAAATATGAATAGAAAAAGTACTACTTTTTTCATCTATAAAATTTTCATTTTTTGCTACTACTTTTATTTTATAATCACCATTTTTTAGATATTTATCAATGTTTACGCACCATGTATCATTTTTAACTTTGCCTTTAAACTCCATACCATTTAGATATAAATTAATTTCATCAATTTGATTTCCCAATATTTTCCCACAAATTTTTGGAGTACTGTCATTGATAATATAATACTCATCTATTTTAATCAAATTTTTTTCAACTTGCAGATTCTCAATAAGACTTGCAGTATCAATATCATTTATATTTTTATCTACATCATTAGCTTTATCTTTATTTTCACAAAAGATATTTATATTTTCACTCTCTAACATTTTTATAATTAATTGGTCATTTGTTTTTAATGCATAATCAAAAGCTTTAAAGCCATACTTATCTTTAATATCACTTTTTGCTTTATTACATAGTAGTAATTTTGACATTTGTGTATAAGCATTTCTAGTAGAATCTAACAATGCAGTATCACCAAATTTATCAACACTATTAACTAAAGCTCCATTTTCAATTAATATGTTTGCAATTTCTAGATGATTAAATCTTGCTGCTAAATGAAGTGGAGTATATCCGTATCTATCTTTTTTGTTTATGTCTAACTTATCTTGTAACAATAAAAAGTTCAATAATTCTATATCATTGATTCTTGCTGCGTCATATATACTCATTTCTTTTAAAACACCTAGTTCATTGGTTTTTAAAAGATTATCTTTAAGTGTTAGTTGTTTGTTTTTTTCAACATTCATACAACCACTAAGAAATACTCCTACTATAAAAATCGTTGCAAATAGCTTCATAAACTCTACCTCTCTGTCAATGCATTTTGTTTAACTTTTAATATTGGTTTTAAAATAAAATCCAAAATAGTTTTTTTACCAGTTACAATATCTACAGTTGCTACCATCCCAGGAATAATTGGAAGTTTTTCTCCATTTCTTTCTAAAAAATTCTTATTAGTTCTTACTACAACCCTATAATAACTTTTTTCATCTTTTGACTCTTTATCTATTATACTATCAGCTGAGATATCTACAATCTCTCCATCTAACCCACCATATATAGAAAAATCATAAGCTGTTATTTTTACAATAACTTTTAATTTAGGATGGATAAAAGCAATATCTTTTGGATCAATTTTTGCCTCTACAAGCAATGCATCACTACTTGGAACAATCTCTATTAAATCCATTCCTGATTGTACAACTCCACCTACAGTATTTAGATATATTTGTTTTACATATCCATCTACAGGTGATGTTAAAACGGTTTTTGCTACTTTATCTCTATCTGAAACTAATTTTGCTTTAAACTTATTTAATTCCCCTAAAGTTTTTTGCAATAAATCAGAAGCTTCACTTTTAAAAATATTTATCTTCTCATCTATTTTGAAATTCATCTCTTCAATTGCAGATTTTGAACGAGGAATTGATAATAATGCAGCTTCTAAATCACCACTTACTTTATTGTACTCTTTCTCAATATCCAATACATCATAAGTAGACTTTGCACCTCTTTGTGCAAGTTTTTGTATTGTTTTTCTTTGCTCTTTTATAATTCTATAACTCTTTTTCAAATTTGTAACTGTATTTTCAATCTCTTTTAACTCTTGTTTTTTTTGTTCTAATTGATTTTGCAATACTTTAACAGATGATTTTAGTTCTCTTACTCTACTTGTAAAAAGTTGTCTTTCAGAAGCGGCGTATTCGGGTGCAACTTCTAAAACCTCTTCTGGAAAACTCAATTTTGGAATTTTTTTTGTTATATCTAAGTTGGATTCAACTTCAAGTCTAACTCTAACTGCTAAAAGACCTAAATATGCTTGTTTATTCTCTTCAAATGAGGCTTGAAATCTAGTTGTATCAATTTTTATTAAAGGGTCACCTTTTTGAACCATTTGACCCTCTTTAATTAAAATATCAGAAATAACTCCACCATCAAATGATTGTACTTGTTGAATCTTATCTGATGGGATAACTTTACCCTCACCTCTTGCTAATTCATCAATTTGCGAAAAAGAAGCCCAAATAATAAAAACTGTAAAAATCAATGTAATCATTATAAATACTATTTTTGAGATATTTGTTGGTTCTTCATTTGCATAACTATAGCTTGTATATACAAAGTTCATATCATCATTTGATGAATCTTCTAATCCAAATATAGATTTGAATCTATTTTTTAAACTATCATTTTTTTTATTTTCAAAATTCTCTTTTTTAGCTTGAGGGATTGAACTATTTTGCCCCTCATTAATAATCTTTTTGATATCTTCTTGTTCTTGCATGATTATTTACCTAACTTATTAAATACTTCTTCTTTTGGCCCATCAAGTATTATTTTACCATCTTCTACTATTATTACCCTGTCAACTAATTGCAATAATGAAGTTTTATGAGTAACTACAATTAAAGTCTTATCTTCAATAATATTTTTTATTCTATCTATAAACATTTTTTCTGTTTGTCTATCCATAGAGTTAGTAGGTTCATCTAACATCAATATATTTGGATTTGAAATAAGTGCTCTTGCAAGTGTAACAGCTTGTCTTTCACCACCACTTAATCCCTCTCCTCTTTCTCCTACAATTAAATCATACCCAGCTTCATGTTTACCTAAAAACTCATTTAAACCAGCAACTTTTGAAGCTCTTAATAGCTCTTCATCAGAAACATACTGCTCACCAATTGTAATGTTATCTTTAATTGTACCCATAAATAAAAATGGTTCTTGAGGAACTGCACCTATGGCTTGTCTTAAATCAACTGGATCTATTTGTCTAATATCTACACTATCAATTAAAACTGAACCTTTAGTTGGTTCATATAAATTCATAATCAATTTTAACATTGTTGATTTACCTGAACCGATTTTTCCTAGTATTGCTACTCTCTCACCTTGTTCTATTTTTAAATTTATATCTTTTAATGTTTGGTGATTTTGATCTTTATAGGCAAATTGAACATCTTTAAACTCAATAGTTCCTGATAAATTTGGTCTACTTATATAAGTTTTATTCTCTTTTTCAACTGGCATTTTCATAACTTCATCAAGATTTTCTAAAGAAAGCATTGTTTTGTCATATTTTATTATCATCCCAACAAGTTGTGAAACAGGTGAGATAACTCTACCATTTAATATCATTGCTGCAATAATAGCACCCATTGTCATCTCTCCCTCACTTGCAAGATAAACACCAGCTGCTACAATTAATATATTTGAAAACTGTGAAATAAAAGCAGTGAAAAAAGTAATCGTTTGAGATAAGAATTGTCCCTTGTCTGCATAATGAATTGTTTTATTAACTGATTGATCCCAATGTGTTCTCATTCTATTTTGGGCTCTAATACTTTTTATAATCTCTAAACCTGTTACAGTTTCAATTAAAGTTGTATGTTTTATTTGTTCTTCTTTTACTGACTTTTCAATTATCTCTTTTAAAGGTCTTTGCATATACCAAGAAACCAACATAGAAATTACAACTGTGGCAATTGTAATATAACCTAAGGGTCCACCAATATAAAAAATTACTATTATGAAAATAATAACAAAAGGGAAATCAACAGCAGCAGCAATAGTAGCGCTTGTAAAAAACTCTCTTACACTTTCAAAAGATTGTAATCTACTTACAAATTGTCCTGTAGAAGCTGGTTTTGCATTGATTTTTATATTTAGTAGTTGATTAAATATTCTATTTGATATAACAGTATCTGCTCTTTTACTTGCAACTCCCAAAAAATATGACCTTAACATTTTTAAAATAAAATCAAAAAGCATTACTAAAGATATTCCAATAAATAAAACCCAAAGTGTTTCTAATGCATTATTTGGTAAAACTCTATCATAAACATTCATAGTAAATAAAGGTGTTGCAAGAATAAAAAGATTAATAAAAAGAGATACAATAATTACTTGCTTATAAATTCCCCTGTTACGCTTTAATGTTCCCCAAAACCAATCTTTGGGTTGATCAATAACAACCTCTTTTTCAACTTTGTTATTAAAAGAGAATTCAGGTTTAATAATAATCAAACTTCCAGTATATTCAGACTGTAACTTCTCCATACTCATAGTTGTTACACCCTTACTAAGACCTGGTAAGATAACTTGTGCTTCACCATTGTTTATATCATAATCAAGTAAAACACAAGATCTATCTTTTTCAAGTAATAAAACAGAAGGTAATGCTAATTTTGTAATATTAGGAATATCTCTTTTCACAACTTTTGTTGTAAAGCCTATTCTTTGGGAAGCTTGTAAAAACATATCAACATTCATTGAAGATTTATGAATAGGTAGTCCAAAAGTTAAAGATTCAGCTGATGTTTCTCTTTTATGATATTTTGATAAAAAAATCAAACACTCAAGTAAACTATCAACTTCTCTTCTATCTTTTAAATTTTTTAAGCTTTGCTCATCTTGATTTGTATTAATATCTTGCGTATTCAAAAGCCTACCTTTTTAAATTTAAATTAAATTTATTATACAATTAAATTTCTAAAGGTATAATTTCATGTCTTTTTTTGGTCAATATATTATGATTCAAGAAGTTCTTTTAACTCATCAGAAAACTCTTCTTTTTTCCTATCAGGTGAAATTTCATAGACTTTTGCTTTTATATTTTTACAGTTTTGATTTTTTGATTTTAAAATTGTATCTCCTAATATTGATAAATTATAAAGTAACTCATAATAGTTATCATATAAAGCATATTCTCTTTGAATTAAACTTTGAATTGATTGATAAAGTTCTGTTTGAGCATTTAAAATATCAACAAATGTTCTAGTCCCTGCTTCAAACTCATTTTTATATACTTCCACTATATTTGCATTTGCATCAATATATTTTTTAAGTGTATCAACTCTTTTTTTATTATTTTGATATTTTAAATACTGGTTCTTTATCTCTTCTACAATTTTATCTGTTATTACATCTAAACTCTTTTTTTGCTCTTGTAAAAAAACTCTTTCTTGCTTATCTTTTATATTATTTACACCACCATTGTATAAATTCCAATCAAAATTAAGTCTTGCATATGTTTCATCTTCTCTACCATTTCCATCTAATTCTAAATCATCATCAATACTTGTTCGAAGTTCAAAACTAATTGTTGGTAAAAAAGAGGCTTTATTTTGTGCTATTTTTTCCCTTTGAACTTTTATTTTTTCAATTTGCTCTTTAATTTGATAATTACTAAGAACTGCTTTTTTTAGTAAAGTTTCCATATTTGAAGGAAATACACTTTCATCGATAGCAGGTCTACAAACTTTTTGAGTTATATCAACTCCTACATACTTTTTCAAGGCATTTAATTGATCTTGTCTGTTACTTTGCTCTTCATAAAACTTATCTTTTGCAAAATGTAATTTTGATGAAACTTGATATGTTTCAAGAACTTCTCCACTTATTTGTTCTTTCTCTTTTGCAATAGTTAAGTTATTTTGATTTGTTTTAATCATACCATCTGACAATGCAATTAATTCATCATATTTTACTAAAGTAGTATAGGCTTTTGTAGTTTCTAAAACTATATTCTCTATTGCATTTAAACTTCTATACTTATTTGCTAAATCTTGATGTTTCATCTCACTTATTTCACTAGGAGTTAAGCCACCATCATAAATAAGTTGTCTTAAAACAAGTGCTGCATTATACCCATCTTTCCTATTATCAGTGTGCTCTCTATCATCATACTTATCTTTTACTCTTGACTTTTCTAAATATGCATTAAAATCTAGTGTTGGTAGATATTTACTTTGTTTTTCATCAACATAATATCTATAAGCTTCTTGGTTTTTTCTCTCTGCTATTACATCAGGATTTGAAATCAAAGTCTTTTGAATTGAATCTTTTAAGCTAAATCCATAAGAAGATACATTTAAAATAAGCAATATACAGTAAGTTAATAATAATTTTTTCATGTCTTGCCTTTATATTTTTTGAATAATATTCAAAATTATTTCAAATTTTGTATTTAAACTAACTTAAATTAATATATTATATAATTAAAAACGTTATTCAATGAAGATAAAGGATAGACTTGAAAAATCAAGAAATTAATGAGATTCTCAATAGCCTTACTATTGCATATGTAGAAGATGAAAAAAATATTAGAGAAAATATGAGCAAAACGCTAAATCTTCTTTGCAAAAACTGCATAGAGTTCCAATCTGCTGAGGAATTACTTGATTATTTTCACAAAAATTCTGTGCATATAATAATCACAGATATTAATCTTCCAAATATGAATGGCATAGAATTAATAAAAAAAATAAGAGAAAAAGATGAAAAAATACCTATCATTTTACTTACAGCTTATATTGAAACACAATATTTATTTGATGCAATAAAATATAAAGTTGTTGAATATTTACCAAAACCTATTGATTATGAAACATTGATTCAAGCACTTTTAAAAGCTACAAAAGATTTTGTCAATAATGGAAGCTATATAATAAAAATAAATAAAAAATTATTTTTTAATGTATTAAATAAAGAGTTACTAACTATTGACAAGGAAAAAATACCATTAACACCAAAAGAGTTAAAATTACTAACTCTTTTTATAAAAAATAAAAATAAAATAGTTACTCATGAAGAGATAAAAAATCAAATTTGGGAAAACTCTTATGAAGTAACAGAGTCTGCTTTTAAAAACTTAATAAATAAATTAAGAAATAAAATAAGCAAAGACTCTATTGTAAATATTTCCAAAATAGGATATAGATTAAATATCAATGACTAAATTCTAGAATTTCTTCTACTCAAATCTGAAAGTAATACTCCAATCCATCTTGTATTATTAGCTGATTCAAAGGCAATTTTTAAAGTCATAGTAATTGGAACTGCTAAAAACATCCCTACAATTCCAAGTATCCATCCCCAAAAAATAAGAGAAAAGAAAATAATCATAGGAGAAAGCCCAAGCTCTTTACCCATAAATTTAGGTTCTAAAACATTACTAATTGTTATATTTATAATCATATAAATAACAATTAACCAAATAGTAACTTCAAAATCTCCTGAGACAAGAGATAATAAAACAGCAGGAATAGCTGCAACTATTGAGCCTACAACAGGAATGAAGTTAAACAAAAAGGCAACGACTGCCCAAAGTATTGGATAGTCAATATTAAAGAAAAATAGAGTAACAAAAATTAAACTACCAGTTAAAAAACTAGTAAAAGTTTTAACAATAAAATATTTTTGAAGGTTCTGAGAGAATAATCTAAAATTTAATAATCTTGTTTTATCTTTATTGAATATAACTTTTAACTTTTTTTCAAAAACTTTTGTTTCAGATAATATAAATGCAACTCCTATGAAAACCAATAAAGCTTTTGAAAAAATAGAGCCTATATTTCCGATTATATCTGTAGTAAATTTAAAAAAGTAACTAAAATTGATAGCTTTTAAAATCTCATCTTTGTTTACTGTAAAGCCAAACTCTTGTGCATAGTTTATTAGTAAAACAATTGAGTCTTTTATTTTTTGCTCATAAGCTGGTAAATTTATTGCAAAATTAGTTAAAGAAGAGTTTAGCATATAAGTTAAAAGTAGTATCAGTACTGCTAGCACTGAGATTAAAATCATATATGCTAAAAGTTTAGGAATTTTTTTTGCAGTTAAGAAGTTTAAAAAAGCTGATAAGATTGAAGCAATAAATATTGCTAATAAAAGTATAATAATAACTTCTGAAGCAGCTTTAAATCCAGATATTATAATAACCGAAGTAGCTATATAAAAAAAATAATATTTCAAATTTGTTTTTTCTAACATTTTTGTCCTAAATTAATAAATTGGTATTAGTATTGTAAATTTTGCACCTTTGTACAGTTCATCTTTATACTCATATTCGATATTTTCTGCCATTAATGTACCATGTAAATGCTTAGAAATTATTTCATGACTCATATAAAGACCTATTCCTGTTCCTATGCTTTTATCTTTTGTAGAAAAATATGGTTCAAATACTTTTGAAATAAACTTAGCATTAATTCCTCCAGCATTATCATAAATTTCTATTTTAAGATTTTCTTCTACTTTTTTAGCATTTATAAATATATATCTTTCATGCTCATATTTTATAAGTTCATCTCTTGCATTATTTAAAATATTTATTAATACTTGCAAGAACTCATTTTCTAAAGTTTTAAAATTTATATCTTCAATATCTTGTATTATATAAATACTTTTTGTTTTAAACTGTGCTTCTAAAAGTTTAAAAGTTTTATTAAATAACTCTTTTATATTTGAATCTACTTCTGTTTTTGTAGGACTAAAAAAGTTTTTAAAATCATCAATTGTTTTAGATAAATATTGAGCTGATTCATTTATCTTTGCTGTTGCTTCATAAAACTCTTTATCAGATAAATTATCTAGCTCTTTTTGAAAACTAATTCCTGTTGCTGCTGTTGAAATAATAGATAAAGGTTGTCTCCATTGATGGGCTATATTTGCAATCATCTCTCCCATACTTGCCATTTTAGACTGTTGAGCTAAAATATTTTGTTGATTTTCAATCTCTTTTTTATATGATTTAAATTTATCTTCTAAAAGTTTAGATATATATATTGAAATTACTAAAAACAGTAAAGACAATGCACTTGAAATAATGATTACATTAGTAATATATGAAAAAAACTTCTCATTTAATTCTTCTTCTTTTTTCATTAAACTTTGTTCTATATCATCTTGATAAAACCCTGTTCCAATCATCCAATCCCAATTATTTAATCCTTTTACAAAGCTAATTTTTTTAGTTGGTAGATTTGTTTTTGGCTTTTTATATTGAATATAAGAGTAATATCCCTCACCATTTTGAGCAATAATCTTCATATCTTTAAGTACTCTATGGATATTTTTTCCATCTTCTATATTTAATACATTTTCTCCTATGTTATCTTTTCTAATATGGCTTAAATAATTAAAATCATAATCAATTATAAATATATATCCAAAATCTGAATATCTTACTAAATTAACATACTCTAAAACTCTTTTTTTTACTTCTTTTTCAAAATCATTTATATACTCACCACTGCCAATCACAACATCATAAGGTTCAAAATATTTATAAAAGCTTATTTTTTTGTATGGTTTTTTATCATTGGGCTTATACCAATAATATGTATCAAATCTTTCACTTTTTTCATTTATTGTTTTTATTATTGTTTTTACAAACTTATAACCTTTTGCATCCTCAAAATTTGATAAGTTTTTTCCTTCATACTGTTTATTTAAAGATTGTAGTTTTTTAGTTCCTGTTTTATCATCTATAAAGTAATAACCTCTTCCATTATTAAAAACCATTGAGCCTAAAGTCTCTTTTATTATTTCAAAAATTTCATCTTTTGATTTTTCATCTTTGTATTTATTATACAAATTAGTTGCAACTGCATGAGCTTCATAAACTCTTGATTTAATTGACTTTTTTAACTCTTTTTCTGTAGATTTTTGCATATGAGTAATATAATTATAAATTCTATGTACTTCTTCTTGAATTAGTTTTTTATTCTTTTTTATATATGTTCTATTTAATATATTTTTTTCTTTTTCATATGTTCTTTTATTTTCTAAGTATAAAAGCAATGTAATTACTAATGACAAAATTATTGTCAATAAAGGAAGACTATATCTGATGATTTTAGTTAATATTTTTTCATTTTTATAATTCACATGAAACTCTTTTTTATTTATGGCTTATTTTATCAAATTTTCACATATTGAAAATTAAAAAATATTTTATTAGTTTTATTAAATATTATTTTCAATCTATTTTGTAACAAAAAAGAAAAAATAATGTTATAATTTTATCTATTATAATATAAAAAACAATGAAAAGGACTTAAAATGAAATATTTTTTGAAACAACTATTTTTAGTACTATTTACAACAATATTTTTAGTTGCATGCGCAAAAAATGAAGTAAAGTTTGAGAATAATGATACTTTAACAAATAGATATTGGAAAGTAATTGAAATAAGAGGAGATAAAGCAGTTGCATTTGATAATCAAAGAGAAGCTCATATAATATTAGATAATGAAAATAAAATAATTGGTTCAGATTCTTGCAATAGAATTTTTGGTTCTTATAAACTTGATGGAAATAAAATAGATTTTTCACACCTTGCATCTACAAGAATGGCTTGTATGAAAGGGATGACTCAAGCACACAATTTTTCAACAGCTTTTGCTTATGTAAAAAGTTATAAAATTGAAAAAAACAGTTTGTACTTTCTAGATGAAAATGAAAAAGTGATTTTAAAATTTGTTTCAGTAAATTTAAACTAGACATAAAAAAAGCTCAAGAAAAAAGCTTTTTTAAGCTGTCATCTTGAGCTTCTTGTGGAGGAGGTAGCCGGACTCGAACCGACGCATACAGGATTTGCAATCCCGGGCATTACCAACTTTGCTATACCTCCAAAAAAGTGGAATAGAATTATAGCAAAGATTTCTTAATTTTGATTTAAATTTTTCCCTTTATTTGCTCTTCTTTCATGCCTTACTAAATATATACCAGCAAAAATTACAATCAGCGCTCCTAAAATAGTAAATTTATCAGGAATTTCACTAAACATAAGCCATCCTAAAATAGTAGCACTTATTATTTCTAAGTATTGAAAAGATGCAAGAGTTGAAGCTTTTGCGTGAAAAAAAGCACTTGAAACAAGAAGTTGTACTATTGTTGTTCCTATACCTAAAATTAGTAAAATCCACCAAATTGAACTATCTATTTTATGAAAACTAAAAACTTCAATATTAAAGCTTTCACCAAATAATATTACAATTGATAAGAAAAAAGTAGCTACAACACCTACCCAAAACTGTAAACTAATACTATTTCCTATATTTGAAGCCATTCTAATAGACATTAAATACAAAGCATAACATATAGCAGAAGCAATAGGTAAAAATGAAGCTATGCCGTATAAAGAAAAGTTTGGTCTTATAATTATAAAAGTTCCAACTAGACCTATTAATACAGCAATTATATGATTATAAAAGATTTTCTCTTTTAAAAATATTACTGATAAAATTGTAAGTACCATTGGCTCAATAAAAAACAAAGCTATATTATTTGCTAAGGGCAAATATCTAAGCCCCCAAAAAAGAAGTATTATAGTTAGTGAAACAAAAAGCCCTAAAAAAATATAAGAAAATCTAAACTTTTGAATTTTTTGCTTTACAAAAAGGCTAATTAAAAAAATAAATACTACTTGCATAAAAAATCTAATCCATGCAATTTGAGTTGGACTAAGTGATGTTGATAAGTATTTTGCTATTGCATCTGTAAAAGGAAGAAGCAAAACAGCTAATAGCATAAATAACATACCTTTATTTACACTTTTTGATTGTTGTAATATATCTGTTTTCATGAGGTGTATTATAATTAAAGTAGCTTATTTTAAAATCAAAGTATAAATAATATTTTTTAAAGTAAAAAAGGGGGGGGGTGAATTAAATTAATAAAAGTGGCAGAGAGTGGGGGATTCGAACCCCCGGAGGCGTGAACCTCGCCGGTTTTCAAAACCGGTACATTCGACCAACTCTGTCAACTCTCTACACTATTATAATGGTGCGAATGGTGAGAATCGAACTCACACTCCGAAACCGGAATGGGATTTTAAGTCCCACGCGTCTACCTATTCCGCCACACTCGCACATTTTGAATTTAAGTTTTAACATCTTTTGAAGTTGTTATTCTTAAATTGGACTGGAATTATAATAGAAAAATTTTTATTTGTCAAGAGTTTTTTGAAAAAAATTAAAAATTTTCTTTTTTTTTATATTTTATCTAAATAAAACACCAAAATTAGTATAATCTCAATTATAATAATTATAGTTACACTAAAGGATAAACATGAGAAGTGATGAAGTAAAAAAAGGATTTGAAAGAACTCCCCACAGATCACTATTAAGAGCTACAGGATTAAAAGATGAAGATTTTGATAAACCATTTATTGGAGTTGCAAACTCATTTATTGAGATAATTCCAGGACATTTCTTTTTAAATAAAGTAGCAGAAATTATAAAAGAAGAAATTAGAGCAAATGGATGTGTACCATTTGAATTTAATACTATTGGTGTTGATGATGGTATAGCAATGGGACATGATGGTATGTTATTCTCACTTCCATCAAGAGAACTAATTGCAAACTCAATTGAAACAGTTATGAATGCACATAAACTTGATGCAATGATTGCTATTCCAAACTGTGATAAGATTGTACCAGGTATGATTATGGGTGCATTAAGAGTTGATGTTCCTACTGTATTTGTTTCTGGTGGTCCTATGGCAAAAGGTTACACAAAAGATGGAAACCCTATTGATTTAGCAACAGCATTTGAAGCAGTTGGTAAATACGAAAAAGGGGATATGAACGAGGAAGAGTTAAAAGATATTGAGTGTAATGCATGTCCAAGTGGTGGTTCATGTTCAGGTATGTTTACAGCTAACTCTATGAACACACTTATGGAAGCTATGGGTATTGCCTTACCTGGAAATGGAACTATTTTAGCACTTACTCCTCAAAGAGAAGAACTTTATAGAAAAGCGGCAAGAAGAGTTTGTGAAATAGCAAAAGATAAACAAAAAACAGAAAAATTTAAATTAAGAAATATTTTAAATGAAAATGCTGTTAAAAATGCTTTTGCAGTTGATATGGCAATGGGTGGAAGTTCAAATACAGTTTTACATATGCTTGCAATTGCAAAAGAAGCAGGAGTAAATTTCAATCTTGAAAATATCAATGAAATTTCAAAAAGAGTTTCGCATATTGCAAAAATTTCTCCATCTTTAAGTACTGTACATATGGAAGATATCAATAAAGCTGGTGGTGTAAATGCTGTTATGAAAGAGATGAGTAAAAGAGGTGACGATATTTTACTTGATAATCTTACAATCACAGGAGAGTCAATATTAGAAAGAATCTCTGATGCATATATTAAAGATACAAATATCATTCATACAATTGATAATCCTTATAGCAAAGTTGGTGGACTTGCAATTTTATATGGTAATCTTGCAAAAGAAGGAGCTGTTATTAAAACTGCTGGAATTACAGGAGCTAGAGCATTAACAGGTAAAGCTGTATGCTTTGATGGACAACCAGAAGCTATAAAAGGTATTGTTGAGGGAAAAGTAAAAGCTGGAGATGTAGTTGTTATTAGATATGAAGGACCAAAAGGAGGTCCAGGAATGCAAGAGATGCTTGCACCTACTTCATTAATAATGGGAATGGGACTTGGAGATAAAGTTGCACTTATTACTGATGGTAGATTTAGTGGTGCTACAAGAGGTGCTTCAATTGGTCACGTAAGTCCTGAAGCTGCTGAGGGTGGTATGATTGGACTTTTAAAAGATGGTGATGAAATTCATATAGATGTTGATAAATATATTTTAGAAGTAAACTTATCAGATGAAGAGATAGCAAAAAGAAAAGCTGAGTTTACTCCACTTAAAAAACCTCTTAATTCAAGATGGCTAGGACAATATAGAAGTTTAGTTACAAACGCAAGTTCTGGAGCAATTTTAAAATCTGACTTATAATTAAAAAAGAAAGGAGAACTTCCTTTCTTTACTTTTATTAACTCTTTGTTAACCTTTGATTGTAAATTAGTTTACACTAAAAGCTTATACTTTTACAATAAAATAAAAAAGGAACAAATATGAAATCAAAACTATTTATAATTTCAACATTAATAGCTACTAATATATTTGCAAACTCTATTGATTTTAATATGGCTCAAAAAGATACTAAAAGAGTATCTCCTACTTCATCAACAGAGTTATTATCTTTTAATTCAAGCGTTAAAGATGCAATGAAATCAGTAGTTAATATCTCTGCAAAAAGACATGTAAATGCAATGGAAAATTTTCCATTACAAATGTTCAATGACCCAATTTTCAAAAGATTTTTTGGTGATCAATTTGGAAATCAATTTCAACAAAGTAGAATTCAAAGATCTCTTGGTTCTGGAGTAATATTATCAAAAGATGGATATGTTGTTACAAACAATCATGTAATAGAAAACGCAGAAGAAATTATAGTAACAATAGGTGATGATCCTACAGAATACAATGCAAAAGTAATTGGTAAAGACGCTGATAGCGATGTTGCTGTTATTAAAATAGAGGGAAATAACTTTGAACCAATCAAGATAGGTTACTCAAATAATCTAAAAATTGGTGATATAATTTTTGCTTTGGGTAATCCTTTTGGAATTGGAAGTACTGTAACTCAAGGTATAATCTCAGCATTAAATAAAAATAAAGTTGGAATTAATAGATATGAAAACTTTATTCAAACAGATGCTTCTATAAATCCTGGAAATTCAGGTGGTGCATTAATTGATAGTAGAGGTGCATTGATTGGTATAAATAGTGCTATTATTTCTAAAAGTGGAGGAAATGATGGTATAGGTTTTGCAATTCCTGTTGCTATGGTAAAAGATGTAGTTGAAAAACTAATAAAAGATGGAAAAGTAACAAGGGGTTATTTAGGTGTAGTTATTGGTGATTTAGATAAAAAACTAACAAGAATTTATAATCACAAAAAAGGTGCATTAATTTTAGATATTTCACCTGATACACCAGCTGAAAAGTATGGATTAAAAAGAGGTGACTTAATCTACTCTATAGACAATAAACCAGTAAAAGATAGAGCTGATTTACAAAATATAATTGCATCTTTTAAACCAAATCAAAAAATAAGTTTACAAATAGAAAGAGATAAGAAAAACTATACATTCAATATTGTTTTAGGAAATAGAGATGGTCTTATAGTATCAACTGCAAACAATGGTAAGTTCTTAGGTGGATTAAGATTAGCAGAACTTGATACAAATATGATGGCAAAATTTAGAATCAACAGAAATATAAAAGGTGTACTAATCACAGAAGTTGAGCCAAAATCAAAAGCTGAAAAAGTTGGTTTTCAACCAGGTGATGTAATTGTGCAAATAGAGGATATGGAAATTGAATCTTTTGTAAACATGCAACAAGCAATCAGAAAGTATAATAATAAACATAAAAGAGTTTACGTAAATAGATACGGACAAACTATTTTATTAGTTATAAAATAAAGGATATGTCATAATAAAAGTACTAATGATTGAAGATGATTTAGAGTTAGCTCAAATCATCAGTGATTACTTAAAATCATTTGATATTGAAGTAACAAATTTTGATAGCCCTTACCTTGGGCTATCAACACTAGAGATACAAAAAGATTTTGAACTATTGATTTTAGATTTAACACTTCCTGAAATAGATGGTCTTGAATTAATACCAAAAATCAGAAAAGTTTCTGATATTCCTATTATTATCTCAAGTGCAAGAGATGATATACTAGATAAAGTTATGGGACTTGAAAGAGGTGCGGATGATTATTTGCCAAAACCATATAACCCAAGAGAGCTTCAAGCAAGAATAAAAGCTATCTTAAAAAGAATCTCTACACAAAAAGAACCTGTTGAACAAACTACTAATAACACTGCATTTACCATAAAAAGTGATGATATGCAAATTAGTTTAAAGCAACAAACACTAAGCTTAACACTAGCAGAATTTGATATCTTAAAGCTACTTATTCAAAGAAATGGAGCAGTTGTTGCAAGAGAAGATTTTATTTATGCAAGTGAACATATTGAAGATGATAGTAGTTTAAAAAATATTGATGTAATAATTTCAAGAATTAGAAATAAAATAGCTAAAATAGATGATTCTAAAACTTATATTAAAGCTGTTAGAGGAATTGGATACCAACTTATATGATTAAAAATATATCTATTTCTAGTTTTATTAATGCAATTTTTACAATCGCATTTGTTGCTATTTTAATTACTTTTGCACTATTTATAAATCTTGATATGCAAAAACACCAAATAACGCAAAAAAATAGATATGAAATCATAGCTGAAAATTTTCTTTCCGTTTTCAATAAAAAACCATCAAAAAGTCAACTAGATAAGCTTTATGAGCAATTTAAAGTAAAACAAGTAAAAAATAGAGAAGAGAAACTAAAAATATTAAATGACGGTTATGAGCTTCTAATAAAAAAGACTTATTTGGGAACTTATAGAATATATTTATATGATTCTGAATACTATTTATATGCACAACAACTTGGATATAATCTAATGCTAAAAGATTTACATTCAAATAAATACAATATTGCTGTAATTATTTTAATACTTGTTTTATCTTTATCAACTATTTTATTTTTATATATTATTTTAAAAAGAAAATTAAAGCCACTTAAAGAGTTAAACTGTGAAATAACAAAGTTTTCAAAAGGTGATTTAAATATAAAGATTAAACCAAAATCAAATGATGAAATTGGTGAAATTGCAAAAAACTTTGATGCTGCAATAACACTTATAAATAATCAAACAGAATCAAAAAATCTTTTTATGAGAAATATGATGCATGAACTAAAAACGCCTATTACAAAGGCTATGTTTATTGCTGAGACTTTAGAAGATGAAAGAAGTAAAATGATGCTTCAAAAAGCTTTTAAAAGAATGGATGATATTATCAAAGAGCTTGCTACTGTTGAAAGAATTACATCAAAAACATCTGTACTATACAAAGAGATTACATCTTTTTTTAATATTTATAGAAAAACTCTTGATATTATGATGATAGAACCATCAAATATCTCTTCAAAGATAAATGATTTTACTTTTGAAGTTGATATAAGCCTTTTTAGTGTGGCCCTTAAAAATTTACTTGATAATGGTATTAAGTTTTCAACAGATAAAAAAGTAAGTGTAATAGCAAATAAAAAAAGAATTGATGTAATATCAAAAGGTTGTGAACTAAAATATAAGCTTGATTATTATACTGAACCTTTTTCACAAGAAGAGAAAAGAGCAGATGGTTTTGGGCTTGGACTTTATATAGTAAAAACTATTGTAAATATGCATAAATATAAACTAAAGTATTCATATAAAGATGGTTATAATTACTTTTCAATTATAACAGCGTAGTTATTATTTTATAAAAGAGTAAAGAGAAAATCTATTTCTCTTTAAACTTTTAAAACTGTATTAAATTATTCCATATAATTTTGCTAAAATAAATCCTACAGTTGATGCAGTACCTACTCCAAGTAAGCCTGGAATAATAAAACTATGGTTTATTACATATTTACCAATTCTTGTAGTTCCTGATCTATCAAAACTAATTGCAGCTAAATCACTTGGATATGTTGGTAAGATATAATATCCATAACAAGCAGCAGCAAATGCAGCAATTACACCAGGATCAACCCCTACAGAAAGTGCAATTGGAACAATAGCAGCCAATGCAGCACCTTGTGAATTAACAAGTTTAGATACTAAAATTAATACAATCGCATATGCCCATGGATATTGAGCAACAAATCCACCAAGAACTTCTTTAATATCACCAATATGTCCACCAAACATTGTTTTAGTCATCCATGCAACACCATAAACAGCAATAAGAGCAACCATACCTGATTTAAATACTTCATTACTAGAGATATCTGATGGTTTAACTTTTGCAACAACAAAAATTATAGCACCTGCTGATAACATAAACATTTGAATAACATAAACCATTGATAAAGGTTTTTCATTTATTACAGGTCTAAGTTCAGGAAAAGCACCTAAAATTGCAACAACTGCAATTGCACCTAAGAATATCCACATTGCATTCCAGTGAGTTTGAGGTAATTTATTATTTAATAATGTCTTTTCTTCTCCATAAATATATCTTTTCATTTCTGGATCTTTTAGTTTTTCTTGGAACTCAGCATCATCTTCTAAGTTTTTACCTCTATACATACTCCAAAAACCAACAACTAAAACACCACAAATTGCACCAGGAATAGTTATTGATAATAGTTGAACTAAATCTAACTCTTTACCATTTATCATAGCATGACCTGATAACATTGCTACTAGTGAAACAACAGCAACTGATACAGGAGAAGTTACAATACCCATTTGTGCTGCAATTGTACTTGCTGCCATTGGTCTTTCTGGTCTAACACCTTTTTTAATTGCAATATCATAAATAATAGGCAACATTGTATATACAACATGTCCTGTACCACATAAAAATGTTAATGTTAATGTAGTCAATGGACCTAAAAATGTAACATGTTTTGGATGTTTTCTTAATAACTTTTCTGCTAATTGAAGCATAACATCCAAACCTCCAGAAGCTTGAAGTGTTGCACCAGCAGTAATTACTGCTAACATAACAAGCATAACTTTAATAGGAGGATTCCCAGGTTCCATACCAAATCCAAAGATTAGTATAACAACACCAATACCACCGAATAATCCCAGTGCTAGCCCGCCTTTTCTAGCACCTAGAAATAATACAGCCAAAACAATGATTAGTTGAATTGTAAATTCCATAATTTGTCCTTTTTTTCCATATGTGAATGGTTATTCATAGTGGAATTGTAATAACTCAATATGTCATTAATATGACAAAATAAATAATAGATGAAATATATTAATTTAATTTAAAAATTAAATATAATTTAAGTTTTGTAGTTATTAATATACTATTTAGTATAATCTTTACATGAAAAAACTATTTTTATTTTTAATATTTATCAATATAGAAGTTTTTGCATATTCTGTTTTAATTATTAACTCTTATCATAAAGGCTACCAATGGAGTGATGAAGTTATAAAAGGAGTAGAAGATGTCTTAATTAAAAAAGATAATATTGATTTTAATATTTTATATATGGATTCAAAAAGAGTATCCTCAAAAGAGTACTTTGATAGTTTAAAAAAACTCTATAAGATACAATTAAAAAATAGAAAATATGATTTAATTATTCCTATTGATAGATTTGCTTATGATTTTGTAATAAATAACTATTCTGAACTGTTTACAAATGAGCGCGTTTTAGCTGTAGGTATTGAAAGATTTTCCAAAGAAAGAGTAAAAAAACTTTCCCTTGAAAATAGAGTATCTGCAATTTTAGAAAAAAGAGATTTAAAAGGAAATGTAGAAATAATTGAAAAAAATTTTTACAAAATTAGAAAACTTTATATTATAAATGACAAAAGTTTAAATGGACTTCATACAGAGCCTTTAATCTTCAATTTAATTAATAATTATAAAAGTCGTCTGGAATTGATTTATCTAAAAGAAGATGATTTATCCTCTTTACAAGTTTATCCTTTTGAAGATCATAGTGCTGCTTTATTTATTAGATTTTATAAAAATAAAAATGGTGATTTAAATAAAAATAGTGAAATTTCACACTTCATAAAAAATGCCAAAATACCAATATTTGTTACAGACTCTTTATTTATGGATAAAGGAGCAACTGGTGGCAAGATAGTTAACCTATACAAACTAGGTAAAAACTCTGGAGAGATGGCATTAGATATATTAAATCAAGAAAAAGCAAAAGTTATTTTATATAAAGAGTTTGAATATTTTTTCGATTATCAAAAATTAACTCAATTTTTACTTACAATTGTCAATTTAGATGAACCTTATAAGATAATTCACAAGAAAAAGACTTTTTTTGATAATTATAGAAATTTTATTGATTTTGTATTTATCATCTCACCTTTATTGATTTTTTTAATTTTAGGATTAATACATAATATTTATAAAAGAAAAATTTTAGAAAAAGATTTAAGAAAAAGAATTGAGTTTGATGCAACTATGTTAAATGCAATTGATAGCCCAATTTTTTGGCAAGATGCAAATGGAAGAATTGTTGATTCAAATAATAGATTTTGTAATTTAGTAAAGTTACCATTTGATTCTTTGTATGGGAAAAAACTAAACGATTTAGATAAAAACAATAATGCAAAGCAAATTATAAAAGTAATGGATAACTACAATCTTAACAAAGATAATAATGAATTTACATTTATAACTAGTAATTCAATAAAAAGAATTTATTTAATAAAACAAGCAAAATTCAAAGAAGAAAAGATAAAATATGAAGGATATGTTACTATATTTACAGATATAACAAAAGAGCGTGAAATTATTTTGGAAAAACAAAAAAATAGACAATTTGTTATTCAACAAAGTAAATTAGCAGAAATTGGCGAAATCTTCTCATCAATTGCACATCAATGGAAAACTCCTTTAATAGAAATCACAGCCATTGCGCAAGAACTATTTTATACAAGAAAATTAAAAAATGTAAAAGAAGATAGTAGTTTTGTAAAAGATATAATGCAACAAGTAACATATATGACAGATACAATAAATGAATTTCAAAAGTTTATTATGCCCTCTAATGCAAAAGTTGATTTTGATATACAAGATGCAATAAAATCAATGCTTGAAATAGTTAATCATAATTTAAAATATAATAATATAAATATAGATTTAAATATAGAAGAAAAAACAGATTTAATAGTAAATGGTTATAAAAATGAAGTAATGCAATCAATTTTAAATATAATTAATAATGCAAGAGATGCTTTATTAAACAATCATTACAAAAATAGAAATATAGAGATATCTATTTTTAATGACAATTCAGATTTAATAATAAAAATAAAAGATAATGCACAAGGGATTAAAAATATAGATAGAATTTTTGAACCTTATTACACAACAAAAAAGAAAGGTCATGGAATAGGTTTATATATGACAAAAGTTATAATTGAAGATAAAATGAAGGGGAAAATTTTGGTTGAAAATGTAGAAGGGGGAGCTATGTTTACTATAAGATTGGTGCAAAATAGATGAAAATACTATTATTAGAAGATAATGAAAGATTATCAAATGTTATGAAATATGCCCTGTTAGATGAAGGATATAGAGTAGACTGTTTTTCTGATGGTGATGATGCATTAGAGTTTATAGGAAATGGATACTCTTGTTTTATTTTAGATATAAATGTTCCAAATACCGATGGAATATCGATTTTAGAGTATGTAAGATTAAATCATTCAAAAACACCTGTTTTAATAATAAGTTCAAATCATGAATTAGATAAAGTAAAAGAGTCTTATGAAAAAGGGTGTGATGATTATTTAAAAAAACCTTTTTATATTATTGAACTTTTACAAAAAGTAAAAAAATTGTGTGGAGAACGAGAAGAGTATTTAATATTTGATGAGTCTTATCGATATAGTTTTATTGATCATAGACTCTATAAAGATGAAGAAGAGATAGAGTTAACAAAAAAAGAGATTTTATTTTTAGAGTTTTTTTCTAGAAATATTCATTTTGTAGCTACTTATGAAAATATAGAGGAGTATGTATGGGAAGGTGAATATACAACCTTGGCAAATATTCGTTCAATGATAAAAAGATTAAGGAAAAAGCTTCCTAAAGATAGTATTACAATAATTAAAGGAATTGGGTACTCTTTAAATAAAAATGTTAAGTTTCTCTAAATTTTAGGCTTAACCTTATTCATTACTTCAAACCAATTTCGTGAAAAGTTCTTTTTAATATATTTTTCTTTGTGAGGCACTATACAGCCTGCACAATTTTGATGAATATAAGTATCTCCAATAAATTGGCTTCCATCTTTTGAATCAATCCCGCAATATGAATACAAAGTTTTATCTTCTTGTTTTTCAAAGCCATCATCATTAAATCTAAAATTAGGACAAGCACATAAATAACAGTTTAGTTTTTCATAATCATGGCACTTTTTATTATCTTTATACAAAGGACAGAAATCTGGCTCATTTTTTACCATATTTTCAAATCTAAAATACTCTATAACCTCATCATCGCTTTTATGCTTTAATTTTTCCATAATCTTTGCATGTTTTTTTCCATGGGCTTCAAACCAATCAATATAAGACATATAATACTCCCAATACTATAATTATAAACATATCAAGTGATGTTTTTATACTAAGTGCTTTATGTACATCACTATCTTCAATTATCTCTTTTTCTCCACCAAAATATGGTTTTTGCTTAACTTTACCAAAATATGAAGTATCTCCACCTAGTTTTAAATTAGTTGCTAAAGCCATTGAGGCTATTGGAAGGCCTGCATTTAGACTTTCGTGTTTACTGCCATATTTATTAAATTCTTTAAATGCTTTTTTACTTTTAAATAATAAAGCTATTAAAATAGCTGTAATTCTACTTGGTATAAAATTAGCAATATCATCTAATCTAGCACTAATTTTTCCAAATTTTTCATATTTTTTATTTCTATATGCAACCATAGAATCAAGTGTATTAATAGCTTTATATAAATATGCTCCAATAAGCCCAAAACATACCAAATAAAAAAGTGGAGCTATAACTCCATCACTTAAGTTCTCAGCATAAGTTTCAATACTTGCTTTATTTATATCACTATTTGTCATATCTTTTGTATCTCTACTTACAAGCATTGATATCTTTTCTCTTTTATCTTCAATATTTTCACTTTCAACTACATCTTTTACACAATCATATAACATCTTTGAAGAAAGAGTAAATGAAGCTAAAAAGCCTTGAAAAAAAATATTTTCAATAAAACTTATACAATAAATAACAATAAAAACTATACTTAAAGTAAATAAAACTAATAAAAATCCTCGTAAAATTGTATCTTTATAAAATTTATTTTCAAAAAACTTTATCACATCACCAATATAAATAATAGGATGTTTAATTTTTAATTTAGCAAACTCTCCAAAAAATCTATCTATTATAAATGCAATTAAAGCAAGACTATAAAACACTTTTAAGTATCCTTTTTACATCAAGTTTGCTTTTCATTTTATTTACAAATTCATCAACTTTACTTTTCTTATACTCTTTAAAGTTAAAACCTTCATAATCATGACAAATAGATTTAAAATAGCTTGTTCTAAACTCATCATTGTCAAAAATACCATGAATAAATGTACCTTTTAGATTTTTGTTTTCATACTTTAAAGGATATTTTTTTGAGACTCCATGGTGTATCTCAAAGCCACTTACATCAAAGCCAAATAATTTATAATTACTCTTTTTTAGTATTTTCTCTTTTTCAAAAATAATATCATCATCGATAAAAGCAAATCCTTTTTCTATTGTTTCACTTTCATTTTCCAAAGCGTATTTATCATTTAAGCTTTCAAACATCATCTCATATCCACCACAAATTGTAAAAATATTTTTTTTAAACTCTTTAATATTTTCAAAAAGTCCTGTATCTTTTAGCCATTTTAAATCTTTTATTACAAGTTTAGAACCAGGAAGTATTATCAAATCAAACTTATCTAAAGCAATATTAGAACTTATAAACTCTACAAAAACCTCTTCATCAGCAATTAGTGGTTCTATATCATTGTAGTTACTCATAGTAGGATATGAAATCACTCCTACATTTAACTTACTATTTTTCTTTTTTTGAATAAAATTTTGTAAACTTTCGCTATCTTCAAATCCTAAATTAAATGCACTATAAGGCAATACTCCCAATACTGGGATTTTAAAATCTTCTTCTATGATTCGTATACCCTCATCAAATAAAGAGATATCTCCTCTAAATTTGTTTATAATTACTCCAATTACATTCTGCCTTAACTTCTTAGGTAACAAGTGATAACATCCATAAATTGAAGCAAAAACACCACCTTTTTCAATATTAGCTACTAATATAATTTTTGTATTATAATGATCTGCAATAAAAATATTTGATAAATCTTTATCCATCAAATTAAGTTCAACAGGACTTCCAGCACCCTCACTTACGATACAATCATACTTTTCATCTAAATACTCATAACATCTTTTTACAGCTGGTTTTAAAAGGTCTAAATCCCTATAGTATTCTCTCACATCTTTGTTTGTAACTACTTTTCCCTCAACTATAAGTGAAGCACTACTTCCACGCCCTGATTTTAAAAGCACAGGATTTAGGTGATATGAAGTAGGAACACCTAAAACCTCACTTTGAAAATATTGTGCAATTGCAATCTCACTTCCATCATCACAAACTTTTGAATTATTTGATACATTTTGTGCTTTAAATGCTGCAACACTAAAGCCCTCTTCTTGAAGTATTTTACCTATTACAAAAGTTAAAGTAGATTTTCCAGCATCGCTACTAGTTCCAAAGATAGAGATATTTTTCATCTTATTCCTAAATTTTTTTATTTAATTTAATTCATTACTATCAACAATAAAAGTAACTGGTCCATCATTTTGAATATTTACATCCATATGTGCTCCAAAAATACCTGTTTGAGTATGAACTCCTAAAAACTCAAACTCTTTTACAAACTCTTCATACATATCTTTTGCTATGTCAGGCTTTTCACTACTATCAAAACTTGGGCGTCTTCCTTTTTTCACATTTGCTGCTAGGGTAAATTGAGAGATTATTAAAGCCTCACCTTTAATATCTAAAAGTGATAGGTTCATTTTGTCATTTTCATCTTGAAAAATTCTTAGATTTGCTATTTTATTTACAAGTTTAGTTATATCTTCTTTTCTATCACCTTTTTTAACACCAAGTAAGATATTAAGCCCTTTTCCTATCTTACCTACAACTTCATTATCAACTTTAACACTTGAAGAATTAACTCTTTGAACTACTGCTATCATTTATTTTTATCTCCTAAAATATCTAAAGCTTTTTTATAATTTTCTTCATCACCATAAAAATACTCTTCTAAAAGTGGTTTGAGTTTATACTCTTTTATAAACTCTAAATCTAATCCACTCATAAAATAACTATGTCCTAACATAAAATCTTCACCTCTAGTTTTTTTGATAAATTCATTTAATTTTTTCATCAATTCTTTAGAATCTATATCCTTTACAAGTTCAAGTTTTGGACTCATTTTTAAAAAAGTAAATCTTCTTCTTAAAGCAATATCAATAGTAGCAATTGATTTATCAGTAGAGTTCATAGTAGCTATAATATAAAGATTTGAAGGTATTTTAAACTTCTCTTTTGAATAAGGAAGAGTTACTTCTAAGTTATCTCTTTTATCCTCTTCTATTAAAGTAATAAGCTCACCAAAGATTTTAGAGATATTTCCTCTGTTTATTTCATCTATTACTATATAGAAGTTTTTTTCTTTTTTTTCTAAACTCTTTTTTGTATTTCTTATTAACTCAACTAACTTTTTTGCAATTGGTAAATAAAGACCACCTAAAGAAATTGTATCTTTCTTAACATCTAAGTTTCTTATATCACTAGGCTTTTTTATTTCATCATTTAAAATTCCATTTACAACTGTCTCTAAATCTGACTTTTTAACATATTGTGTATCTTTAGCTTTTAATGATTGAACTTTTATTGTTTTTTCTTTAAAATCATGTATTAAAATTTCAACATTTGATACACTGTAAATCTTTTCAACCTCTTCTTCTATATATTTTGTTCTTAGAATATCATAGGCTTCATCAAATGAGATTTGTTGATATAACATCTCTTTTTTTTGATTTTTAGCTTTATCACATAATACTTTGAAAATACCATCTTCAAGTTCTATATTTGCATTTTCACTTGGTCTAAAACCTTCTATAAAATCTTCATATGAGTAACTTTGGTGAAAGGTTACAAACTCAACTCTTTTGTCTTTTTTTATATTTTCATAGATATTTTCATCAACTATATAATCATCTTTTTCTTTTATGAAATTAAATATTTCGCTCTCACTCTTTCCTTCTTCTATTAAAGAAATAAGTCTTTTATAGTTATAAGTTTTCCCTACTCCTGGCGCACCGTAGAGCATTATATTTTTTATATTCAATTCACTACTTTCATGATTAGAGTTTAAAAATCTTATATATTTTCTTATGGCAGCTCTTGGTCTATGATTACCTATATTTTGACTCCAACTTTCTAAATCACCCTCATTACATCTTTTATCTAACTCATTTAAATAATCTATATCAGTAATATCAAAAATTGAACCTATCTGTAATTTATTATCGAAATCACTCTCCAGACAATTAACATATAAATTTATAGTTGTCTCATTCTGTATAGTTTTTCTTGAAAATACTTTATACTTTTCTTTTCTTTCTTCAGCTGTCATATTTATTCCCCTTCTTCCAATATCTTCTTAAACTCTTCCTTATCTGGCAATACAGTCAAATACTTACTTGCATAAATTTGACTATTATCTTTTGGCAAAGTTAGCTCAACTAAGGCTTTGCTTTTATCTTTACAAAGTATTATTCCAACTGTTGGGTTTTCATCTTCTTGTTTTTCATACCTATCAAAATAATTTACATACATCAACATTTGTCCTATGTCTTGATGTTTAAGCTCTCCTATTTTTAAATCAATTACTACAAAGGATTTTAAAAACCTATTATAAAAAACAAGATCAACTTTAAAGTGTTTTTCATCTATCGTTATTCTTTTTTGTCTTGCTACAAAAGTGAAGCCTTTTCCTAGTTCTAATAAAAAAATTTCTAGCTTATCAATAAGTTTTTGTTCTAGTTGGCTCTCACTATAACTTGAAAGCTCAGGTAAACCTACAAACTCTAAAACATAAGGGTCTTTGATTATATCCTTAGCACTATTTATACTCTGACCTTTTGATAAAGTTCTCACTTCTTTTTTATCTTTACTTAATGCAAGTCTTTCATAAAGTCCACTATTAAACTCTCTTTTTAGCTCCCTTAAACTCCAAGAGTTTTCACTAGCCTCATTTTCATAAAACTCCCTTTCATTTATATTTTCAATTCTAGTTAAAAAAATATAGTGAGACCAGCTAAGTTTAAATTTCCGAGACACTGTCTCTGATTTTGAAAATGATAAATAAAACCTTCTCATATTCTCTAAGTTATCAACAGAATATCCTTTTCCAAACTCTTTAGATAACTGCTCAGATAAGTTCTTTAAAAGAGCCTTACCGTACTCAGCTCTTTTTTCACCACCTTGTTCTTCTTCTACAATTCTTTTACCTATTTCATAATAAGTTTTTGTCATAGTAGTATTTATACTTTGATAAACTTTTTGTCTTGCATCTTGAAGTAACTTTTTGATTTCTTTATAAAAACTGTTTTCAACTAAACTCATAATATTCTCTCCAATCTACGTTTTATCTCTTCTATAAACTCTTTAAAGTTCCCTTCAAAATTCAAATCAATAGAGTTTATTTTTAAACAAATCTTATTTTCATTTTCGCCTAAAAATAGCTCTTTATTTACATCATCTAAATGCTTCGGATATAAAAGCACCGCATTTTTTAAACCATAGTTTATTCCATAAGCAAAGGCTTGTAACTTGTCACTTTGTTTTAAATCTTCTAAACTTTTTATTCTTTTATATTTTGTATCTATTATTTGATTTTTCAAAATAATATCAGGTTTTAATAGTAAATTTCCAAAACTATTTTGATTTTGTATTTTTGCATTATTATCAATAGATTTTATAACTTTGGCTATAAACTTTTCAAATAGTACATTCATATCAAATAAAAAAGCAAAAGAGTTTTTTCCTTTACTATATAAAGGAATTAGTCTTTTTAAAAGTAGGAGGGCTAAGTAATAGCTTTTTTCAAACCTTTTATTAACTCTTGTAAAATGAATATTTAACAAATCAACATCAAAAGAAAAACTCTCTACCTCATCAAAAATCAATTCACACTGCTTTAAATACTTCTTATTTTTTACAAACTTTTGCAAGTTTTTTATAGTATATAAAAAGAACTGATTTAAAGTATTATTTTCACTAAACTCATCATATTCACAATATATTTTTGTTTTTACAAAGTTATATTTTAGATTTTCATTTATTAGATATTTGCCTTTTAGAGTTCTTAGATTATCTTCATGAGTAACATACTCTTTATAGATTCCTTTTTTTAGTTCATCTAAAAGATTTTGTACAAACATTTGTACTAATACTTCCAAAAGAGTTTCACTCTTTTCATTTTTACAAGAAGCTATTTGTTCATTGGATAGTTTTATGTCATACACATACATAAGCATATAAATAAATATATCTAAGTTTGTATTCTCATCATTAGAAATTTTAGGAAGTAAATAGTAATCATCTTTTTCAAAACTTAATATTCCACAATACTGTTTTGTTTTTACATCACCCCAATCTTCTTTGAAATATTGATGTAAAGCAATATTTTCTTTAATATGTTCTATTAGTTTTTCATATTGACTTGGTATTTTTTCATATTCATAAAGTTTCATTAAAATATTGTATACTCATTTCACTTATAAGTTAAAGAGTTTACTACTAATTTTTTATTTTCAAAAGGATCTATTATTGCTTCTATTTGCTCAAAGCTATACTTTAAAGGAAAGCCTATTTTTGAATTAGTTGCAGTTGTTTCAAGTTTATAAAAAGCTTTACCATTTACATATAAAGCTTTTTTATTCAAACTTTGATTTACATCTAAATACACTATTACAAAAATATGCTTAGGGACAAGGACAAAATATGCTTCATAACCTTTTACATGCAGTAATGAAATAAGAAGATTTGATTTATCATCACAATCCCCAAAGTTTTGGCTTACTACTTTTCTTGCACTTCTTGCAATACTTTCATTTACTTTATAAGGAATATTTGTAGTAAAATCAAGCATACTTTGAACTTCACAAAGTTTATCATTTTTACAATGTAGTGTTAATTTTTTTGCTAAAGAGTGAGTAAACTCATCAATTTTTACTTGATTTACATATGTTTTATCATCTATATCTAAAAACTGTCTATCAACAATCTTAAAAGATGTAAATATCATATAAAATACTATTACTATAAATACTATTGATATAATCAAAGAAATATAGTAGATAAACTTATTTTGAAATAGCATCTAAAGCCTTTTTAAAAGCATCTAAATTATTTTGAGACTTTACAGCAACTCGTATAAACTTCTCATCTAAAAAATCAAAATTACTACAATCTCGTATCATTATTTTATACTCTTTTAACTTTTCTTGTAACTGTTTTGCTGTATAGCTTTTAAGTCTTGCTAAAACAAAATTTGCACTACTATTAAATATAAACTCAACTAAATTACTATTTTGTAAGATTTTTTCTAAGTAGATTTTATTTTTTACATTTATTGCTTTTGCTACTTTTTTAAATTTTTCATCTTCTAAGGCTTTTTGTAAATACTCACTATCAAAAGCAGAAAGCTTCCACATAGGCTCAAATTTCTTTAATTCATCAATATTTAATTTATTAGAGATAATAGTACCTACTCTAACTCCTGCACTGCTATAAAACTTTGTCATTGATTTTAATACATATAGTTTTTCATATCTATGTATATATTTTACAGCAGAGTTATTATCTGTAAAATCTAAAAAACTCTCATCAATTAAAACTGTTGCATTTTGTTTTTGCCAATAGTTTAAAAACTTTTCAAGTTCATAATATGTCCCATCAGGAGTTGATGGATTTACAAAGACTACAAGAGTGTTTTTTTCAATTGGCACATCAACTCTTTCAAGTCTATTTATAAGATTATAATCATATTTATAAATATGACAAGCTTTTTTATACTCTAAATAAGCAGGCGAATAAATAGTACAGTGATTTAAATCTAAGTGCCTAAAAAGTGTAAAAATAGCACTACTTCCACCATTATATAGTTCTAATTCAAACTCTTTTACTTTATAGTTTTTTGCTATTTTACTATATAATTTTTCATATTTTGGATATGCAGATATTTCTAGACTATTGAAATCACAAGCTATTTCTGGCTTTACAAAGTTTATATTTGAAGATAAATCTATAACTTCATCAAGCTTACAATTTATACTTTTTGCAAAGTTTTGTATATCTCCTCCATGCTCAAAAGTTTTCAAAGAAAAAATCCTATATTTAAAAGGAGTAACTCTGTTATTTCAATAGAACATCCTAAGCAATCTCCATTTACAAAACCAAATCTTTTATTTAAAATCTTTAAATTTAAATATAAAAACAGTAATGCCAAAACAAAAAGTAAAATTGCATTCATATTTAAATATATTGCAAAAACTAAAAAAATTAAAACAGCAAATCTAACTTTATTAACTCCATTTGCTTCAAAAGCTTGACTCATAAAGCTGTCTTTATTGAATTTAAAAAATGGTAAAATATATGTTAAACTAAGTCTTGAAAACATAAAAACTATTAAGATAATTTCATACTTCTTTTCATAAAGTAAATAAGCAATAATTGATACTTTTAAAAGTACAAAACTAAAAGTAGCAATTGCACCAATTGCACCAATAGTTGACTCTTTCATAATCTTATAAGCATCTTTTCCAGAATAACTTGCAAACCAAGCATCAACAACATCAGTAATTGCTTCTGTATGTAAATAACCATATAAAGCAAAAGATATTACAGCACTTACAACACTTGCATATAAAGGATGAAAAAAACTACTTAAAAACATAAATACTAAAATAGTAACAATTGCTATTAAACTTCCAATTAATGGTAAAAAAAACAAACTATATTTAAAAGTATTTTTATCAATTGTCATCTCTTTTATAAATACAGGGAAAACTGTAAAATATGATAGACTAAAAGCAAAAGCATTAAAAATTTCTCTCATTTTAATCTTCTTTCTAATGAATATTTCACTTCTATAACTTCATCACAATTTTTTGCTAAAAATTGCCCAATTAAACCTGAAATATCTACAAACTCTCTACTATATTTATCAATAGGAATTACTCCATTGTTTATGTCATTTAAAATAAAAATAATATTACAATCAATTTTAAAAAGTTTTTCAAGCTGTTTTTCCATAAACTCATAACCATTTTCAAGATTATTTAGTATATACATAGTCATACAATCTATTAAATAAGTTTGATTTTCTTTTATTACTTTAGTTAAATCTTTTGGCTCTTCAATAGTAATAAACTCTTCAGCTCTTTGTTTTATATGCCTATTAACTCTATCTTGCATAGCTTTATCTTCATATGAATTATCATAAGTTGCAATATAGTATGGTTTTGAACTAGCAAGCATAAGTGCTTTTTTGCTAGCGCATGAACTCTTTCCTGATTTTTGTCCACCAAAGTAAAATGATTTCATTTTTATCCTAAATTTAAAAAGCTTTTAATTCCACTAAAAATAATTTGTGCAGATAAAGCAGCAAGAAAAAGTCCTGTAATTTTAGAAATGACCATAAGTCCTTGTTTTCCAACAATTTTTTCAATATGGCTTGATAAATATAACATCACACCAATTGTAAAAATAGCCATAACTAAAGCTAAACTTCCAATCATTAATTTTGCAAAAGTATTAAACTCAGCACCCATAACAAGTAAAACACCTATTGTTCCAGGTCCCATAGTTACAGGAATTGCCAAAGGAACAACTGCTAAATCTAAAACAGACTTATTTTTTATCTCTTGTTTATCTTTATTTCCTTTTACAAGCTCAACTGCTGTTAAAAAAAGTAAAGCTCCTGCTCCTATTTTAAAAGCATCTAAAGTGATGCCAAATACTGCGAAAATATGTTGACCAAAGAATAGTAAAACTAAAGACATTACAATAACTGAAATAGTAGTTTTAATAGCAAGTGCATGCCTTTGTTTTATTGTACTTTCATTTGTAATTGTTAAAAAAACAGACAAAACAAAAAATGGTGTCATAATAAAAAACATTTTTAAATATATTGATATAAAATACGAACTAAACTCCAATTTATTCTCCTAAAAACTCTTCTACTTTATTTATGATATCTTCTTTTTTTATACCATTTATACTTGCATATATAAGTGCTGCTCCTGCACCTACACCCTCTTTTGCTTCACCTTTATCATAAAGTTTTAAAACTTTACTTTTACTAGTTGAGAAATCAAATTGCGAATTATATGCATTAATTTTAAAATCCAATAACTCTAAAAGTGCTTTTATATTAGAGTTTTCATCTTCAAAAAGCCATTTTGTTGTACAAAGTGCAAGTTTTGAACTATCAATTTCTCCACCCATTGTTTTAAGTATTGAATTAACAGTCAATAAAACTGCTGCCATTTGAGTTCCACCTGCAAGTATTAACTTATGTTTTGTTGCTTGAAGTCCTAAAATAAACCCAGCATTAAAAACAATCATATTATCACTTACATATGATAAGCTTTCAAAAATATCCATGTGAGGTTTTATATTTTCAAGTGCTTTTTTTAATACCTCATCTTTTATACTATTTGGACTATTTTTAAAAGAGCTTGAAAAAAACTCTTTACAATCATAGCCTAATGCAAGTGCTGTTGCCATTGCTGTTGTAGTTCCAGCAGGAATAGTTTCAGCTAAGATTGTATACTCACTAGAAGTCTTATAATTTTGTCCAAACTCAACTCCTTTTTGAAAAACTTCCATTGCATCAATATTTGCACCTGTTTTTATATTTTCACTTGCAGTTATATCAAAATCATGGATTTTAAAGTACTCAAATTTAGGCAAAATCTCAAAACCTAAATTTAAAAACTCTAAATTAGAAAAAGGTTTTAATTCATGAACTGCTCTTGTAATAAGTGCAGGTGTTGGAATACCTTTAATAGTTGTAGCAATATTATCTAAAGAGCGAACCTCTTTTGTAGCTAAAAACTCTGCATCTAAAGTAGGAGTTAAATGCATTTTTCCTGGAATACCAGCTTGTGAAATACCCTTGATTTGAGCTGTTTTTGTAACAGAACACGACAATAAAAAAGAGGCTTGTTTACCTCTTAAGTACTCTAAAAAATCTTTTGTACCTAAAATAGTATTAAAGTTCATAAAGAACCTTTCTTATAAAATTTGCAAAAGTATAACAAATATTTAATTGATATTTAGTTTATAACCCATTCCACCTTGAGAAAGTATTGTATTTTTTGGAAGTTTTTTTCTAAGTCTTTTTACTAAAGCTCTTATATTCTCATTTGTAGTTAAATCACCTTGCCAAACATACTGCTCTATATGATCAAAAGTAACCACTTTATCTAAATTTTTAACAAATAAAGTCATAAGTAGTATCTCTTTTTTTGCTAGTTTTATAAATTGATTTTTATCATCAAATAAAGTTTCATTTATTATATTATAAGTATAATTTTCAGGTAAAGAGATATCTGATTTATCCTGAACACACAATTTTTTTAATTTTGTCTCTAACTCATATATATAAAAAGGTTTTTTAATATACTCATCACAACCTTTAGAGTATGCATTTTTGATAGTATCTAACTCAACATTTGCACTAATAATAATAGCTGGTGTATTTTCATCCATGCTTCTAATATCTTTTAATAAAGTAAGTCCATCAATTCCTGGAACATTTATATCTAAAATAAAACAATCATAGCCATCATAGATTGCATTTATTGCATCTTTACCATCTTCAAACCAATCTACCTTATAATTTTTTTGCTCTAATGCTTCAATAATAAGTTCTGATAATCTCTTATTATCTTCTAGTAGTAATATTTTCAAATCTTCTGCCTTTACAAATTTTAGTTGTTTATACTAATTTTTATTTTTGCTCCCTCTTGAGATTTCAATGCTTCTATTTTTCCATCCATTTTATCTTCAATTATTAATTTTACCATATAAAGTCCAAAGCCATCTCCTTCTTTTTTACTTGTAAAAAAAGGTTCAAAAATTTTTTCTAAATTCTCTTCTTTTATTCCAATACCATTATCTTTTATATAAATACAAGTATAATTATCCTCGTTTTCAACATCAATATTTATCACTGCTTCTAAATCTTCTTCTACTTTTTTTCTTTTTAATATACTATCTCTTGAATTATTTATCACACTTAAGATGCACTGTTTAAACTCATTTGGATAACCATAAACATTAAATGACTTATTATTAAAGTTTAAATTTACATCTATGTAGTTATATTTTATATTATGCTCTACCACTTTTAAAAGTTCAATAATTGCTGCATTTATTTCAAATTTACTTTTTTGCGCAGATGGTTTTACAAAATCTCTAAAATCATCAATTGTTTCTGTCATATATCTAACTTGTGTCATTATATCATCAACTGTTTGTTTAGTATCTGCTATTGATGAAGTTTTTTTTCTTTTATATATAAGTTCTTGAGCTATTGTTGAGATTTCTATTAAAGGTGTTTTCCATTGGTGTGCTATTGATGTTATCATCTCACCCATTTCAGATAGTTTTGAACGATGAATTAAGAATTGTTCATTCTTTTTTCTTTGATTCTCTAATTTTTTAATTTTTGTAACATCACTTATAATTGTTACAACCCCTGCTTCTATATTATCTTTATTAAAATACTTTTTTCTTCTTATTAAAGCATCAAACTCTTTTGTTCCAAGTTTTACTTGAGTTTCAAGCTCTTCTATAAAATCATCATTTTTATAAAACAAATCATTTACTTCAGGAAGAATATATCCTATTTCTTTTTCAATTATTTCATTTTTTTTAGAATCTAAAAAAGTACATAAAGCATCATTACAGCCTAAAAGCTTGCTATCTTTACTCTCCCAATACACAATACTTTGAATATTATTTAACAATACTTTATCTAGCTTACTTTGTTCTAATAATCTATTTTCTAATTTTATCTTTTTTATTATATTTACAATAAGCCCTATAATTAAAAATATAAATATTGGCATAACTAAAAAAGTATTATCTATCATCTTTCTATGCTTTTCAAAAAAACTTTTTGGTATATTTATAATATTTGAATTTTCAGGTAAAGAAGAAGAATCAATATTGAATTTTTTCAGTATATTATAATCAAAATAGTACTTTGATGAGGGTATTTGTATTGGAATATTTTTAATCTCATTTCCTTTTACTACTTCAAAAGCTTTTTGTGCTGCTAGTCTACCTTGCTCTTCTGGGTCAACAACAAGCCCTCCAATTATACCCTCACCTAAATGGATTTTATTTATTGCAAAAACTGGATATTTTGATTTATTAAATAACTCTCTTAATTTGTTATAAGTTACATATTTTCCTTTTATGTCCCTATATAAACTTGTAAATAAAACTGCACTATTATCTGGTAGTTTATTGACTTTATTAACTATTGTTTTTATATCTATTTTATTATCATATATTATATTAAATCTATCTGCAAACTTTTTTGACTCTTGAATAATTTGATTCTTTATTGCCAAAGAAGATAAAGTATCATCGCTTATAATATATAGTGTATCTAGTTTTGGTATTATTTTTGAGATAGCTTGTATATTTTTTGTTATTTGTTTATATTCAATTATTCCTGTCATTTTCTCTTTTATTTTTTTAGGAATTTTTATATCTTCAAAGTTTTCAACTCCACAAAATATAATAGGAGAATTATTAAATATTTTTTCATGATTATTTATTACGAAGTTTAATGCATAATTATCTGCTACAAGTATTACTTCATAATGTCTTGATGAGAACTTTTGTTCATAGAGTTTTGTAAGTGTTTCAAAATATTTTTTTGAGGTTGTTTTTTTACTATCCATGCACTCAATAGTAAGTTCATACTCAGGATAGTTCTCAAAAACAGTTTTTACACCTTTTGTTATATTATCAGTCCATTTTAAACCAATATTATAAGAGTGCAAAAGTAAAATATCTTTTTGTGAGTTTGCAAATATAAAAATAGGAAATAGTAATAATAAGATCAATTTATATAACATATATTCTCTTTTTATCTTTTCTCTTTTTATTTTATCCTCTTTTACATTTAAAAGCATATAAACTTAATCATTGAAGACTTTTTTATAAAAAAAGTCTTCAAGAAAAACTAAATACTATTCCATTTTTGTGGTCCAGTTGTATGAATAGATACACCCTCACTGTCAACAGCGACTGTTACTGGCATATCTTTGACTTCAAACTCATATATTGCTTCCATACCCATCTCTTCAAATGCTACTACTTTTGCATCTTTTATTGATTGTGATATTAAATATGCTGCTCCACCTGTTGCTATTAAGTATGTTGATTTATACTCTTTTATTAAATCTATTGTTGGCTGCTTTCTTTCAGCCTTTCCTATCATCCCTAATATTCCTATTTCCATCATATCTTTTGTAAACTTATCCATTCTTGTTGATGTTGTTGGTCCTGCTGGGCCTACTATCTCTCCTTTTACTGGATCTACTGGTCCTACATAATATATAAATCTATCTTTTAACTCTAAGTTATTTGGTAATGCTTTCCCTGCTTCTTTATACTCTACAATCTTTTTATGTGCTGCATCTCTTGCTGTTAAAATCTTTCCTGACAATAGTAATGTATCCCCTGATTTAAACTGTGACAAATTCTCTTTTGTTAAATCTTCTATATTTACTCTTTTTACACTATCCATTGGTATCTCTAAATCAGGCCAAATATCCAAATCTGGTTTCTCAAATTTTGCTGCACCTTTTCCATCTAATTCAAAATGTATATGTCTTGTTGCTGCGCAGTTTGGTATCATTGCTACTGGTTTTGAAGCTGCATGACATGGGTAATCTAATATCTTTACATCTAATACTGTTGTTAAGCCTCCAAGTCCTTGTGCTCCTATACCTATTTTATTGATATCTTCATACAGTCTTAATCTTAACTCTTCAACTGCATTTTTTGCTCCTCTTTTCTTTAATTCATGTATATCTACATGATCCATTAAAGACTCTTTTGCAAGTAGCATTGATTTCTCTGGGTTTCCTCCAATTCCTATTCCTAGTATTCCTGGTGGACACCATCCTGCTCCCATTTGTCTTACATTCTCCATTACCCAATCATATATTGAATCTGATGGATTTAGCACTGTAAACTTAGATTTATTCTCACTTCCTCCACCTTTTGCTGCAACTGTTATCTCTACTTTATCTGAGTTATCTACACTATAATGTATTACTGCTGGAGTATTATTTTTTGTATTCTTTCTCTCTCCTGCTGGGTCACTTACTACTGAGTATCTTAATGTATTATCTGGGTCTGTATATCCTTTTGCTACTCCCTCATTTAATACATCTTCTAACTCTTTTGACAACTCTAGTTTTGCATTTAAACCAACTTTAATAAAAATATTTACTGATCCTGTATCTTGGCACAATGGTCTATGTCCCATTGCACACATCTTTGAATTAATTAGAATCTGTGCTATTGCATTTTTTGCTGCTTCGGATTCCTCTTTTTCATATGCTTCTACCATTCCTTTTACAAAATCTTCTGGATGATAATACGAGATATATTGACAGGCTCCTGCGATACTGTCTATTATATCTTGCTCTTTTATAGTATTCATATTAAACCTTTTTATTTATATATTAGATGATTGACTTTTTAAAAGCGACAATTATTAGATTAATATATCTATAAAAAATTATAACAATAAATATGGGATAAAAATAGGATTTTAATATATTTTTCTTTGCTTATTTTAAGATTATAAAATTGATATATTAAGAATAGTATTAGAAAAAGTTACGTAAAATTTCAAAGATTTACAAAAAGGTCACATATGAAGATTCTTACAATAATAGCATTATTACTAATATTAAATGAAACAAACTATGGTTTTTCTAGCTTTATAAATAAAAGTAAAATAAAAAATATTCTTAAAAAAGAGTTTGATAATAAAATAGATTTAATTTCATATGAAACAGTGTATGCTCCATCAATTGTCCCTTTACCTCAAGATTTTAAATTTGTAATATTATATGATAAAAAACAGGATTTTTATTTTACAATTGCACATGACTTTAGAGGCAAAAAAAAAGATTCAAGAGAAGATATCATAGAGAAAATAAAAAAGAGTATAGAAAAGCAGATTAAGTATATAGACAAGCTCAAAGAAAAAGCAAAAGTTTTTAAAAAATATTATAATAAAGAGTTTTTTATTATTTATGATGAAACTTATAGTAAAAATGTATTTATTACTTTTTTAGATATTAAAGATTTTGATAATACATATGCAATAAAAGAGTTTAACAAAATACAAAATTATTTAAAAGATAATCAAAAAGATATTATAGAAATAATGCCAAAAAAATATACAAAATATTTTAAAGAACAAATATCAAAAAACTACTACTCACAACATGAAAAAACAGACCTTATAAAAGATTTAGATAAATCAAAAAAAGAAGAAGTTATCTATTCATCTAAAGCTTTAAACTCAATACTTTTTAGAACTTATTTTAAAATCTCTTATGAAACTTATGAAGATATGGAACATAGAGTAGTAAATAGTTATTTAATACATAAAGATAATCAAATGTCACAAGCAAGAGGTTATACATTAGGTGCTCATGTTGAAAATCTTTATAAAAGAGCTCAAAATATAGATATTGATTTAGGTGTAAAAATGAGAGAACTAATCAAAGATAAATATTTTAAAGAGTTCAATAAAGAGTTAAAGATTGATTTTTTAGACTCTTATTTAAATTGGGAAAAAAATATACTTAATATTGAAGTATATGATTTTTTAATAGATGAAAAAAAAGTCTTAAAAACTCACTATTTAAAATATGATTTTTTAACAAACCAATTTATTGAGCATAAAGATTAAATAAAAGGGATAAAATCCCTTTTAAAAACTTCTATTTACAATTTCTAAAAACTCTTTAGCAGTTTTAAATCCAACGATTTTAGCCTCTTTAATCTCTTTATTATTTTCATCCCAAAAGATTAATCCAGGAGGTCCAAAAATACCATATTTTTTTTGCATCAATTTATCATCAACACTATTTTTAGTAACATCTGCTTTTAAAAGAGTAAACTCTTGAAGTTTTTGTTTTACTTTTTCATCTGTAAAAGTTATCTCTTCTAACTCTTTACAAGCCACACACCAATCAGCGTAAAAATCAAGCATAACAGGTTTTGAAGACTCTTTTATAGCTATATCTAATTCATCTAAATTTTTAACATATTTCCATTTGATATCATTTTCACTACTTACTTTTGAAGTTGATAAACTAAGTTTATTAAGAGGTTTTAATATATCATTTGCACCACTTATTGCCCCAACAAAAGCAATAACACCATAAACTAATAAAATAATTGTAAATGTTCTTACTAAAATATGTTTATATATTTGTAAATATAAAGATGCTCCAATTAATAAAAATGACCATAAATACATAGTATATTCTGGTATTACTCGCTCTAACATCCAAATTGCAATACCAAGCATTACAATACCAAAGATTTTAGAAACACTATCCATCCAACCACCTGGTTTTGGCATAAACTTACCAGCACCTACTCCTATTAATAGTAAAGGAAGTCCCATTCCAAAGCTAAGTACAAATAAAGCTAAACCACCAAGAACTGCATCTCCTGTTTGACCTATATAAACTAAAGCACCTGCTAATGGTGGAGCAACACAAGGACCTACAATTAAAGCAGATAAAAATCCCATAATTGCAATTCCTAATACTCCTTGTTTCTCTTTTCCCTCAGTTGTTTTGTTGATTTTGTTTTGAATAGCTTGAGGTAATTCTAATTTAAAGTATCCAAACATAGAAAAAGCTAAAGCTACAAATATTAATGCAAAAATAACTAAAACATAAGGATTTTGAAGAGCAACTTGTAAGTTTGCACCAAACAAGCCTGCAACTACTCCTGCAATAGTATATGCAAGTGCCATAAAAAAAACATATACAAAAGATAAAAAGAAACCTTTAAGTGGTGTTAATCTTTCATTATTACTAGCTTTTACAATTATTGATGAAAGTATAGGAATCATTGGGAACACACAAGGTGTTAATGAAAGTAATAATCCAAAGCCAAAAAATGTTGCTAATACTAAAAGAAAGTTTCCACTTGCTAATGTGTTTGCAATAGAATCAGTCTCACTTAAAGCTTGTTTATTTTCTAAAGGTTTTACTTCTTGAACTTTTGAAACTGTTTTTGAATAAGTATATGTTTCACTCATAGGTGCATAACAAAGACCAGCTTTAGAACAACCTTGAAATTGAACTTCAACTTCATAACTATCTGCTTTTAATTTAGACTCTAAAAGATTCAAAGGAATTTTTATATTTTGATTTCCAAAATGAACTATAAACTCATCATATTCAACAGGTTTAGGAATGTTCAATTCTTTTGTAATCTCTATTTTTTGAGGCTTTGTTATAAAAACCTTTAGCATATTATCATATAAATAGATATCTTTTCCAAGTTCTATTTTAAAAGATATATTTTCATTACTTAATTCAAACTTTGTTTGAAAAGCTTCTTCAGGTGTTAAAAAATCATCATTTGAAGTTGCAAATAAAAAATTAAAACCTAAAAGAAATATTAAAAAGAGTTTTTGTAACATCAAATTTTCCTAAAAATAGTTTTTAACATTTAAATGTAGTTGAGATACTGTTTTTACCCCAACTTCTTTTTTTAAAAAAATTCCATTTTTAAAATAGACAGTTGTAGGAATTGTTCTTACCCCAAATTTTTGTGCTAATTGTGGTTGCTTATCTACATCAACTTTATAAATTACTACATCACTATTGTTTGAATTTTCAAAATCTTTCAAATTTTTAGACATTATCTTACATGGAGGACACCAAACTGCATAAAAATCAACAATAGCATTTTTATTTTGAAGTTTTTCATCTATGTTATCAGCAGTTAAATGTTCAGCTGAAAATAAAGATATAAAGCTAAAAGATAGAATCAAAATTATCTTCTTCATATAAGTTCCTTTAGAATTTTTAATATTATAGTAAATATTTGTAAAGAGTTTGTTAATAAAAACTTGTATTTATAAAACTAACTTTTAATTTATAAGATTTATTAATATTTTCTTGTTAAAATTTTCTTTTTAAAAAGGCTAAAATATGCAAGATGAAGTAATAGATTTAATTCCTAGAAAAGTTGATTTAATGAATAAGGACAATATAGTTTTAATTGATATTAGAACTGAAATTGAGTTTAAACAAACAGGCATTATAAAAAATTCACATAAACTTACATTTTTTGATATTTATGGAAATTATGACTTAGATGAATGGATGAAAAAATTTGAAAAATTAGTTACAAATAAAGACCAAACTTTTATTCTTATTTGTGCCCATGCAAATAGAACAAGAACCGTAGGTAATTATCTTATTAGTTTAGGATATAAAAACTGTGCCCATTTACATGGAGGTATTGCACAATGGATTGAAGAGCAAAGAGAAACAGTTTTTAACTAGTTTATTACTCTTTTTCCCTCTTTCTTCCAAGCATTAAAACCACCTTTTAAATAAAACACTTTTTTAAAGCCTGCTTTTTTAAGCTCATTTGCTAAATTTTTTGATTTTTGACCATCTTTATCTATTAAAGCAAAACTTTGATTTGGACTTTTTATAACTTTTAAAAGTTTATATTTCCATCTTTTCATTTCTAAATCACTGCTATTTTCATAAGTAATCGTATATGAACTAGGAATTATACCTTTTTGATTTTGTTCTTGTTTTGTTCTTATATCTATAATAATTGCTCTTTTAGAAAGATATTTTTCTAAAGTAGTAGTATCAATTGATTTTGCACTATTTGCAAAAAGAGAAATAAAAGTAAGTAGTAAGATAAGTATTTTCATTGAATATCCTTTGTTATAAAAATTATAACAAAAAATATTATAAATAAGAGATAATTTTTTTATTATCTCTTAAAATTTAAGCATTTTGTGCTTTTTTCTCTTGACTTACTTTTTGTAATACTTCAATTACATCATCAAGACTTCCATAAGGAATATGAGATTTCCACTCAATATCTTTGCCATTTAAAGCAATACCAATACTTACCACATCAGAAGTCTCTTTTCCATATGGCTCAGTTATATTTGAAATAATTATTTTACCTTTTTTTGTTCCTGATAATTGAAGTGTTGCAATTTCCGTAGTTGTTGACATATCTATTCCTTTTTGTTTTCTTCATTTTGACAAAACTTAACTTTTAATTAAATTAAATTTCTTTAGGCTTAAATACTTAAAAGCTATTTATTAAACTATTTTATTTTAAAATACCAATTTTTTGTCCATATTTTACTTTTTGGTTTAGTAAATCTTCTAATTCTACACTATCTTTTTCCCAAACCATAACAACAGTTGAACCCATTTTAAAATAACCTAATGTTTGACCTTTTTTTACTTTCAGATCATCATACTTAATTACTTTTATATCTTTTGTATTACTATTTGTTTCTACACTTGGTTCAAAATCAAATACCATTTGACCTACATTTAAAGCTCCAACAAAAACCATATAAAAAATCTTATTATTTGAAAAACACTCTAAAACTACTCTTTCGTTTTGAACAAATAAATCAAGCTCTTTATTTAAGTATTTTAAATTAACAGGATAAAGCTTTCCTGGAACATGAATAAGTTTTTTAATTTCACAATCAATAGGTGCATGATACCTATGATAATCACTTGGAGCAAGATAAAAATTCATATATTTTCCATCTTTTACCATAGGAAAAGTATCAGTACAATAATAAGTAAGCAAATCTTCAACAGAATATTCCATGCCTTTTATTTGAAAAAGAGTCTCTTTATGCAAGCTTCCACACTGTGTAATAAAACTATCAGCAGGAGAGATAAAACTATTTTCCTCTTCATCAATCTCTCTTGGGATTGCCAATTCTCTTGTAAATAAATCAGTTAAAGATTTATAATACTTAGCATTTCTAAATTCACTCATATCAATTTTAAAAATTTTAACATATGTATTGTTAATAAATTTTTGAAAAAATGATGGGAACTCTTTTTTGGCAAACTTTCCAAAATATTGCGAAATCAAGTTTGTAATGTGCATTATTTTCCTTAATAATTCATTTAATTAGATATTCTATCAAAATATCACTTGATTTTTAAAATATTAATATAAATTTTTAATGTAAGATATTTTAGTGTATCTTTAAGTTAGTATTGCATTACTTAAATAAACAAATTATATATAAGGAAAATTTATATGCATAAAATAGTAGTTGCAAATCAATGTGGTTGTTTTAAAAGAAGTGACCTTGAGAATAATATTAGTTTTACTTCAAAAGATGATGCTCTTTTAAAAGCAATACAAATGAAAGAAAAAATGAATAGTGAGTTCTGTGGTAAACATGAATTTCAAGTTGAAGAGATGCAAAATAATTTTGTTATTTCATTTTTTACTCCGAAGAAAACTTCATGTTGTGGAGATGGATGTTGTAGCTAACAACTTCCATCTTAAACTTAATAAAATATCTTCAAAATTTAGATAAAATTATAAAAACTTTCAAAAAGAGTATTTATGAATTTACAAAAAACTTTAAACTCTTCAATAAAAAGTATTTGGATTATACTAAAACTTGTTATACCAATTTATATACTTGCTGAAATACTGTTTTATTATAATACCTTAGCATATGTATCATTTTTAGTAGAACCATTTACTTCTATTTTAGGTTTACCAAAAGAGGCTGCATTATCAATAATTAGTGGAATGTTTTTAAATCTTTACGCAGCAGTTGCTTTTGCAGCTCCACTTGATATGAGTCCACAACAATGGACTGTACTTGCAGTGTTTTTAGGTATTTGTCACTCCCTTGTAGTTGAAAGTGTGATTATGAAAAAAATTGGTTTATCAAACACTTACTCTTATCTTCTAAGATTTATTGCAGGATTATTAGTTGCATATCTAACTACCTTTATTCCTTCAAGTTACTTTATGTCAAATATAAATATTGAAGCTTTTGAAGAAAAAAGTTATGATAGTTTAATCTCTTTACTTCAAATTTCAGCATATAATGCTTTTATTTTATCATTGAAAATTATTGCTTTAATTACTGCTTTAATTTTTATAATGGATTTTATAAAAACAAGAGATTTTATACAAAAAAGTGGGAAAAATATTAGTAAAAGTTTTTCAATCTTAGTTGGTGTATTTTTAGGAATAACATATGGAGCAGGTATATTAATAGAAGAAGCAAAAGGTACAAGTTTAAGTAAAAAAGATATCTTCTTTATTGGTACTTTTTTAATGATTTGCCATGCTATTATTGAAGATACATTATTATTTGTAATTTTTGGAGCTGATTTTACTATTATAATTGCTATTAGAACAGTAGCTGCAATAATCATTTCCTATGCAATGTTATATTTCTTTGATAAAAGATATTCTTAAACTACAAAGCAAAGTATTTAGTTTAATACTTGCTTTGGAATAAGAATATATAATTTACCTTTTTCTTTCATTTTTCCTGCATACTCAAATGCTTTATCACCAAATCCCCAAAAAAAGTCAGCTCTAATTTCCCCTTTAATTGCTCCTCCAACATCAGCAGCAACCATTAGTTTGTTTATATCCTCTTTTGTAACTGGATTTGAAGTTGAAATAAATACTGGCATACCTAAAGGAATATAACTTCTATCAACAGCAAGGTTTCTTTTTGAAGTAAGTTCAACACCTAATGCTCCTGTTGCACCTTGTTTTGATTCTCTAAAAAAGACATAACTTTCATTATGATTTAAAATCTCATCCATTTTGTCTGGGTTTTTATCAAAATATGCTTTCATTCCTTGAATAGAAGCACTATTTCTATCAATAAATCCATTTTTTAACATATATTTTCCAACAGATTTATATCTTCTTCCATTTTGATTTGCATAACCTACATTTAAAATTGTACCATCTGTTAATTTTACTTTACCAGAACCTTGTATATGAAGTAAAAAAAGTGCAAATTTATCATCAACATAACAAATAGCTTCTAAATTCTCATTTTCATGCTTTTCAAGTTGGGCTCTATTTTCATAAGGAACTAATTTATTTCCTTTTAATTTACCCCTTAATCTATATTTTTTAAGTTCGGGATAAACCTTACTTAAATCAACTGTGATCATATCTTTTGGAGTTTTATAAATTGGGTACTTATAAGTATCATCTTTTGTTAAACTTCCATGAAGTAATGGTTCATAATAACCTGTAATTATCCCCTCATCGCTTCCTTTATTATCTATTAGTTTATAAGCTTCAAAATTTGAGATAAAAAAGTCTCTTGCGTTATTTTCATCATCTGCTTTTAAACAAACTTCTTTAAACATTTCATATCTTTTTGAACGTGTACAAGCTTTTTTAAATACTTCAAATGCATAATCTAAATCATCATTATAAAAGTCTTCAATATCATAAAAATTGACTTTTTCTAGAGATGCCTTTGAGATATCATCATACTTTTGATACTCTTTTACAGAACATCCAGTAAATATATAAATAGTAATTATAAAAATTAGTAGTTGTCTCAAAACTGCTCCTTTAATTTTGCAGTATTTTAACATCTTAAAGTAAATGTTTTATTACAAAAAATTATTGCCCTTGAGGATGAACTTCTTTTAAGCCACAGTGTTTGCATCTATATTCAAACTCTATAACTCCTTGGCAGCCATGATTTTTTAATACTCTTTTTGTAATAGCTTCATTTTTAAAAGTAGTATTGGTTTTTTCATCAAAAAATGTTCTTGATTTTTCCCCACAATTTGGGCACTCACCTGAGTTTAGCTTTGATACTCGTTGATGTTTAGTTTTAAAGTAAAGTAATACAGAGAATATTACTAATAAAAAAGTAAGTAGTAAAAATATTAGTGTTTGCATAAGGGAAGTTACCTTCCCTTTGCAAATATATAATTAAAATGCAAGATTATTCAACCTCAGCATCAATTACATCATCGTCATCTTTTTTAGCTTTTTTATTTGCTTGTGCACCACCTGCTTGTCCACCTTGACCTTGTTGCTCTTTAGCGTACATAGCTTCTGCTAATTTGTGGCTTACTTCTGTTAAAGCTTTAACTTTCTCTTCAATTTGCTCTTTTGTTGCATTTTCATCTTTTAAAACTTCTTCTAAAGCTGCTGCTGCATCTACAATTTTTTGTTTCTCTTCTTCTGATACTGCACTTTCATTCTCTTCTAAAGTTTTTTTAGTTGAATGCAATAAAGAGTCAGCTTGATTTCTAACTTCAATTACTTCTTTTCTTTTTGCATCTGCTTCTTTATTTGATTCTGCTTCTTGTACCATTTTTTCAATCTCTTCATCACTTAATCCAGATGAACCAGAGATTGTAATTTTATTCTCTTTTCCAGTACCTTTATCTTTAGCACTTACATTTAATACACCATTTGCATCAATATCAAATGTTACTTCAATTTGAGGCACACCTCTTGGAGCTGCTGGGATATCTGAAAGTTCAAACATACCTAAAGATTTATTATCTTTTGCAAACTCTCTTTCACCTTGAGTTACATGAATTGATACAGCTGGTTGATTATCTTCTGCTGTACTAAATACTTGAGATTTTTTAACAGGAATTGTTGTCCCTTTCTCAATTAATTTAGTCATAACTCCACCTAAAGTTTCAATACCTAATGATAAAGGAGTTACATCTAATAATAGTACATCTTTTACATCACCTTTTAATACACCAGCTTGAACAGCTGCACCTTTTGCAACTACTTCATCAGGGTTAACACCTTTATTTAAATCTTTTCCAAAATAGTTTTTAACAATTTCATTTGCTTTTGGTAATCTTGTAGAACCACCAACCATGATAATCTCTTGAATCTCATTTTTATCTAATCCTGCATCATCTAAAGCAGTTTTAATATGAGATAATGTTTCATTAATTAAATCTTCTGTCATAGACTCAAATTTAGCTCTTGTTAAAGATTTTACTAAGTGAACTGGTCCTGCATTACCCATTGAAATAAATGGTAAGTTAATCTCTGTTGATTCTGCTGAGCTTAACTCTTTTTTAGCATTTTCAGCTGCATCTTTTAATCTTTGTAATGCCATTTTGTCATTTTTAATGTCAAATCCATTCTCATCTTTAAACTCTTTTGCTAACCAATCAATAATTCTATTATCAAAGTCATCTCCACCTAAGAATGCATTACCATCAGTTGAAAGTACTTCAAATGTTCCATCACCAATTTCAAGAACTGTAACATCAAATGTACCACCACCTAAATCATATACAAGAACTTTTTCTTCACCTTTTTTATCAAGTCCATAAGCTAGTGATGCAGCTGTTGGCTCATTGATAATTCTTAGTACATTAAGACCTGCAATTGTCCCTGCTTCTTGTGTAGCTTTTCTTTGTGCATCATTAAAGTATGCTGGTACTGTAATAACTGCATCAGTTACAGTTGTTCCTAAATACTCTTCTGCATCAGCTTTAAGTTTTCCTAAAATTTTTGCAGAAATTTCTTGAGGAGTATATACTTTATCTCCAATCTCAACTGCTGCTGCACCATTTCTATTTACAATTTTATATCCAACTTTTTCTTGTGCTTCTTTAGCATTCTCTTCTTCCATCATAAGACCCATAATTCTTTTGATAGAATAAATTGTTTTTTCTGGGTTTGTAATAGCTTGTCTTTTTGCAGGATCTCCTACTAAAACCTCACCTTTATCTGTAAATGCAACAATTGATGGTGTTGTATTTTTACCTTCTTTATTTGCAATTACTTTCGCTTCTCCACCTTCATAAACTGCCATACAAGAGTTTGTTGTACCTAAGTCAATTCCAATTACTTTACTCATTTTATTTCCTTATCAAGTTTTATTTTATTTTTAATAATTTTTCTAATTTATTTAGTTTTATGACATTTCGGTCAAACTTATCTATTTTTTACAAATAGAAACCATTGCTGGTCTTAGTAATCTCTCTTTATACTTATAACCTTTTTGTAATTGTTGAACTATTTGTCCATCTTCATGTTCAGAACTATCAACTTGCATTACTGCATCATGGAAATTTGGATCAAATTCTCCACTTGTATCAATAGTACTAATTTCATGTTTTTCAAAAACTGTATAGAAGTTTTTGATTGTTAATTCAACACCTTCTTTTAATTTTTTAAGTAACTCTTCTGCTTTTAAATCTTTTGCAGACTCTTCTGCTGCTAGTGCCATTTCTAAAGTATCAATTGGTGTTAATAAATCTTTTGCAAACTTTTCACTTGCATAATCAATTGCTTGATACTTCTCTTTTTCTAATCGTTTTTTTATGTTTTCAAAATCTGCATGAACTCTTAAGTACTTATCTTCTGCTTCTTTTAACTTCTCTTCAAGTTCAGCTCTTACACTTTCTACAGTCTCTTCTTTAACCTCACTAGTAGCATTGTCTTCACAAGTTTGTTCTTCTTGATTTTCTACCACTTCTTGTTCTATTTCTTCTTTTTTTTCTTCGCTCAATTTTTACTCCTAAGACATACTAATTTGATTATAAAAATATTCATAATCTTTTGATAATTCGCCAACTATTAGCATTTTAGAATTATATCCTTTGATATTACACTCATGACAAATTGCAGTGTAACCAATTGGCAACAACTCTTCAAAATATAGACCCTCTTCACATTTATCTATAACTTCTCCATTTAAAAATGAATTAATAATAGTCTCATCAAAGTCATAGCTAAGAGCTAATCTTAAAAACTCTTTTGTATTATAAATTGAAAGATCTCTTTTTTTCACAAAATGTGAAATTTGTTCATAAAGCTCATAAGCACCAACATCTTTTGAAATTTTAAGTATATGGTTTATTTCTAAACCAATCATATCTTGCAAAAATCTGTAAAGTGCTGATGAGAACTTAATTGTAATTGGAAAATTATCAAACTCTAAGATCATATATTTATCTTGAATATTAATAATATTTACCAACTTATCATTTTTAAGTTCCTTTATAAACACAGTAAGACCAATACTTTGAGCCAAATACTCAATAGTTCTTAAATCAACAAAAGATAGTTTAAAATTTAGCTTACTATACCAATACTGCTTTAAAGCTTCTGTAGTTGGAGTTCTTCCACTACTTGCGTGCTCTTGGGCTAAATAACCCTCATCGCCTAACTTTTTAAAGTACCCTCTAATAGTAGCAGGCGAGTAAGCAATATCATACATTGATTTTAACTGACTAGAACCAATAGGTTCACAGTGTTCAATATATGCTTTGATAATAGACTGTAATAAAAACTCTTTTTTATCAATCATTTAAAACCAATCTTTTGAATTTTAGCACTCATTATCTTGAACTGCTAAAGTATTATAACTTATTGAGTGTATATTTGTCAAGTACTTTTTGAGTCTTTTTTTATAAAAGTTTTTAAAGGAGTATTTTTTACTATTTATGTAAATATTTCTTCAATATCTTTATCGTTTTTTCATCATTATTATAATATAAGCTTATATATATTTATAAACATATGCTTATATTTAAAAAGTAAACTATCGCTTAAAACCTTTATATAATAATAGTTTTGATAAAATTATCAAAAATTAATTATAAGGAAAATTTATGAAATACCAAGTTAGTACTTCTAAAACTTTAGAAGAGACTTATGATGCACTTCAAAAATCTATCAGTGAAAATAAATTTGGACTTCAACATACTCATAATGTACATGAAAAACTTAAAGCAAAAGATGTTGAACTAGGAAGAAGATGTCTTATCTTAGATATTTGTCAACCACATATTGCTAAAGAGATTTTAGATATTGATCCAAGTGTTAGTTCAATTTTGCCATGTAGTATCTCTATATATGAAGATGAGGGGAAAACAAATATATGTGTAGTTAAACCATCATTTATATTTCCCCAACTAAATGAAAATTTAAAAGAAGTAATGCAAAGAGTAGAAAAAACTATTTTTAAAATAATAGATGAAGCTGCTTAAACGCTTAGTGTAAACTCATCATATAAATACTTAGGAAGTTTTTTTTCTAACTTTAAAGTTAAATTGATGGGTTTTTCGCCCTCATACTTAATAGTATTTGCTAATCCTAAATATATAAAATTTTGAGTTTTTTTATCAACTGTTATATATTTTCTTACAAAAATATGAAGTTTAACTTTATGCTTGATATTTTCTATTAATTTTTCTCCATCGCCTTTATTAATAGTTGCATTTGGTTTTGTTTGCCAAGAAAAAGTATCATTTGTAAAAAATATATTACTATACCTTTTACTTTTTATGGCATTTTGTTTATCTAAGTTTATAAATAAAAAGTAATCATTCTTATGCTTTAATTGACCACTTCCTCTAAAAGAGCTATGAATTTTATCTAAGTTACAAAGTAATGCTATGTTTTTCATATTGTATTTTTCATATAGTTTTAAAAATGGCAAACCATAATAAACTCTTTCAAACTCTTTTTCATACAATAAAATTCCATACTCTAAACTATTTTTTATAAGCTCTTTTTGTTTTTTTGTTTCTAAACATTTTTTAAAAACTTGAGTAACTTTTAAAACTTCATCTTCTAAATATACAACTTTTTCATATCTTTTTATTTGTGCACTATCAAAAAACTCTTGATTTAAATATCTAAAACTATGTTTTACTGTTTGTAAATCAACTCTTTCTTGATACTTTAAAACTTCATTTTGTGCAGTTTTTAAATCAATTGATTCATGATTTAAAAGATACTTTAATATTGCAAATTCATGAACTCTTTTTAGTTTTATATGAGAATCAATAAATCTAATAATTTTCAAAAAACTCAATGGAAATTCATTTTTTTGTTTTTGTACTCTTAATACAAATTCAATATAAGATTTACTCTCATCAATAAAATCTTTAGGATTAAGTGTTGTTTCGTAAACTATAAAGTCAATAAGTGTTGGAACTTTCTTAATATCATTTTTAAACTCAATAAACTGCTGTTTTAAATATCTAAAACTATTAAAGTTTTCTTCATCAAGTTGTTTTAAAACCCTTTTCTTTGAGATTTCATCCATATATATAAATGTATTATTAGATATTGTTGCAAAGCTATTATTTAAAGCAAGTTTTATACTATCTTTGTCAATTACTTTATTTCCTAAAAGTGCAAAAGCTACTAAATAAGCTCTGTTGTGATTTCCAATAAAATCCAATACTGTTAAATACTCTTTATCTTCTGTTTTTCTAAGACCACGTCCTAGTTGTTGAATAAATACAGTTGATGAGCTTGTAGGTCTTAACATCAAAATAGTATTTATTTTTGGTATATCAATGCCTTCATTAAAAATATCTACACTAAAAATAACTTCTAAACTATCATCTTCATTTTCAAGTTGTTCAATAGTTAATTCTCTTTTTTCAATACAATCGCTTCCAAAAAGAGTAGTTGAATATATACCTGCTTTATTAAACTCATCATTCATATATTTTGCATGCTCTTTATTTACACAAAAAGCTAAAGCTTTTCTTTTTTTATTATCATGAGCATAAAATTTCATTTTTTCAATTATAAATTCAACTCTTTTATTTACACTTAATAGTTTTGCTAACTTTGAAAGATCATCTAAGTTTGTATTTTCATAATCTGTTACAATATCACTTATTCCAAAATAGTGAAAAGGTGCAATTAGTTTTTGCTCTAATGCCTCATTTAATCTTAAATCTATTGCAACATTATCATCAAAAACTTCATAAATATTTTGTTTATCACTTCTATTTGGAGTTGCCGTTAAGCCTAAAGTAAATTTTGAATTAAAATATAAAAAAACTTTTTGAAAAGATTCACTTGCTATATGATGCGCTTCATCATAAATAATATAATCAAACTCATCTTTTTTGAAAAGTTTTAAATTTTTACTTATTGTTTGAATAGTAGCAAAAATATAATCACTATCAAGCTCTTTTTTATTTCCTGTAAAAAGTCCAAAACTTTTTGTTTTTATTATTTTTTCAAAACTAAATTTTGATGAAATCAAAATATTTTCCCTATGAGCTAAAAATAAAACCTTTTTAGCTTCAAACTCTTTTACATCAAAAGCACTAAGATATGTTTTGCCTGTTCCTGTTGCACAAATTGCTATTGCTTTTTTTTGATTGTTTTTTCTTAAATCTTTTAAGTTTTTAAGAGCATGGATTTGCATACTATTGGCTTTTATCTCTTTTTCAAAAATAAATTTTTTATCTACTTTTACAAATTTCTGCTTTAAAAAGTTTTCATATGAGTTTAAAAATTTTTCATCTACATAATATGCTTGCTTAAATAAAGAATCAAACTCATTTAAAACATCAAGGGTAAAACTATCTTGTTTTTTACTTACTATTTTTAAATTCCACTCTATATTTGACTTAAATGCACTTGCAGTTATATTTGAAGAGCCTACAACTATTTTATAATCTTCTTCATACTCAAAAATATAAGCTTTACTATGAAACCCCACATCACTACTATCAAAGACTTTTAACTTTATATTATTAAACTCTTGAAGCTTTTTAAGTGCTTTTACTTCTGTAAAATTTAAATATGTTGATGTTAAGACTTTTCCATTAACTGCTTTTTGTTCACACTTTTTTAAACTATCAAGTAAAAGTTGTAATCCACTATAATTTATAAAAGCAACATTAATATAAAAACTTTTACAAGAGTTAAAAAGAGTTGTTAAACAGTTATAAAAATTATCTGTTTTATTATTTACAATAAGTTTATTCATCTATTTAAAATCATCTTTATAAATAAAAAATAGAGTATAAATAAGAATTAGTACACTAATAAATAAAATAATTGTAAAATTCCATCCAACTAATTGATAAAATATTGCAGGAACTACAGAACCCACTGCTCCCCCAATATAATAAAAAGTCAAATACATACCAGAAGTTAAAGATTTTTGTGACTCTTTTATTGAGTTTGCAATTCCTGTGCTTACACTATGAATAGTAAACATACCAATACAAAAAACAAATAGCATAAAAAATACAAAAATCATATTATCACTAAAAAAAGAAAAGTTAACTAGTGTAAAAATTAAAGCTCCAACAAGTATGGTATTTGATTCTGTTTTTAAAAGTTTTATGATTTTTTTTGATAATAAAGATACTACTATTCCCATTCCATAACCTAAATAGAGTAATCCAATTTGAGATTCAGTTGCATTAGGAATTAACTCTTTCATTCTAAATGGCAAAATATTAAGTAGTCCTGCAAATACAAAAAAAGTTGTAAACATCAAGGAATAAATTAAAACAAATCTTCTATCTTTTAAAATTTCTACAACATCACTTAATTTTGCTTTAGTAAGATTTGTATCTCCTTCAAAAGATAGCTTTTTGATAAAAAATAGTGCAAAAAATAGTGCAATAGATAAAGAGATAAATACAGCTCTCCATCCAAACTCTGTTGCAATAAATCCAGATATTACACGACCTACCATTCCGCCAAATACAGTTGCTGCAACATAAATTGCCATATTATATTTTACATTTTTTTTATCACTATTTGCTAAAATACTCATACATGAAGTTATAATAGCTGGAATTACAAGTGATTCTATAACTCTAATTGTCAAAAACATCTCATAACTATTTGAGTAAGATAAAACAAGATTTGTTACAAGAAGTATCAAAGATGCAACAAAAAGCATTTTTTTAGGACAAATTGATTCTAAAATATACCCATAAATAATAGGTGCAATTGCAAGTGAAAACATAATTACAGCAGTAAATTGTGATGCTTGTACCATGTTAATATTAAACTCTTTGGCTAATAAAGGCTGTAATGGCTGGGTTGCATACATAATAGAGAATACTACTAAAATTACATATATAATTATCATAAGTTGTTGATTTTTCATTTTTAAATTATACCATAAGTAAAAATTTTATTTAAGTTTGCATAAATTTTACATATGTTACATTTTTATTATTATTGCAACTATTGTGCAATTAATATACAATTTTAACACTATTATTTATCATAAATATATTATAATACATTTATGATATAATAATTGTGTTGTGATTATGTCATTACAAACACATAAAAATCAAAAAGGAGAACATATGAAGAAGCTTGCTACAGCTGCTTTAGTAGGAGCATTAACTCTTCCAGCATTTGCTGCTGAGTTTATTACAATTGGTACAGGTGGTGTTACAGGAACTTATTATCCAACAGGTGGTGCTATTTGTAGACTTGTAAATCAATACAAAAAAGAGACTAAAATTAGATGTTCAGTAGAATCAACAGGTGGTTCTGTTTACAATGTAAACACTATTAAAAATGGTGAACTAGATTTTGGTATTGTACAATCTGATGTTGTTTATCAAGCATCAAAAGGTACAGGAAGATATCAAGGTGATGCAGTTAAAAAATTAAAGTCAGTTATGGCAATTTATCCTGAATTATTAACTTTGGTATCAAGAAAAGATGCAAATATAAACTCTTTAGCAGATGTTAAAGGAAAAAGAATAAATTTAGGTAATCCAGGTTCTGGAAATGAAGCTACTGCTTTAAATCTATTTAAAGCAAGTGGAATAAAAAAATCTGATTTAGCATTTGCTGGTGCTTTAAAAGCTTCTGAGATGCCAGATGCATTAAGAGATAACAAAATTGATGGTTATTTTTATATGGTTGGACATCCAACAGCTAATATTAAAGATGCTTCAAACTCTGTTGATGTAAAAATTGTTCCATTACAAGGAAGTAATGTAGATAATTTAATCAAAGAAAATCCTTATTTTGCAAAAGCAGATGTTCCAGCTGGAATTTATAAAGGCAACCCTGAGCCTACTCCTACATTTGGTGTAAAAGCAGTACTTGTAACTAGTGATGACGTAAGTGAAAAAGCTGTATATACAGTAGTTAAAGCAATTTTAGAAAATTTCGAAAAATTTAAAAAACTACACCCTGCATATGCAAATATTACAAAAAAATCATTACTTGATGGTTTAAGTGCTCCTTTACATGAGGGTGCTAAAAAATACTTCAAAGAAGCAGGTATTTTATAATATAGTTTTCGAAAGCGTAATGCTTTCGAAACAATATTGTCATATTTCATTTAATTCACATTTTTGTTTATTTTTACATGAAGTATGGCAATAACTCTAATTTACTAAGGTATTACTATGATAGAACGAGACAAACATCACACTCTTGATGAGCTTGAATTAGAACAAGCAAAAGAAACGGAGAATATAGTTAATGATTTAGAGGGTCAAAGAGTCTTTGGAACACAACACTTTGAATTTTGGCTAATTTCAGCAATAGCTTTAGCTTGGACTATATTTCAACTTTATATTGTAATAGAGCCTCTAAACTCTACAATTGCAAGATCAATACATTTAACATTTGCATTGGTATTATCATTTTTAATCTATCCAATGTTTAGAAAAGAGTATTTTCTAAAAAAAGTTAGATGGTTTGGATATACATTTGCAACATTAGGACTTTGTACAGCTGGATATATAGCATTTTTTTATAATGATTTAGCATTAAGACCTGGTGATTATACAATGGTTGATATTTCTGTTGCTCTTTTAGGTATTGTGATTTTAATAGAAGCAGGAAGAAGAGTATTAGGATTTGCATTAAGTTTAATTGCTATTATTTTCTTAGCTTATGATATGCTTGGACCTTATATGCCTGAATTAATTATTCACAAAGGTGCTAGTTTTAATAAACTTGCAGGACATATGTTTTTAACAACAGAGGGTATTTTTGGTGTTCCTTTAGGTGTTTCAACTGGTTTTGTATTTTTGTTTGTACTTTTTGGTTCACTTTTAGATAAAGCAGGTGCAGGTGAATATTTTATTAATTTAGCATTTGCATTACTAGGAAGATTTAGAGGAGGTCCAGCTAAAGCATCAGTTGTTGCATCTGGATTTACAGGTATTATGAGTGGTTCATCAATAGCAAATACAGTAACAACTGGTACATTTACAATTCCATTGATGAAAAAAACAGGATTTAGGCCAGAGCAAGCTGGTGCTGTTGAAGTTGCAGCATCTACAAATGGTCAACTTATGCCTCCTGTTATGGGTGCAGCTGCTTTTATTATTGCAGAGTTTTTAGCATTAAGTTATACTGATGTAATTTATGCTGCTTTTATTCCAGCTTTTGTTTCTTATTTTGCACTATTTTATATAGTTCATTTAGAAGCATTAAAATTAGGTTTAAAAGGTGCAAACCCAGAAGATTTACCTCCAAAACTACAAACATTTTTAAGAGGTATTCACTATTTAGTTCCAATTTTCTTTTTACTTTATACTTTAATGATTTTAAGAGAGAGTGCTGCAAGTGCTGCTTTTAATGCAATTTCACTTTTAATGCTATTAATGGTTGTTCAACATCCATTTAGAGCAATCCTTTATAAACAAAAAATTACAAAAGAAGTTTGGGTTAGTGGTTTTATTGATATTTTAGCTGGATTTATAAGTGGAGCTAAAAATATGGTTCCAATTGCAGTTGCAACTGCACTTGCTGGTATTGTAGTAGGTTCTATTACATTAACAGGTCTTGGACAAGTATTATTAGAAGTTATTGAAACAATTTCAGGTGGAAATATATTTATTATTCTTATCTTAGCAGCTATCGTATCACTTATTTTAGGTATGGGTTTACCAACAACTGCTAATTATATTGTTATGGCATCATTAACTGCACCAGTTATTTTAACACTTGCACAAGATAATGGATATTTAATTCCTGCAATTGCTGCGCATTTATTTGTATTTTATTTTGGTATATTAGCAGATGATACGCCACCTGTTGGTCTTGCAGCATATGCAGCAGCAGGTATTGCAAAATCTGATCCAATTAAAACAGGTATTCAAGGGTTTAAATATGATATTAGAACAGCAATTTTACCATTTATGTTCTTCTTTAACCCAGAGTTATTATTAATCTCAGGAGTTGATTCATTTAATCCATCAGATCCAAGTGGCTGGATTTGGATAACAGATCCATTTGAAGTAGTAATTATATTTGTAACTGCACTTATTGGTATGTTAGCATTCTCTTGTTTTACACAAGGATACTTTATAACATGGACAAATATTATAGAAAGATTTATATTTTTAGCTATTGTTCCTTTTATGTTTTTACCAAAAATTGTTGAAGCAAAACTTGCCTTACCAAGTCATTATATTTCATATTTAATTGGTTTAGCAATTTTCTTATTAATCTATTTTTTCCAAAAAGCAAAATTAAAAGCAAATAATACATCAAAATATGAAGTAGAATTATAAATAAAGTATCCATTTAGGATACTTTATTATAATTAACTATTAATAATCTCTTTATCTAAAATAAAGGAGTACTTCTTATGAATATATTAATAGTTCACTCTCATCCAGAAAAAAAATCTTTCAACGCATCTTTAACAAATAAAGCAAAACAGACATTAACAAAGCAAGGTCATAGTGTAGAAATATCAGATTTGTATGCAATGAATTTTGATCCTGTTGAAAAAGCTGAACACTATAAAAATAGAGTAAATAGTTCTAGATTTGATGTGTTGTCAGAACAAAGAAATGCATATAAAACAGACACCTTAGCAAAAGATGTAAAAGAAGAGATTGAGAAAATAAAAAAGTGTGATTTACTTATTTTACAATTTCCTTTATGGTGGCATCAACAACCAGCAATGTTAAAAGGATGGTTTGATAGGGTTTTTGTTGCAGGGGGTCTTTATACTAGTAAAATGAGATATGATAAAGGATACTTTAAAGGGAAAAAAGCAATCTGTTCTGTTACTTCAGGAGCTCCATTATCTACTTTTACTAAAAATGGAAGAGGCGGAGGTGAAATAGAGTCTATTCTTCGCTCTATTACTTTCTCATTGCACTATATGGGTTTTACTGTTTATCCAACTTTTTTATCAACAGAGATTCAAAATAAAAACTTTACCTACAAAAGTGAAAAAGAGTTTAAAATAGATTTAGAAAAAAACTTAAAAGCTTGGTCTTCACATCTTAAAAATTTACATAAAGTTGAACCTTTAAAATTTCATGGTTGGAGTGATTGGGATGAAAAAGGAAATGAAAAAAGAGATTAAACTCTTTTTTCTATTTTATGAAAGGCTTTTCAATTATATATCCATAACCTTTATGAGATATGATAAAATCATCATTTTTAACTTTATCTTTTAATCTTTTCATTACTGTTCTAAAAGCTGAATCATTTGTATTAATATCATTCCAAACATGCTTTTTAAATGTTTCAACAGATACAACTTCACCAAAATTATTAATAAGCACACTTAAAATTTCTGCTTCTTTTTTTGATAATTTAACTATTTTTTCTTGGTTGTATAGTTTATTTGTTGATTTATTATATGTATAAGTTTTATTAATTGTAATCAGCTCTTCATCTACTTTTATTTTTCTATCAGCTATGACTTCATCTTTTGCTTTTTGAAGCATCTCCATCATATTGTCAATATTTAAAGGCTTTACAAAATATCCTAAAACTCTTAGGTTAATAAGTTTTAATAAATCATCTTCATTCTTATGAGCACTTACTATTATAAATCTTTGATTACTAACTAATTTTAATATATCATCAATCATTTCAATACCATTTTTATTTGGCATTTTTATATCTGTTAGTACTAAATCAAAAGATTTATTTAAAGAGTGGTTTTCTTGAAATTTTTGGCTTCCCTCTTCTCCATCACAAGCAACAACTACCTCATCAAATATTGTATTTAAATAAAAAGACAAAGTCTTTCTAGCTAACTCTTCATCTTCTACTAATAAAACTCTTGTATTAAAAGCTTCCATTTTTTATCCCTATTTATAGTTAAACTTTATAATAACAAATTTGCTCTTTAAATTGGTAAAATTATTCTAAATTTAACCCCTTTATCTATATTTGTTACCTCAATTTTCCCATTCATATTCTTTTCTATAATTGTTTTTGCCATATAAAGTCCAATACCTGTTCCTTGGTCTTCAAATTTTGTTGTAAAATATGGTTCAAACATTCTTTCTAATATCTCTTGTTCAACTTCTCCACAATTATTTTTTAAAGTAACTTTTACATTATTTTCTATTTTTGTTACTCTTATTTGTATTATTGGATTAAAACTCTCTTGTTCAAGTTTTATAATTGCTGCTTCACTTGCATTATTTAATATATTAACTACAACTTGTTGAAATTCACTTTGATAACCATGTATTTTTACATCATCACCAATTACCTCAATATTAGCATTGGCTTTTTCTAGTTGTCCTTTAACTATTTTAATACAAGCTTCAATTGATTTTTTAATATCAAAAATCTCTTTATCTTTTGTTGGTTTGTAAAAATTTCTAAAATCATCAATTGTTTGAGACATATAATCAATTTGAACCTTTGCACTTTTAATTGAATCATGCAACTCCTCTTTTGTAAAGTTGCCATAATTATCTCTAATAAAATGTATCAATAGATTAATATTATTTAAAGGCTGCCTCCATTGATGAGCAATACTTCCAAGAACTTCACCCATAGAAGCTAGTTTACTTTGATGAGCTAGAAGTCTATCTTTCTCAACATTTTTCTCAACTTCATCTTCAATTTTTTGTTTAAGCTCTTCTTCTGTCATCTTCATTTTTGTAATATCATTAATATATCCATAAAGATGAGTTACTTTTCCAAAATGATCTTTTAATAAAATTGTTCTATTAAATACCCATTTTGTATTACCTTTTTTATCTTTTACTCTATAAATGATAGTAAAAAAGTAATCATCTCTTTCAATCGCTTTTTTTATTCTTTGTTTTAAAGGTTTTATATCATCTTCATGAATTACATCTATATAATTAATACTATAATTAAACTCTTGTGTTTCATAGCCATAAGAGTTAATACTTTTAGAAACATAATCAACACTTAAATTATCATCATTATTCCATTTAAAAATAACTATCTTACCCATTTCAACAAGTAGTTCAACATTTTGTAATTCATTGGTTAACTTTTTGCTTTGATCTATATCCATAGACATCATAAGCATTCGATTTGATTTTTTTGTACTATTACTAAAAGCTTTTCCTCTTACAAAAACCCACTTGTAATTATTATCAAAAGTTCTTAATCTATATTCACATAAAAAATGATCTGTTTTGCCTATTAGATGTTCATTAAATCGATAATTTACTTTTGGTCTATCATCAACATGAATCAAATCTAGCCAATCATCAAAGGTTTGAACCCTTCCTCTTTTATAACCAAACATTTCAAGCCATCTATTGGAAAAAAATATCTCTTTTGTATCAAGATTTATATCCCACAAACCATCATTTGAAGCAATAATTGCTAATTCATATCTTTCTTTCCATTTTTTATATAATGAATTTTTTGTTTCTAATCTTTTGTTATATCTATTAAATAGTGTATTTACAAACTTTGCAAAAGCAACAGATAAAAATATCATAAATAGTGCAATTAATATTATAACTGTAATAGAAACTGCAAGTTTTGTATGATATTGATTATTTATTTGTTTTATTTGTTTATATATTTCAAAACTTTTCACTGCTACTAAAAACTGGTATTTTCTAAAATTATAAGTTTCATCTTCTAATTTTTCAAAATCTTTTTTAATATATTTTGAAAAATTAACTCTATCTTCTTCTAAAAGATTTTTTTCATCAATTTTATGAGCTTTATTATAGTAGTTATAAACATATCCATTTTCATAATCATAAAACCATAAATATGCATTTTCATATGCTTTACTTTTAGACACAATAGAGTTTTCTATTGTTTTTCTAGTTAAAGCTTGCATATCATCAATCTTTGAAAATGCTCCAATTATCCAGTTTTTAGATTCGATTTTTTGAAAATAACTAAGCCTAATATCTCTTTTTTGATTATCTAACCAATAAATTAGATTTTCATCGCCCATATAAATAATATTTCTTAGCATCTGTTTTTTAAAATAGTCTGTTTTCATTTTTGAGTTTGTTAAAGTTTGTAAATATGAGATTAGTTTTGCACCTTTTAAGATCTCAAAACTATTTGAATTAAATACAACAAAATCTATATCTCTTTGTCTTTCTAAACTATTTAGTGCATTTTTAATATCATCAAACTTTACCTCATGGTTATTTGACTCTAAGGCTTTTATATGTCCATTTATCTCAAAAACACTTCTATTTAATCTATCTTCTATATCATCAAAACTAGCACTTGAGTTATACTTTACATCACTAATATATGATTTTAAAATATTCTTTTTACTATATTTATCTTTTTGTATTAGTAGTTCAATTTGATTACTTTTTTTATAATCTAATACAAGAGTTACTACAACTATTGATAAAGTAGCTATTATTAATACAAAAACTAAAGGAGTTAATATAATATGTTTTTTTATATCACTTAAAGTATTAAATCTTTTCTTTTTAAAAAACATCAATAATATACCTTTGCTAAATAGAGTCCATAAGGGCTTGCTGGTGTTTTATAAATATGCTTTTGTTTATTTAATTGTAAAAGCAAATCTTCTTTTGTTAATTTACCTTCATTAATTTTAATTAAAAATCCTACCATAAGTCTAATTTGAGAACGCAAATATGAGTTTGCAACAAATTTAAAAACATATATATCTTTATATTTATAAAAACAAGCATCAAAAACCTCTTTTATAAACTTTTCTTTATCACTTCCTTTTTTATGAAAATATTCAAAATCATGAACTCCTATATATAGTTTTATTGCTTCTTTGATTTTTTGTTCATCTATATTTGGGACATGTATTATATATTTTGAATTAAAAGCTGTCACAGGTTTTGGTGTAATAAGATATCGATAAACTCTTCTTTTTGCATGAAATCTTGAATGAAATTCATCACTTACAAAATCTACTTTATGCACTCTTATTGATAAGGGTAAATGTCTATTTAATATAGCTTTTAGTTTTTCTAAATCACTCCAATAAGATGGTAACACAGCATTGAACACTTGTCCAGTTGCATGTACATCTTTATCTGTTCTTCCACTTAAAACTATTTTTGTTTTTATATTTAAAGATACAAAAGCCTCTTGCAATTTGTTCTCAACACTCTTACCATTTGGTTGAATTTGAGAACCTTGATAAAGCGTACCATCATATGAAATAGTAAATTTTGTATTCATCTTAATAGAGTTTTTTTGTTGTTTTTATATATAAATAATATGTTCCCATAATCCAAATACTTGGAGCTACATATAAAGAGTGTAAATCAATATTTTTTGTAAGATATTTTGTAATTACATAATAAATTACAACTGCAATCAAAGATAAACCAATAGCTCTATTTTTTTCATATCTTGGATTATAGTACCCAAATGCAATAACTAGAAAAAGTGATATTAAAGGAAATAGTGAAGTTAAAATAAAAAATGTAAAATCATCTATATTTGAATCATTTTGTAAAGAGTATTTCCAATAATTATATGAATCTGTAAAAATAAAATCCTTTTTATTTACAATAGAATCATTTATATCCATAGTTTTATAATCAATTTGATTTAACTCTTCATCTCCTATATAAAATGCTTTACCCTCAATTAAAGTAAAATTCAAATCTCCATCTTTATTATTTAAAACTGCACTATTTGCTAAAATAAACTGATCTAAGCCCTCTTTTGTTTTAAATAATCTAACATTTTCATAATTTTTTCCATCTTTTTTATCAATATAGATTAACCAATCGCCAAACTTTTGACCAAACTCTGATGCTTTAATATTAAAATTTGCCTCTTTTTTCTTTTTATCTAAAAAAGTACTCATTAAATAATCAGTTTTTGGAATTAAACCAACAGAGATTATAAGTAAAGCAATAGATAACAAAAAAGTACTTGGAAAAAATATTTTTAAAATCTTCATAGGATTAAAACCAAAAGAAGTAATTACTATAAGTTCATACTCACTTGATAGTTTTGCCAATGTTATAACAAGTGAAATAAAAAATGAAATTGGAACAGTAAAAAATATGATTTTAGGAACTGAATATCCATACAATTTAAATAACTCAAATGCATCTATTGTAATAACTGATGTTAATGAAGCAATCTTTACTAAAAATATAATAGAAGTAATAAAATATAATCCTAAAAAAATAGGAAGAAATGAGATTGAAAGTTGTGAATAAAGATAACTTTTTATTTTCAAGTAAAAACCTTTGATGATATATTTATAAAAAATTCAAATAAAAATCCCATTACTAAAAATGGAATAAAGGGAATTTGACTATCTTTTTTTAAAAGAGTATTCAAAATAGATGGTATTATAGCAAAAATTCCTGCTAAAAATATAGCTATTACTCCTGCTTTTATTCCTAAAACTACTCCAATTATTGCAATTATTGGAATATCGCCCTCCCCTAAAGCTTTTGTATTACGTAAAGTATCATCTTTTATTAGTTTAGCTTTTATATTTTGAATATAAAATGTAATAATAAACTCTAATAAAACAAAAAAACCTGCAAAAATACAAGCATTTTCTAAACTTACCAAAAATTCATCTTTTGTTGCAAAAAATGCAACAATTAATGCAATTAAAAGTAAATAATCAGGTACAGCTTTATACTTTATATCAATAAAAGATAATACTATTAGTGTATAAAAAAGTATTATCAAATAAAAAAATTCAAAACTTAATGATACTTGTAAAAATAAAAAAAGAGTCAAAAAACCTGTTATTAACTCAACAAGAAAATACCTAAAAGGAATTTTATTTTTACAAGTAGCACATTTGGCTTTTAAGAATATATATGAAATTAAAGGAATATTTTCAAAATATTTTATTTTACTTCCGCAATTTGGACAAAAAGATGGCTTTAAAATGGATATTTGTTTAGGTAGTCTATAAATTAGTACATTTAAAAATGAACCAAATACTACTCCAAAAACAAAACTAAATACCTCCAAATCTTCTCTCTCTATTTTGATAATCACTTATAATATCATCAAGCTCATTTGTTGTAAATTCTGGCCAAAAAGTATTAACAAAAAACATCTCTGCATATGCATTTTGCCAAAGTAAATAGTTAGATAATCTTATCTCTCCACTTGTTCTTATAAGCACATCTACATCAACTATACCAGCAGTATCTAAACAGTTCTCAAAGTTTTGTTTAGTTACTTCTAGGTTTTGCTCATTTAATCTTCTTATGGCTCTTAAAATTTCATCTTGAGAACCATAATTTAATGCTAAAATTTGAGTTAATCCACTTGCATTTTTAGTTGCATTCTCGGTTTTTTTTATTATCTCTTGTAGTGATTTTGAGAATTTTGAGATATCTCCAATTGCTTTAAATCTTACATTATTATCTAAATATATATGAAGTTCATTTTTTAAATATTTTTCCAAAAGCTTCATTAAAAACTCAATTTCAAGTTTTGGCCTGCTCCAATTTTCAGTTGAAAAAGCATATAAAGTAAGATATTTTATACCTATATTGTTACAATGATTTGTAATTTCTCTTACAACTTTAGCACCCTCTTCGTGTCCAACAGTTCTTTTTAAACCTCTTTCACTAGCCCATCTTCCATTGCCATCCATTATTATAGCAATATGCTTTGGTAACTCTTTTTTATTATTTGTATTCATCAAACTCTTTTTCTAGGCAATTTAAAAGCTTCATTGATACATCAAATTTAGAAGCAGAAAATGAGTATGATTTCTCTTTTAAGATAAGTTCAATACTATTATTATTTGAACCAAACATATTATCACTACTTAAAACATTTAAGCAAACACCATCAAGAGATTTTCTTTCTAACATATTTTTTGCATTTTCATTTGCTACAGTTTCATCCATTTCTGCTTTAAATCCAATTGACACAATATCATTTTTATTTAATGTACTTAAAATATCCATATTTTGCTTTAATTTCAAATCCCAAGTAGTTCCAAGTAACTCTTTTTTTAATTTTCCCTTTAGAAAAGAGTTTGGTACATAATCACTAACAGCAGCAGCCATAAATAAAAAAGGCTTTTTAAAAACTTCTTTTTCTTCACTATCATTTAATAAATTAGATTTTAAAGATTCAGCTTTTTTTGCACTGTTTATACAATCTACTAAACATTCATACATTTCAAAACTACTTTTAACTTCAATAGTTTTTATTGCACTTGGCAAAGATTCATGACCTCTTGTACTTACTAAAGTTACATTTGCACCTTTTAAATACAAAGCAAGAGCTAAAGAAGAAGCCATTTTCCCAGAAGAGAAATTTGAAATATATCTTACATCATCAATCTTTTCAATAGTTCCCCCGCCACTTAAAATAACATTTCTATTACTCCAATACTCATTTTTTAAAATCAATCGTGAAGTTGCATAAAAAATATCTTCTGGATTGGCCATAGCCCCATCACCAACATCCTTGCATGCTAACTCTTTTGTTTGTGTTTGAACCACTTCATAATTACAAAGTTTTAATTTTCTAATACTTTCTACAGTAATAGGATTTTGTACCATATTTGTATTTGCAGCAGGACATAAAAGTTTATCTTTAGTATAAGCAATTGCTGTTTGAGTTAATAAATTATCTGCAATTCCATTACTTAATTTATTGATTGTATTTACACTAGCAGGAGCTATAACAAATGCATCTGCCCATTTTCCAGTATCTATATGATTATATAAACTATTTTTATCCCAAGACTCGTTATTTTCATCCAAAATTTTATGTTGAGAGATAGCTTCAAAAGTTATTGGATTTATAAATCTTTTTGCTTCACTTGTCATAATAACTTTTACATTTGCACCAGCTTTAATATATAATCTTATTAACTCTAAAGCTTTATAAATTGCAATTGAACCTGTAACTGCAACTAATATATTTTTATCTTTTAATAACATGATTTACTTCTTAAAAAATTTATAAAAGTAGTTTTTGATTATTTTCATTGGAGCTCTTGTAATAGCAAGAGAACCTTTTGGAACATCTTTTGTAATACAAGCCCCAGCTGCTAAAATCACATCATCTTCTATGGTTACAGGAGCTACTAATTGAGTATCTGAACCAATAAAGACATTTTTTCCTACTTTTGTTTTATGTTTATTAACTCCATCATAATTACAAGTAATTGTTCCAGCACCAACATTTGTTCCAGTATCCATTTCACAATCACCCAAATAAGACAAATGACCTGCTTTTACACCATTTAAAATGGCTTTCTTTGTCTCTACAAAATTTCCAATATGAGTATCTTTTAAATGACTTTTAGGTCTAACTCTTGCCATTGGTCCAATATCAGAATTTTCTAATATTGAGTCTTCAACTATTGAGTTTGTTTTAACTATTGAGTTTATAATTTTTGTATTACCTAATAAACAAACTCCATTTTCAATTATAGATTCACCCTCAATCTGAACCCCTTCTTCTATATAAATAGTATCAGGAAGTCTCATAATAACACCATTTTGCATAAACTGCTTTTTGATTCTATTTTGGTGTATTACTTCAGCTGTTGCTAACTCATATTTTGAGTTAACCCCTTTAAAGTTCTCTTCACTTACAACTAAAGGTTTTAGTGTTTTATTATCTTTTATAGCAAGCTCTATTAAATCAGTAATATAATACTCTTTTTGTGCATTTTTATTTGATAGAAGTGCTAAATATTGTTTTAAAAATGATGTTTGAAACTGATAAATTCCAGCATTTGCAGTTGTTACTTTTAACTCTTCTTCACTTGCATCTTTTTGTTCAACAATCTTTACAACTTTTTCATTTTTTAAAATTACTCTTCCATATCCTGTTGCATCTTCTAAATCTAATACTGACATAACAATTGTTGCATTTAAATCAAATTTTTTTAATTCACTTGCTTGTATTAATGGCATATCACCATTTAAAACCAAAGTCTTCTCATACTTTGGTTCTATATTCATAACAGCTCCACCAGTACCTGGATAGTTTTCATGATCTTGAATAACAAAATTTATATTATCAAAATATTTTTCTATAGTTTGCTGTACTTTTAAAGCTTGATGATATAAAACCACTGTAATATCATCACTTAATTTTAATGCCTCTTTAATCGAGTAATAAAGCATTGGTTTTCCTGAAATTTCATGTAAAACCTTAGGTTTTTCAGATTTCATTCTTGTACCAGCACCAGCTGCAAGTATTATTATTGATAAATTATTCATATTTTTCCTTACTTTAAAGCTTCGTCAATTTCTGCTCTTAAATTTTTTATTACTTGTTTTATTGCACTAAGCATTTTAGGATCTGTTATATTTCCATTTAATAGTTTTGCTAAATTCTTTTCTCTTTCTTTAAAAAACTGTGCAACAGAACGACTTTTTTTATTATGATTATACATCAATACACCAGAAGCTATTAAAATAACAACTAATTTTGTATGACCCAAAATTGCTGCATAGTTTAAAATAGTAAATCCTGCATAATCAACTGCATTTATATCAGCACCTGCTGCAATTAAAAGTCTTGCAATTTTAAAGTTTCCTTTCCATTGGGTATGATGCAGTGCAGTTCTTCCTTGCCTATCTTTTATATTTAAGTCTGCTTTTTTTGATAAAAGCTTTTCTACCACTTCAATATCATCTGCAATAACTGCTTTGTGATAAACAGTTCTTCCCTCTTTATCTCTAATATTAACATCAATTCTAAACTTCAATAAAAAGACTAATTTTTCTAAAAATTGCTCTTTATTTCTAATACTTTTAACTTTTAAACCATGATCAACAAGCAATGTTAAAGGAGTATCTCCATTATCATCCATGATATTTGCATTTGCCCCTGAATTAAAAAGAAGTTTAATCAAAGGAAGATTATTTTGTATTATCAAATCAAAAATCGTAGTTCTTCCATTTGATCTTTGTTTGTTTAATTTTGGTCTATAGCTTATAACTCTTTTTAAAAGTGTAAAATAATCTTCTTCATCATCAATATCTAAATATCTTCTTGAAATAGGTTTTTTGTTATTGTGTTGAACCAGAATTATTTCACAAAGTTCATCAACAACTGTTCTTTCTAAAATATCTCTATGATCTATATCAGCGCCCTTTGTCAATAAATATTCAACCATTTCAATATTTTTCATTCCATCAAAAACAGCTTCAAATAAAACTGTTCTTCCATTTTTGTCTTCTGAGTTTATATCAGCTCCTGAAGCTAATAAAAAATCGATTGTGTCATAATTTTTTCTTAGTACTTCTTTGTATAAAACTGTTTTACCTTTACTATCAACTCTATTTACTGCTAAACCATTTTCTATTAAAACAGATGTAAGCTTTAAATAGTTTCTTTCTTTATTTGCTAATTTATATTTTCCTTCAACTTTTTCTTTAGGATTTTTTAATATTTCTAATATTTTTAATATTTCATCTAAAATTGTTTCATTATTTATATTTTTTATATTTAATTTTATACCTTTTTCTAAAAGCAACTCTATAACTTCAATATTTGAAGCTCCCATAACAACAGCATTAAAAAGTACATTCTCTCTATTTTCATCAGTTACATGAATATCTACACCATTAATAATTAAAAATTTTGCAACTTCTGGTTTCTCTTTTAAAACAGCTAAAAATAGTGCTGTTTGTTCATTTTCATCAACAGCATCAGGGTTTTCAATATTATTTAAAACTTCTCTTATAATTTTTAGATTTTCACCCTCAACAGCATCAAAAAGTACTGTTCTTCCATATGTATCTTTAATATTTAAATTTGGTTTATGTGCTAGTAAAATCTCAAATACTCTATGATTTCCCTCTAAAGCAACATCTTGTAAAATTGTTCTTCCAGAAGAGTTTATATAATCTATTGAAGCACCATTATCAAGTAAAAATCTAATCATTACTCCATCGCCACGCTCAACAGCTTCACTTAAAACTGTTTTACCATACATATCTTCATGATTTATATCAATTTTATTTTTAAGTAAAATTCTTATGGCTTCAATTCTTTTTTTCTTTACTAAAGGGAATAATAATGTCTGATCTTTATCATTTAATCTATGGATATCTGCACCATTGTCTATTAGTTTTTGAACTTTTTCTACATTTAAATAGTTTTTAAGTAGCTCTTTTTGAAAGTTTTCAGTAACATCTTGTTTAAATAAGTTCAACATTAAGCTTAAATCCTTGGATTATTATAATAATTTAGATATTTTAACAAATTATTCATTAAAATCTTTTTCTACGTCTTGGTGGAAATTTATTTGAAAACTTTTTATTATTATTTTCTCTTTCATCCTTTAAATTAAGCTTTAAAGATTTCTCTATAAAACTATTAAAACTGGCTCTTGAAATACTAGCTTTGACACTATCAGGAAAAAGTTTTGGAAACTTATATGAAAGCCATAAATAAAGAGATATTTTTTTCACTTCATCTTCAACTAAAAGTAAATCTCGCTGTGTTATGGCTTTTTTAGGCAAAGTAATTGAGGGTTTATATCTTACAACTTTATTTTTAATTACAGCTGCAATATATGCATCATAAGCTTGTAAAATAATTGGAGATTTTACAGTAACAGGCGCTTGAGAAAGCATATATTTATCTTCCAATTTTAAATTATTTTTTTGATCTAAAATCTTTGAAGTAGTAAGCATTGAGCCAATATTTGAAGCAATAAAAGGACCATCAAAATACATATTATCAAGGAAAAATTTTAATATTTTTTGTAAAGATTTTGTTTTTATATGAGCACTTAAACCCTCAAGTTGTTGCGCACTAATTTTTACTTTAAAAGGTGGTTTTATAGTTTTAACAGGTTTTACATACTCTTTGTGTAAATGTTTTAAAGTTTCTCTTGATGTAGCACCTATAAATCCTTCTTCATGATGGCCATATCTACCTGCTCTTCCTGCTATTTGAACTATTTCATTTACGTTAATTCCTCTTCTTGATATCCCATCAAATTTTTTATGATTTGTAAAAAGTATTGTCTTAATTGGTAAATTTAATCCCATTGCAATTGCATCTGTTGCAATTAAAATATCGCTTTGCTTTTCTCTAAATCTTCGTGCTTCATCTCTTCTAACTTCTGGAGATAAGTTTCCATATATAACTGAAACCTTATGATATTTTTGTAGTTTTTGTTTCAGTTTTAATACATCATTTCTACTAAATGCGATTAAAGCTGTTTGAGGTTCAAGCTCTTTTAGCAAAGTGTGTTTTTGCATTAAATGAAGTTCATTTTTTCTTTTAAATTTTACTATTTCTAAATCTTCATTTAAATATTGTGCAAGTTTTTTTACTGCATCTAAAGCATTAACTGAACCTGTCATAACAATCTGTTTTGCAGGACATCCAATAATTGCATTTACCCATGCCCAACCTCTTTCATCATCATCTAACATCTGAACTTCATCAATAATTGCTAAATCTACATCCAAATCAAAATCAATCATCTCAATTGTTGAACAAACATGAGAAGCATCTTCATCAAAAATTTGTTCTTCTCCTGTGATTAAAGATGCTTCAAGATTTGAAGATTTCAAATCCTCATATCCCTCAAGTGCTAAAAGCCTTAAAGGTGCAAGATAAAGACCACTATTTGATTGTTTTAATTTTTGCATTGCACTATATGTTTTACCTGAATTTGTAGGACCAACAAAGAATTTTAATTTTCTATTTAAACTTCTTGCTAAAGGAAACTGAGATTTTAAATCACAATTTAATAAGTTTTGTAACTGTTTTTGAAGTATATCTTTCATGGGCGTATTATATTGATTTTTATATAATATAGTATTAAAAATTATAAGGTAATTTAATGAATTGTATATATTTTGGAAAATGTGCTAGTTGTACTTTGTATGACAAATCATACGAAGAACAACTTCAACATAAAGTCAATATAGAAAAAAACAGATTTAAAGATTTGACAAACATAGAGTTTGATGTTATAAAAAGTAAAGATAAAAACTTTAGAAATAGAGCAGAATTTAGAATTTGGAAAAATTTTAAAGATAAAGAGAATATAACAATAAACTACGCTATGAATGATTTTGATAAAAATACATTAGAAATAAAATCATGTGAAATCGTAAGTGAAGACATCTCAAATCTTATGCCAAAACTATTAGATGAGTTGCAAAGTGATGAAACACTTAAATATAAACTTTTTGCATGTGAATTTTTAAACTCAACAAAAGGTGATACGCTTATTACTTTAATCTATCATAAAAAGTTAGAAGATGAATGGATTAGCAAAGCAAAACTTTTAGAGAAAAAGTTAAACATAAAAATTATTGGAAGAAGTAGAAAACAAAAAGTTGTTTTAAGTAAAGATTATATTGAAGAAGAGCTAAAAATAAACAATAAAAGCTTCTTTTTTGAATATAAAGAGGGTGGATTTACACAACCAAATAGTTATGTAAATGTAAAAATGATTGAATGGGTTTTAGATAAACTTGAAGTAAGCAATAAAGATTTGTGTGAGCTTTACTGTGGAGGGGGAAACTTTACAATACCTCTATCTACTAAATTTAAAAATGTTTTAGCAACAGAGATATCAAAAACATCAATAAAATCAGCTTTAAAAAATTGTCAGTTAAACTCTATATCAAATATCGATTTTATTAGAATGAGTAGTGAAGAGTTCGTAGAAGCTTTAGAAGAAAAAAGAGAGTTTAGAAGATTAAAAGATATTGATTTAAAATCTTATAATTTTTCAACAATTTTTGTTGATCCACCAAGAGCAGGACTTGATGAAACAACTAGAAAATTAGTATCAGATTTTGAAAAAATAGTCTATATTTCATGTAATCCAGAAACCTTACATAGAGATTTAAAAGAGCTTACAAAAACACATAAAATTGATAATTTTGCTTTATTTGACCAGTTTTCTTATACAAACCACATAGAAAGCGCAGTTGTATTAAACAAATTTTAACTTTAGCTTAGCTAAAATTTAAGTAATTATGAAAGTATTAACAAAGGGTAAAATATGAGAATTAATACAAACACTGCTTCACTTATGGCACAAGAGGCAAACAGTAATACAAACAATGCATTAACTAACTCTTTAGAGAAGCTAAGTACAGGGCTTAGAATCAATAAAGCAAGTGATGATGCGTCAGGACTTGCAATTGCTGATAAACTAAGAACTCAAGCTAGTTCACTAGGACAATCAATTTCAAATGGAAACTCAGCAATTTCTTTAACACAAATTGCTGATAAAGCAATGGCTGAACAATCAAATATATTAGATATTATTAAAACTAAACTTATTCAAGCATCAACAGATACTACTTCTCAAGAAGGTAGAAAATCTATTGGTAAAGATATTGATAAACTATTAGTTCAATTAGATAATATTTCAAAACAAACAAACTATAATGGTACATCACTACTACAAGGTGCTTCTGGTGGTGCTGCTGCTGTTCAATTAACTTTCCAAATGGGTGAGAGTGTAAATGATACAATCTCTACAACTTCTGGAGTTAGAGCAAATGTATCTGGATTAGCATTGGAAGCTTTAAAATCAGCTGCTGCTTCTGGAACATCAGCTGCATTTGATGCAGGTGATTCAAGAGCTTTCTTGGATGACATTGATAGTGCGCTAAACACACTAAATGGATGGAGAGCAGACTTTGGTTCTACTCAAAACCAATTAGAATCAGCAGTAAGAAATCAAATGACTCAGCAAACAAATATCAAAGCTGCTGAATCAGTTATTAGAGATGTTGATTATGCAGAAGAGAGTGCAACATTTAATAAGCAAAATATTATTGCACAAGCTGGTACTTATGCTATGAGTCAAGCTAATAATGTTCAACAAAATGTTTTAAGATTATTGCAATAATTTTTAATTTCTATTTCTTTAAACCCTGTTAATCTTCTAAAACTACCATTTTAAAGGCTCAGAGAATACTCTGGGTCTTTTTTTATATTTCTTTAAACTTAAGCTAATATTAAGAATTGGTGTGTCATAATACTTTCATAACTTGAAAAGGAGAATTTAAAAATGCAATCAATAAACTCAATACCAGAAAACATTTTAAAGATCCAAAAGAAGTTATGTACTTTTGAAAAAGGTTCAAGAAACTACAAAAAGTATAGTAAAATATTACAAAAACATATTAAGAAAAATAATATGAAAAAAAGAGTAAATAGCAATATCAAAACAATAGAGGCTATTGCAAAAATTAGCAGTCAAAAAAATTAATAAAATGTATAGGTATCAATGGATGCCAAAGAGTTAGACTCTATGCTTGGTAAAACAAGAAGTTCTATAGGCACCCAATACTGGGGTAAATCTTTTTATCATATAAAGGATTTATTATGAGAATTAATACAAACGCAGCTTCACTTGTAGCACAAGAAGCAGCAACAAACACAAATAAAAATTTAAGTTCTTCATTAGAAAAATTAAGTACTGGTCTTAGAATCAATAAAGCAAGTGATGATGCATCAGGACTTGCAATTGCTGATAAACTAAGAACTCAAGCAAGCTCAATTGGTCAATCAATCTCAAATGGTAACTCAGCAGTTTCTTTAACACAAATTGCAGATAAAGCTATGGCTGAACAATCTAATATCTTAGATATCATCAAAACAAAACTTGTTCAAGCTGCAACTGATACAACATCAGATGATGGTAGAACAGCAATTGGAAAAGATGTTAGTAAATTATTAGATCAATTAGATAATATTGCTAAACAAACTAATTATAATGGTACAACACTATTACAAGGTGCAACATCAGCTTCAGCAGCAGCACAATTAACTTTCCAAATGGGTGAAAAAGCTGCAGATACTATTGCTACAACAGCTGGTGTTAGAGCAAATGTATCTGGTTTAAGTTTAGCCGATGTTAAATCTTCTGCTGGTGCTGGATTTAGTTCTGCATTAGGAGCTAGAAACTTAATGGATGATATTGATACAGCTATTAACACGCTAAATGGATGGAGAGCAGACTTTGGTTCTACTCAAAATCAATTAGAATCAGCAGTAAGAAATCAAATGACTCAGCAAACAAATATCAAATCAGCTGAATCAGTTATTAGAGATGTTGACTATGCACAAGAAAGTGCTAACTTTAACAAACAAAATATTATTGCGCAAGCTGGTACTTATGCTATGAGTCAAGCTAATGCAATTCAACAAAATGTTACTAGATTATTACAATAATCGGTGAAGTTGCAAAGCAACGAGTGATGTTTCTGTGAAAACGTTACTAGATTATTACAATAAGTAGCAAGATTAATTTAAACTAATTTTAAGAATTGGTGTGTCATAATTTAATAAATGTATAGGTATCAATGGATGCCAAAGAGTTAGACTCTATGCTTGGTAAAACAAGAAGTGCCATAGGCTCCCATGAATTGGGATAAATCTTTTTATCATATAAAGGATTTATTATGAGAATTAATACAAACGCAGCTTCACTTGTAGCACAAGAAGCAGCAACAAACACAAATAAAAACTTAAGTTCTTCATTAGAAAAATTAAGTACAGGTCTTAGAATCAATAAAGCAAGTGATGATGCTTCTGGTTTAGCAATTGCTGATAAACTAAGAACTCAAGCAAGCTCAATTGGTCAATCAATCTCAAATGGTAACTCAGCAGTTTCTTTAACACAAATTGCTGATAAAGCTATGTCTGAGCAATCAAATATTTTAGATATTGTGAAAACAAAGTTAGTTCAAGCTGCAACTGATACAACTTCGCAAGAAGGTAGAGCAGCAATTGGTAAAGATATAAAAAAATTACTAGACCAATTAGATAATATTGCTAAACAAACTAACTACAATGGTACAACACTTTTACAAGCATCAGCTGCTGGTACAGGTTCAGCAACATCACTTACATTTCAAATGGGTGAAAAAGCTGCTGATACAATTGCAACAACAGCTGGTGTTCAAGCAAATGCTATTGGGCTTGGAGTTAGTGCATTAAGATCTGCAACTACGGATACATCTGCTACAGGGGCATTTAATGCAGCAGGTGCTAGAGGTTATATGACAACAGTTGATAGTGCTATTAACACACTAAATGGATGGAGAGCAGACTTCGGTTCTACTCAAAACCAATTAGAATCAGCTATTAGAAATCAAATGACTCAGCAAACAAATATCAAATCTGCTGAATCAGTTATTAGAGACGTGGATTATGCACAAGAAAGTGCTAACTTTAACAAACAAAATATTATTGCGCAAGCTGGTACTTATGCTATGAGTCAAGCTAATGCAATTCAACAAAACGTTACTAGATTATTACAATAATCAATAAAGTTGCAAAGCAACGAGTGATGTTTCTGTGAAAACCTTACTAGATTATTACAATAACTAGTAAGATTATAATCAAGAGTTATGCTCTTGATTATTTAATATAAACACCTATTTTTAATATTAATTTAAACTAATATTAAGAATTGGTGTGTCATAATATTTATGAACTTATGTATAGGTATCAATGGATACCGAAGAGTTAGACTCTATGCTTGGTAAAACAAGAATTGTTTATAGGCTCCCGTGTCATGGGTAAATCTTTTTATCATATAAAGGATTTATTATGAGAATAAATACAAACGCAGCTTCACTTGTAGCACAAGAAGCAGCAACAAACACAAATAAAAATTTAAGTTCTTCATTAGAAAAATTAAGTACTGGTCTTAGAATCAATAAAGCAAGTGATGATGCATCAGGACTTGCAATTGCTGATAAACTAAGAACTCAAGCAAGCTCAATTGGTCAATCAATCTCAAATGGTAACTCAGCAGTTTCTTTAACACAAATTGCTGATAAAGCTATGGCTGAACAATCTAATATCTTAGATATCATCAAAACAAAACTTGTTCAAGCTGCAACTGATACAACATCAGATGATGGTAGAAAAGCAATTGGAAAAGATGTTAGTAAATTACTAGATCAATTAGATAATATTGCTAGCCAAACTAATTATAATGGTACAACACTATTACAAGGTGCAACAGCTGCCGATGCTGCAGATCAATTAACATTCCAAATGGGTGAAAAAGCTGCTGATACTATTCAAACTAATACAGGTGTTAGAGCAAATGTATCAGGATTAACGCTAGATGGTCTTAAAGCTTCTTCTGATGCAGGATTTACTTCTGCTGGAAGTGCTAGAAGTTTAATGGCAACAGTTGATACAGCTATAAACACGCTAAATGGATGGAGAGCAGACTTTGGTTCTACTCAAAACCAATTAGAATCAGCTATTAGAAACCAAATGACTCAGCAAACAAATATTAAATCTGCTGAATCAGTTATTAGAGATGTTGACTATGCACAAGAAAGTGCTAACTTTAACAAACAAAATATTATTGCGCAAGCTGGTACTTATGCTATGAGTCAAGCTAATGCAATTCAACAAAACGTTACTAGATTATTACAATAATCGGTGAAGTTGCAAAGCAACGAGTGATGTTTCTGTGAAAACGTTACTAGATTATTACAATAAATACGAATGATATATTAAAGTAATATTTTGTTGTAGTTATTTTGTATTGATTAAACTTGGGATTAAAACAATATAGGGGTCAATGGATTCCGAAGAGTTAGACTCTATGCTTGGTAAAACAAGAATGTTTTAGGCTCCCGTATCATGGGTAAATCTTTTATAATAAAAAGGATTTATTATGAGAATTAATACAAATGCAGCTTCATTGATAGCTCAAGAAGCAGCTGCAAACACAACAAAAAATGTAAGTAGTTCGTTAGAAAAACTAAGTACTGGTTTAAGAATCAATAAAGCAAGTGATGATGCTTCTGGTTTAGCAATTGCTGATAAACTAAGAACTCAAGCAAGCTCAATTGGTCAATCAATTTCAAATGGTAACTCAGCAGTTTCTTTAACACAAATTGCTGATAAAGCTATGTCAGAACAATCTAATATTTTAGATGTTCTTAAAACAAAATTAGTTCAAGCTTCAACTGATACAACATCAGATGAGGGTAGAAAAGCAATTGGTAAAGATATTAGTAAATTACTAGATCAATTAAATAATATTGCTAAACAAACTAATTACAATGGTACAACAGTATTGCAAGGGGCAACATCAGCTTCAGCTGCAGCACAATTAACATTCCAAATGGGTGAAACTGCTAGTGATACTATTCAAACAACAGCTGGTGTTAGAGCAAACTTAAGTGGATTGGGGCTTGCTGGTCTTAAAGCTTCTGCTGATGCAAACTTTGCTTCTGCTGGAAGTGCTAGAAGTTTAATGGCAAGTGTTGATACAGCTATTAACACACTAAATGGATGGAGAGCAGACTTCGGTTCTACTCAAAACCAATTAGAATCAGCTATTAGAAACCAAATGACTCAGCAAACAAATATTAAATCTGCTGAATCAGTAATTAGAGATGTTGATTATGCTTCTGAAAGTTCTAACTTTAATAAACAGAACATAATAGCACAAGCAGGTACTTATGCGATGAGTCAAGCTAATGCTTCTCAACAAAATGTACTTAGATTACTTCAGTAATCTATAATATTTAGTACCGATAAAAGTTACATTAGATAATTAATAGATTTTTAAAGGGCTAGATTCTTCTAGTTCCCTTTAAAGCATTTATTCCTAATAATACACTATTTTTAATTTTAATATTAGGAATATATGTATGGTATTTTGTTGTAAGTGAGTCATATAAACAATATAGGGGTCAATGGATTCCGAAGAGTTAGACTCTATGCTTGGTAAAACAAGAATGTTTTAGGCTCCCGTATCATGGGTAAATCTTTTATAATAAAAAGGATTTATTATGAGAATTAATACAAATGCAGCTTCATTGATAGCTCAAGAAGCAGCTGCAAACACAACAAAAAATGTAAGTAGTTCGTTAGAAAAACTAAGTACTGGTTTAAGAATCAATAAAGCAAGTGATGATGCTTCTGGTTTAGCAATTGCTGATAAACTAAGAACTCAAGCAAGCTCAATTGGTCAATCAATTTCAAATGGTAACTCAGCAGTTTCTTTAACACAAATTGCTGATAAAGCTATGTCTGAGCAATCTAATATTTTAGATATTGTGAAAACAAAGTTAGTTCAAGCTGCAACTGATACAACTTCGCAAGAAGGTAGAGCAGCAATTGGTAAAGATGTAAAAAAATTACTAGACCAATTAGATAATATTGCTAAGCAAACTAACTACAATGGTACAACACTATTGCAAGCATCTGCTGCTGGTACAGGTTCAGCAACATCACTTACATTTCAAATGGGTGAGAAGTTAGCTGATACTATTGTAACAACAGCTGGTGTTCAAGCAAATGCTATTGGTCTTGGAGTTAGTGGATTAAGATCTGCAGCTGCTGCTGGTACATCTGCTGGTGGATTCGATGCAGCTGGTGCAAGAGGTTTTATGACAACAGTTGATAGTGCTATTAACACGCTAAATGGATGGAGAGCAGACTTCGGTTCTACTCAAAACCAATTAGAATCAGCTATTAGAAACCAAATGACTCAGCAAACAAATATTAAAGCTGCTGAATCAGTTATTAGAGATGTTGACTATGCTGCTGAAAGTTCTAATTTTAATAAACAGAACATAATTTCACAAGCAGGTACTTATGCTATGAGTCAAGCTAATGCTTCTCAACAAAATGTACTTAGATTACTTCAGTAGTCTATAATAAAATTGTAACTTTTATCAAATTTTTAAAGGGCTAGATTTTATTCTAGTTCCCTTTAAAATAATAAGTCTAAGAATAAGTTTTGTTACTTTAATGTAAAATTAAACTATCTTACAATAAGGCTTTATATGCAAGAAGAACTAAATGACTTAACTCAAACACTTTTTAATTTATATTTAAAAAATTTGGAATTTTTAGAAAAAAAACATCCCAATACTTACAAAAAAGTACAAAAATTATCAAAAGATATTGAAGAACAAAATCATAAAGAAAAATATACTTTAGAGTATATAAAAGAAGGTGGTTATTTTGATATTTTTGACCATACAAAAGATAAATTTCTTTATGATTTTAATAGTTATGAAGAAGCAGATAAAAGGGCTGAATTAACTAATTTTACAAAAGAGAACTCTTTAGATTTATTAAGAATTGATCCACGAAACAAAAAACTAGCCATTATGCAATCTTTAGGAGTTGTAGCAACACTGGCTAATTATATAAATCATAAAGTTGATTTTACAAATGTTACTTTCTCAAAAATATATAAATTTATCTTTATTGGAGTTGGTGCAGGAGTTCACTTAAATGAAGTCTATAAAAAAATAAACTCTATGAATACTTTGATAATTGAACCTGAGCTTGAACTTTTTAGACTTACTTTATTTACAACTGATTATACAGTTTTTGAACAAGGAAATAAAAAGTTATTCTTATCAGTTTGCGAAACACCAATACAAAGAGAAAAAACTATTGAAGAATTCACTCATCATCACAACTACATGAACTATAATATCAAGCACCATCTTTTTTGGATAGATTACAAATATATCTTAGATGAACTTATTAGTTATTATTCAACTAACCATCCTGCATCTTTTCCTTTTGGAGTAGTTTTAAAAGTTCTTTATAGAACTATTAGATTTATGAAAGATAAAGAGAAGTTCATAAAAAAACAACTAATAAAAGATACTTTACCCTTAAAAAATAAAAAAGTATTAATAATAAGTGCTGGTCCATCTGTTGATAATCACTTAGAATGGATAAAAAAATATCAAGATAGATTTGTAATTGTTTGTGTTGATGTAATATTAAGAAAATTAGAAAAAAACAGTATTGTACCTGATATAGTAGTCTCTATTGACCCCTCACCTGAATGTGGAAAATTTCTTACAACAGATGATAAAAACTTCTTAAAAAATAGTGCCATTATCTTTCTTTCTCAACAAGAAGAGAGTGTATTAAAAAAAGTAGAGCATTTAAATTACTATTTTTCACAAGTATATCCTGTATGTGAAGAGTTAGGATACTCTTTTTCTCTTCCAAATGTTGGTACTTTCTCATTTGCCATGTCTGTATTTTTAAAAGCAAATGAACTATATTTAGTTGGAAATGATGCAGCATTTAATCAAGAAACAGGGGATAGATATGCAAGTGATAGCTCACATGAAATGTCTGATATTGTAGAAGAAAAACATAAAGTTGATGATAATATAGTTTCTGATTATGATATTTTAGAAGTAAAAGGAAATTTAAGAGAAAAAATAAAATCAAATAGAACTCTTTTGACTTTTAAAAGAGACTATGAGTTATTTATCCATGGTTTAGATGAAGAAACAAAAAAAACTTTAAAAGCTTACAATTTATCAGATGGTGCATTTATGGAAGGGCTTATACCTTTAGATATAAAAGATATTGACCTACAAACCCTAGAAAAAAAAGATTTTAATGTAAAAGAGATTTTAGATAATATAAGTTGTACTGTGGAAAATATTGATTTTGAAGATGATGCAAAAGTATTAAGTGGCATAATAACTAAAGTTAATAAATTCAAAAAAACAAAAATCTCTTCAAGAGATGATTTCTTACAGAAAAAACTAGATATTATGATTTGGATTTTACAGCAAAAAAAACATATGAGTAACGCTATGTTTGCAAATGTATTTTTAAAATATATTGAGTTAGTAGATATTTATGTAAACTTCTTTTTAAACTTAAAACAAAACCAATTATATACTCAAAAGAACTTATCTGAAGTTAAAAAATACTGGTGTGATTCTACTATTTTAGTATTAAAAGATTTAAAAGTAATAATAAATCAAGAATAGTTATTCTTGATTTTTTATTATTGCATACAAGATTATATCTAAGTACTTTCCATTTTTAAATATTGCTTGTTTTAAAATACCTTCTTCTTTCATATGAAGTTTTTTTGCAAGTTTTTGCATTGAAATATTTTCTTGACTTGTTCCACAATAAACTCTATGTAAATTCAAACTATTAAAAGCATGTTCTATAATCAACTTTGATGCTTCATAAGCAAAACCTTTTCCATGATACTTCTTTTCTCCCATGATAATTGCAAACTCTGCATTAGAATCAATAAAGTTTATATTTTGAATACTTACATTACCAATGTGTTGATTGTTATCTTTTAAACAAATAGCAAGAACAAGATTATTATTTGAGGAATTAATATTTTGTATATATTCTTGTGTTTTTTCTTTAGTATTTACAAATCTATGATGTGCATTAAACTTGCACACTTCCTCATCATTTAGCCAATTTACATAGTTTGTATTTGAATCTTCTATACAAAGTGGTCTTAAATATAATCTTTGCGATTCTAAAAATTTACTTTTCATATGTTTTCCTTAATATAGTTTCTAACTGTGCTTTTGTTTCTAAAATCTCAACATTTTTAATTACATCAATTCTTTCTTTTGCATCAATTTGCAAACTATATGTTTGTTTATTTAACAATAAAGATTCTTTGAATACAGAAGAGTCTATACCAAATACTATTTTACTATTATATAAAACTTCATGTATATCAAATTCATCTTTATATATTTTAACAAAAGAGTATTTTTTTAAAATTTCATCAAACTTTTTCATATCTTCAGCAGGATGAAATTTAATAAAAAGTGTAATATCTAAGTGTACATTAGATATTGCATCTAAAAGATTAATTATACAATCATACTCTGTAAAGCCAAACTTATTTCCATATAGTTCATATATATACTCTGATAAAAAGAGTGCGTATTTACCTCTATTTTCAAGTATTAAATTATTTGATGTTTTTAATTTTTTAGCATAAAAGACCTCTTTTATATATTTTAAATACAAATTTTCATGAAATTGTATTCTTTGCTTAATATCTTCATTGATTAATTCTACTTTATTATCATAATAAATAATATCAGGTAAATACTCTCTATCTATAAATTTATTATTAATAGAAAATCTTATATTTAAGTTTAAAATTGAATCTAAAAAACATTTTACTTCTAATCCTAATTTTTTTGCCTCTATTAATTTTTCTATTTCATAATCAGAGTGAATACCAGATGTTCCAATAATAACAATATCATCTTTTTTAAAAATATTTTCATTTTCATCAATCAAAAAAGAAATATGTCTTTTAAATATTTTTAAAGCAGGACCTTTAGGATAACACTTTACAATGTAACCTTTTTCATGCATATAATATGCATAAGCCATGGTTAAATTAGCTCCTCCTGCATCATAGGAAAAAACTTTTATTTCACTATTTAAGTTCATCTAAATTTTCACAAACTTTTACATAAGCATTGATTACATCATTTACATCTTCTTTGCTTAAAGGACTTCTAGTAAAATCATGTGTCCACAAAGTTTTATAATGAAATTTTTCTACATTTGGACAAATTCCTTTTTCATATGAGATTTCATCTTTAAAAGCAAAGTTTTGTTTATTATATGCAATTTTATTTTGAAACATAGGAAGTAAATAAATAGGCTTTACATAACCTTGTCCTATTGGTACACCTTCATTTTCTCTATCTTGCACTGCTTCTAATTCTGCTTTTACAGCCATTATAAATTTATCTCTTGAAACTTTTGCAATATCCTCTAAAAACTCAAATGCTTGTACATAATAAGAGTGTGTTCTATTTTTTAATTTTGTTGTCTTTATAAAAGGATATTTTCCTAAAGCCTCATCATACATTTTTGCATACTTTTGTCTAATTTCTAACTCACTTTGTAATTTTTTTAACTGCTCTATTCCAATGGCTGCTTGAATTTCAGTCAATCTAAAATTAAAGCCTAGCATATTTGAAAGTTGCGTTTCACCTTTATTTTCTACAACTGATTCTGCATGATTTCTAATTAGTTGCATTTTATTAGCTAAATCATCACTATTTGTAACGCAAACTCCACCCTCACCTGTATGAATATGTTTATGATAATTTAGACTAAAAACTCCAATATCTCCAAGAGTTCCAACATTTTTTTCATCATATTTTGCTCCTGGAGCTTGTGCACAATCTTCAATTACATATAAATTATGCTCTTTTGCAACTTCTTGTATCTCTTTCATATTTGAGGGACAACCAAAAATATGTACAACAACTATTGCCTTAGTATTTTTTGTAATAGCTTTTTTTAATGATTTAATACAAAAAGAGTAAGTATTAGCTTCTAAATCACAAAATACAGGAGTTGCATTCCAAAATAAAGGAGCACTTGCAGAAATTGACATTGAGTATGGTGAAACAATAACCTCATCACCAAGACCAATTCCACAAGCACCTAAGGCTGTTATTAAGCCAGAAGTATTTGAATTTACAGAGATACTATGTTTAATATTAAAATATTCACTCCAAGCTTTTTCAAACTCTTGAACTTTTTCTCCCCCATAAAAATCTTCATGCCAAGCACCTAAGTATTTTGATAAAATACCTTTTTTCATAACTTTTACAACTTCATCAATTTCATTTTCATTTATATTATTATATCTAGGAAACAACTTTGTTCTTATTTTAGTTCCACCATTAATAGCTAATTTTGGCATCTATTTTCCTTACTATTTAAAATATTTGTTATAAATTCTAAGTTTTTTAGTTCATTTTTAAAAGAAGCGCAGTTTTGTCTATTTTGTTTTATTTGTAAAAATATTTCATCATAAACATTATAGATTAGTTTTTCTGAGATTTTTTCTTTTTTGTAAGCTTCTTTATCTATAAACTTATATCCTTTATACTCTATGCTATCTACAATTTTTTTATAATAAATTGTTTGTTCACTATTTATATAATTTACAACTTGATTATCAAAATAAAGAGTTAATTCAATAATATTGTATTTTCTATGATCTAAAGCAATAAAATATATAGGAATAATCTTCTCATCATATTTAATCTTAAAAAATACATCATAGGATTTATCTTCATCATTAAAACCAATTGTTTCATCAAGTATTTTTATATCTAATAGTTTTGGATTAGAGAATAAATAGTTAATCAAATCAATAAAATGTGAACCATTATTTTTTAAACCTTTCACATAATTTAAATTGATTTTTTGTAAATTTTCTAAACTTCTATTTTCAATACTATCTTTTAATCTTTTTATTGGCTCTTGGAATCTTCTAGTATAATTTATAACTATTTTATCTTTGAAAAAATCATCTAAAATCTCATACTCTTTTTTATTTGAAAAAAGAGGCTTTTCCATCAAAAACTTTTTTATACTTTTATGATTTTTAAAACTATTTAATATTTCAAAGTGAGTATTAGTAGGTGTAGCAATAACTAAAATATCAATATCTTTTTTATCAATTAATTTTTTACAATCATTATAAAAAATAACATCATTGTAAAACTCTTTTACTTTTGATAAATTTTTTTCATCTATATCTACTACATATTTTAATTGAAACTCTTTATGTAAATATATAGCTTTTATATGTGAATATGCAGTTTTAGAGTTTTTATCATAATCAAAAAGTAAAGAGATATTACCAAGTCCAATCACTGCAACATTCAACATTAACTTAGTCCTTTTCTTTTTATACTACTATTTATTTGTAATAACTTAGGGTTTTTTCTTACATAAGATATCATCTCTTCAATAGTAAAATAATCATTTTTAAAATGATTCATTATCTTAGTTATTATTTCATAATCTTCTTTTGTATCTAAAGTTACTGACAACTGGGGAAAATATAGATTTTTTGGTGCTTCAATATTATAAATTTTAAATCGCTTTGTAGTATAAAACTCAGGAGTTACATGCTCTATATCCATAGAAGTTAACTCTTTTTTTGATACTTCTTGCAATGCTTTTAAAGAGTAAACTTGAATAGACATCCCAACAGGAAATGTACTTTTTATGCTATTACTTACATAATCATAGTCATTGTTTAAATAAAACTCAATAGCCTCATCAATAAGTCTTGGTTCAATAAAAGGGCAATCTCCAGTTAACTCAACAATTATATCTGTTTCAAATTTTTCATGGGCTTGTAAAACTCTTTGGAAAACATTATTTTCACTTCCTCTAAAATATTCAACATTTTTCTTTTCACAAAGATTTATTATTCCATCATCTTCTTTATTAATTGTAGTCGCAACAATTATTTTATTTACAAGTTTACACTTTAAAACTCTATTTATCATTACTTCTAACACTGTACTATTTCCAAGAGGTTTTAAAACCTTTTTTGGTAATCTTGAAGATGTCATTCTAGCTTCAATAGATACATTAATATTCATAATAGCCCTTTATTTTTGCAATAAAAACATTTGATCAATTAAATTTTTATCATCATTATATGAAACTTTTAATTCATCTAATTTTACTAAATCTTTTTTTCTTTCTTTATAAAGTTTCATAAAATCTGCTTTCCACATCAAGTCTTTATTACCTTGGTACATCAAATCAGTATATTCTTCTGCATAATACTCAAATCCCCAAATATAAGAGTTTGTTACTCTATATATCTCATCAATTGCAAAATTTATATTATCAGGAGAGATATGAATCAAAACTCCACTTGTAAAAACCAAATCAAAATAAGCATCTTTAAAAGGTATATCTAATGCATCACCTTTTATTATATTTAAATTATCTGCTCTTTTTTTTGCAAAATTTATAGCTCTTTCTTGAATCTCTATTCCATAAAGATTTTCAAATCCCATATTTTGTAAATGCAATAATTGATTACCAATATTTGTACCTACTTCTAAGATTTTCGCATCTTTATTTATATTTTTTAAAAATCTATTATTTAAATCTGTTCTTGAAAGTGTATATCTATTTTTATAAAACTCATCTAAGTGTTTTGGAGTATAAATATTTCTTTGAAGATACTCTTTACCAAACTCATCTTCCCAAGTTTGTCTTTGAAAGTTTTTTTCCATAAAGTATTCCTAATAATTAAATCTATATTTTAAAAGCTTATAAATCTAGCTTAACTCTGTCTGCAAACTTATAATCTTTTGTTGATTTTTGTCCAAGTAAATCTTTTAAATACTTAGGATGTAGACCAAAACCAGGTCTTACACTTTTAATATTCTCTAGGGTAAATTCATCACCTTTTTTTATATCTTTTGAAACATATAAACTTCTTGAGAAAGCTCTATTTTTAATCTTTTTTTCTGTCATTTCATAACTTACTTTTCCAAGTAATTTTTCAGTATCTTTTATACACTTAACCATGTGTCTAAACTCTTCTTTATCCATTGAAAACTCTAAATCAGGTCCACCAATACTTTTATCTAAAATAAAATGTTTTTCAATAACTTTTGCACCCAATGTTACAGCAACAATTGGTGCTGTTGAACCTATTGTATGATCAGAAAAACCAGAAATCACACCAAAAGTTTCTGCTAAATTTGCAATTGTCTTCAAATTTGCATCTTCTAAAGCAGCAGGATAAGCACTTGTACACTTTAATAAGATTATATCTTCATTTCCTACACTTCTACAAATATCAACAACATCTTGTATCTCTTGCAATGTGGCAATACCTGTTGAAATTATTATTGGTTTTTTTTGTTTTGCAGTATATTCTATTAATGCATAATCTGTTATTTCAAAAGAAGCTATTTTGTATGCACTTGGATTAAACTGCTTTAAAAAATCTACTGCACTTTTATCAAAGGGAGTTGAAAAAATATCAAGATCTAAACTTCTTGCATACGCAAATAGTTCTTTATGCCATTCCCATGGAGTATATGCCTCTTCATAAAGTTCATATAAAGTTTTATTATCCCATAAAGTACCACCTTTAATCACAAAATCCTCTCTATTTGAATTTAATGTTAAAGTATCAGCTGTATATGTTTGAAGTTTAATTGCATTTGCCCCAACCTCTTTTGCTGCTTTTATAGTATCAAGTGCATTTTGTAAACTACCATTATGATTTGCACTTAATTCAGCAATAATAAATGTTCCATCTTCTTTTAAATTAAAGTTTCCAATTTTCATATTAATCTCTTTTTTTCTCTATTTTAAAAATATAATCATACCTTGTAGAAGAGTTTATTATATTTTTATTAACATCAATTTGTTTATTAAAAAAACACTCTTTTAGTACTAAATCATACTTTTTTGCTTTTTTTATAAAATCCTCTTTATTTATAAAATAGTGCTCTTTTACTCCTAAAATCATTTGCTTTTTAGAAAACAATGAAATAAATACTGTTTTTAAACTATTAAAAAAATATCTAAATCCTCTATTTTTCAAACCATAAAGCAGCCATTTAATTATTGAATTTCCATATGATTTATCTTTAAACTCATCAACAAAAGGCAATTCACCAATATAAATAGTTGCATTATTTTTTGAAACTCTACTTATTTCGTTTAAAGTTTTATCAACTTCTTCTTTGCTAAGTAATAATAAAACTCCATTTATAACAACTTTATCAAATTTATTATCACAAAAAGGAAGTTTAAAAGAAAACGCTTTTGAAATCTGAGTTTTGTTTTTATACTCTTTAAAATTAATCTCTTTATTTACTTTTTCTATCTCTTCACTTGTTGGTAAAATACCTTCTAAAGTACAATTATTAAAGTTTTTTTCAACGATTTTAAAAAAAGTCAAATCACCACAACCAATATCTAAAATTGTTTCATTCTCTTGAATATTTAAACTATTGAAAATATTCACATTTACAAAATATGTTAAATCAGCTCTTCCTTGCCTACCTGATAATGAATTTATATCCTTATCTCTTGCTCTTATTTTATATTCATGAAGAAAAGATTTTGCTTTAATTATTGACAAAATATCTTCCTTTTAATATTATCTGCTTTGAAGCTTCTAATCCCTCATTAAATAGTAAATCAAGTATTCCAAGTTGAGAAATAAAGTTCTCTCCTATTTGATTATAAGTGGGATGCTTATAATCTTGATAAAAGATATCTATATTATTCTTTTTAAATTTTTCTAAATATTTATTTAAATACTCTTTTGAACCCAAAGCTGATATGTACTCTTTGCAAGATTTATTTAAACAAATATTTAATATCAAATCACCTTTATTACCCTCTAGATTTTCTAAACTTGATGATTTACTAAAAGAAGTATTTATATCTAAAAGTTTTGAAACTTCCTTTATAAAATTGATATTATACTCACATAAATATTCAGTTTTATAAGAGAGTATATTCAAAATTTTCTCTTGTAATTCATTAAAATATTTTGTTTTTTTATAGTTTTTTAAAAGAAGAGTATTTATTTTTGAAATAAAATCATAGTTTTCAAAACTTATTCTTGTATCTTTTAAGATTGTTTCATCTCTTGATTTTTCTTTTTTAATAGGTAAAGAAAACATATACTCTTTATTGTTTATTTTCAATCTATTTCTAACTTGCCAACTTCTTCTTGCTAATTGAACTGTATCTAGAAAAACAAACTCATCAACATAATCAATTAAGTCAAAATATCCAAGCCATGGATTAAAAGTGGGTTGCATTATTGCTAATTTCAATTTATCAATCCCCACAAAATAATATCTGAATTAAAAACTAAAGTATTATCTTTTTGTAAATTTTGAAACTCATTATGAAAAACAAAATACTCTTTCAAATTTAAATTCTCTTTTAGCATTTCAATCAGTTCATATTCACTATAAAATTTATTTATACAAGAGGCTTCTGAAGTAATATCATAATCTTTTGGCATTAAATATGTATTTTCTCCTAAGTTTTCTCCTATTCCAAATCTAAAATCTTTTAGTTCTCTACATCTTATAAAAAAAGAAGCACCTTTTTTTATATTGTTATTTAAAAGCATTATATTAAAAAACTCAAGAAGTTGCTCTTTTTTTATGTAATTTACAACATTTGGTAAAAGCAATACATCAATTTGTAAATCTTTATTTTCTTTTGCAAAATCAATCATTTCACATAAATAAAATTCAAATTTTGTATCTGTTTTTATTTTATTGAAATTATAATTTGCATCTTCAATAGCACTTTCATTTATATCAACTCCTAATACTTCAAATCCATACTCATAAGCAAGAGTCAAATTATTTCCATTTCCACAGCCAAACTCTGCAAAAAGAAGATTTTCTTTACTAGAAAAACTATTTTTAAAAAAGTATTTTATAAAGTATTCATCTGGATACTTTAAACCTTTTATATCTTTTATTTTCATATATGCCTCTAAAAATATTATTAATTATTTTTTTATTATACTACTTTTCTTGACTTACTTCAATTTTCAGAATATATTTTTTACCATTTTTATAAAAAAATGCTGGATATTCTTCGTTATGCACAACCCGTAATAAATTAAATTGTTCATCTATTGTTTTATTTATATCTAATTGACTATTTAAAGGCGTTCTTTTTTTATAAAAACTCTCTTTACCTGTTTGAGGAGTTGGAATCTTATACTTTTCATAATTTAAGACAAACTCTTTACACATGCTATTTACTAATTGTGCTTGTTTATGTCTTAATAAAGGATTTAATTCAGTTCCATCAAGCTTTAATACTTTTTGCATATATATATTTCCCTCATCCACTCCACAAGAAGCTTCAAACATAGTAAATGGCACCTCATTTTTACCCTCTAAAATCTGCCAAAACATTGGAGACCATCCTTTACCCTTAGGTAAGGCACTTGCATGAACTACAATATTATGTTTATGTAGTTTTAGATAATTTTCTTCTATAATCTTATGATAACTTAAAATAAATACTATTTGGTAACTATTTTTAATCTCTTTATGATCAAAAAATAAATCACAATTATCTAAACTATTTATTAACTCTTTAGCATAATCAATAAACCATTGATTAGGTGATGTTAATACTGCAATTTTCATTTTTCAAGCCTCTTATTGATTTTTTTTATTAATTTTTTTAATCTTTTTTTATTAAATTTTTTCATCACAAGGTACTTTTTCTTCTTTAAATACTTATATATATTCTTTTGATTGCTTGCTGTTTTAATAGCAATAAAAGGTAATTGCATAAAATATACTTCATTTAAAATTACACTTGCACTAACTATTGCAAAACTGCTCTCTTTCATTAGTTTTGCTATATTATTTGTATCAATATAAAGATTAATAAAATCTTTTTCTTTACAATACTGTTTTAATATATCCAAGTTGCTATTTGCACTTGTTGTTACTAAATTAACTTCGATATTTTTAAATTTTGACAAAACCTTAAGTATTTTAATATTGATATTACTATGATCTGTTCCGCCTATTGCTAAAAAAACCTTTGTTTTATTCTTTTGTTTTAAATTCATATTTTTGTATTTGTAAAACTCATCTCTTAGTAAAGTATATTTTACTCCACATCTTACTTCACAAAAATTTGGAACTAAGCTTTTATACTTTTTTTTATTTGCGCCTATATTATGATTTAATAAAATATCACAATAATGTTTTTCATAAGTATCATCTAAACACAAAATTTCAACATCTGTTTTTAATTTTATGTTCTTTTGTGATTTATATTTTATATCATAACTATCAATAATTAATAAATCAATTTTTAATTCTTTAATCTTTTTTATCAACTCTTCATTATTATTTGATTTTAAAATATGTACATCATAAGAGTTTTTCAAAATTTTTTTATTTAAATTACCCTTTAAATTTAAAGTTGCAAAACTTACATCATAGCCTTTATTTAAGTACTGTTTTGCTAAAACCAAACATCGCATAATATGACCATGTCCTATAGAAGATGAAGAGTCTGCTCTTATTAATACCTTTTTCATATTAGCTCTTTTTTTGTTCCACATGTTTATTTATTTCAAAAATATCTGGATTATTTTTTAATGTTAAAATCAATTTTTCATAAGAAAAGTTTTCATTATTGCCTAGTTTCTCATACAATTGCACTATTGCTTTATAATCATCTATTTCATCTAAAGTTATTCGATATTTTGAATCATTATTTTTATTTATTAAATATTTTATTTTCAATTTGTTTTGTATTGTTGTATGTAAATATGGCGTTACATGCTCTTTTTCATAATCTGTTTTTGCATTTAAAAATGCTGTTTTTAATAATAAAAAAGAAAATACTTCGCTATCTAAACCTCTTGGGAAACCACTATGCGCTCCTAAACTTACATAATCAGCCTTTGAAGTTTTATATAGTTTTATTGCTTGTTCTATTAAATTTGCATCAATAAAAGGACAATCACTTGTACACCTAATCACAATATCATCGCTTTTTAAATTAAACTTTTTGCAAGCTTCATAATATCTACTTAATACATTATTTGTATCACCCTCGTAATACTTTATATTGTGTTTTTCACATATTTTTACAATCTCTTTTTGTGTTCCATCATTTGTAGTTGCAATAATAATATTTTCTTTAAACTTTTCAAGCCTTTTTAACATTACTTCTAATACTGTTTTATTTGCAAGGGGCAAAAGAACTTTTTTAGGAAGTCTTGTACTTGTAGTCCTTGCTTGAATAACTATTTTAAAACTCATTTTTTTTCCAATAAAAACCAAGTCATATCATCTTGAGGGAAGTTATTGTCCCTATGATATAAAAACCCATAATCAATAAGTTTTAAATTATCATACATATCCATAATTTCACCAGCAAAATCTCTTTTGAATAGTTTTTCTTTATAACCTCTATAAGGTATCTCAATAGGAGTTGGATTATAATACTCTACAACTAATATATATTTTTTAGAGTATGTATAAAGTTTTTCATACACCACTTTTAAGTATTTTGGATTTATATGAATTAAAACACCTTTTATCAAAGTTAAATCAAATTTTTCATCTAAGTTTATATCTAATAATGATTCATTATAAATTTTATGAAGAAACTCTAAAGTCTCTAACTCTTTCACAGCTGTTTTATTTATTTCAATAGCAGAAAGTTCTAAATCTGAAATTGTATTTAATGCATGTAAATTCATTCCAATATTTGAACCAAATTCTATTACTGAATTTACATTTTCTACTCTATTAAAAACTTTAGAAAAAAAGTTTATATTACTTTTTATAATTGATGTATTTCTTTTACAGTACTCATCACCAAACTCTTGAGCCCAAAATTTTTCTTGTTCAGTTTTATATTGCATCTTTAGCCTTTTTCTAAAATCTCTATTAGTGTTTCTTGTACAAACTTTTGTTCTTTTTTACTCAATTTTGGATAAATTGGCAAAGTTATCGCTTTTTTATAATACTCATTCATAAAAGGAGTATTTTCATTTCCATAACCTAAGTTTTTATAATATGGCTGTTGGTTTATTGGAATATAGTGATATTGTAAAAATATTCCTTTTTCTCTTAATTTTAAAAATAAATCTTTCTTAGAAGTTTTATACTTTTCAAAATCAATTAAAACTACATAAAGATGATAAGAGCTATCAAGAGTAAACTCATATAAAGGCTTTATAAATTCAAATTTTTTAAAAAACTCATCATATCTATTTGCAATTTTTCTTCTTTTGTTTATAAACTTTTCAATTTTTTTCAATTGCGATAAACCCAATGCACAAGAAATATCAGTAAGTCTATAATTATAGCCTAGACTATTCATCTCATAATGCCATGGTGCTATATCTGATTTTGATTCTATTCCATGATTTCTTAGCTGTAAAGCCATTTCATAAATCTTTTTATCATTTGTCAAGATAGCTCCACCCTCACCAGTTGTCAACTGTTTTACAGGATGAAATGAAAAAACAGAAATATCACTATTTTTACAACTTCCAGCTTTAATATTATTGTTAGTAGCACCAATTGAATGGGCACAATCTTCTAAAATTTTAATATCATATTTTTCCCTTAAAAAAGCTAATTTCCCTTGATTTACAGGATTTCCTGAAAAGTGAACTACATATATAGCTTTTATATTTTTATTTTTTAAAAGAAGTTTTTCACATAAATCTAAGTTTATATTCCCATCTTCACAAATATCTACAAACACGGGCTTTGCTTTTGCATAAAGTATTGCATTTGAAGTTGCTAAAAATGAGTTTGGAGTAGTTAATACTAAGTCATTTTCATTTAATAAAAGTAAAGAACTTATATGTAAAGCAGCAGTAGCATTTGAGACACAAACACAATATTTTGAGTTTGTATAAGAACATAGTGCTTTTTCAAACTCTTTTACTTTTGGTCCAGTAGTTAAAAAATCACTTTTTAATACTTTTACTACCTCTTTTATATCATCTTTTTGGATTGTTTGTTTACCATATGGAATTTTTTTCATTATATTTCTTTTAATAACTGTAAAAACTCTTCTTTATTAAGCCATTTGTCATTATTTCCTGAATTATATTCAAAACCTTGGCTAACATGCGTTCCAACTTCTCCTAATTTATTTTCACTAAAGTTTGTAACATTTGTAAATTTTATTGTTGGAGTTATTACATAATGGTCATCAAACTCATATGTTAAATGGGAATCATCAGCTGGACACATTATTTCATGAAGTTTTTCACCTGGTCTAATTCCTACTATTTTATGAGGTAAAGTAGGTGCTAAGTATTTAGCTAAATCAACTATCTTAATTGATGGAATTTTAGGTACAAAAATCTCTCCACCATGCATTCTTTCAAAGTTTTTAAGTACGAAGTTCACTCCATTTTGTAGTGTAATTATAAACCTTGTCATTCTTTCATCTGTAATTGGAAGCTCTTTTGCATTTGAATTAATAAGTTTTTGAAAATAAGGAATAACAGAACCACGACTACAAACAACATTTCCATATCTTACAACTGAAAATTTTGTATCTTGTTCGCCAACTAAATTATTTGCTGCTACAAAAAGTTTATCACTTGCAAGTTTTGTTGCACCATATAAATTCACAGGATTAGCTGCTTTATCAGTAGATAGTGCAATAACTTTTTTTACTTTATTTTCAATTGCTGCATCAATTACATTTTGTGCACCATTTATATTTGTTTTAATACACTCCATTGGATTATATTCAGCAATTGGAACATGCTTAAGTGCTGCTGCGTGTATTACATAATCAACATCTTTAAAAGCTTTTTTTAATCTATCTGAATCTCGAACATCACCAATAAAATAACGCATACATTTATCATTGAATTCTTGTTCCATTTCATACTGCTTAAGTTCATCACGAGAATAGATTATAATCTTATTAGGTTTATATTTTTCCAAAATAGTTTTTGTGTATTTTTTACCAAAACTTCCAGTTCCACCTGTTATTAAAATATTTTTTCCATTAAACATAATACAAACCTTAATTTTTTACTCTATTTTACTTAATATTTTCTTTATTATAGTTAATCTACTATCCAATTATTAAAATTAAATAAATTTAATAAAAAATCTTACAATTTGCAATAAAAATATGTAATTTATTTTTTTTTTGCTAAAATCACATATAAATAAAACGAAACTCTAAAATTAGGATAAATAATGGATGATAATCAAAAAAAGTCACTTGATTTAGCAATTAAGCAAATTGATAAAGCTTTTGGAAAAGGTACTTTAATTAGACTTGGAGATAAAGAAGTTGTACCAACAGAAGCCATTTCAACTGGTTCACTTGGACTTGATTTAGCATTAGGTGTAGGAGGACTTCCAAAAGGTAGAGTAATTGAAATCTATGGACCTGAAAGTTCAGGTAAAACAACTCTAACTTTACATGCAATTGCAGAGTGCCAAAAAGCAGGTGGAGTTTGTGCCTTTATTGATGCAGAACATGCACTAGATACAATGTATGCAAGAAATCTTGGAGTTGATATAGATAATTTACTTGTTTCACAACCTGATTATGGAGAACAAGCTTTAGAGATTTTAGAAACAGTTGTAAGAAGTGGTGCTGTTAATCTAGTAGTAATTGACTCAGTAGCAGCTCTTACTCCAAAAGTAGAGATTGATGGAGATATGGATGACCAGCAAGTAGGTGTTCAAGCAAGACTTATGAGTAAAGCTTTAAGAAAAATTACTAGTATAATGAACAAAATGGGAACAACAGTAATTTTTATTAACCAAATTAGAATGAAAATTGGAATGACAGGATATGGAAGTCCTGAAACTACAACTGGTGGAAATGCTCTTAAATTCTACTCTTCTGTAAGATTAGATATTAGAAGAATTGCAACACTTAAACAAGCAGAAGAGAGTATAGGAAATAGAGCTAAAGTTAAAGTTGTAAAAAATAAAGTTGCACCTCCATTTAAAATAGCTGAATTTGATATTATGTTTGGAGAGGGTATTTCTAAAATGGGTGAGCTTATTGACTATGGTGTTAAACTTGATATTGTTGATAAAGCAGGAGCTTGGTTTAGTTATGGGGATTCAAAAATTGGTCAAGGAAAAGAGAATTCAAAACAATTCTTAAAAGATAACCCAGAAATTGCAGCAGAAATTGAAGCAAAAATTCTACAAGCTATGGGATTAGATAGCAATATGCATGAGCTTGAAACTACAGAAGAAGAAAAATAGAACATTACTAAATTTAAAATATCAAAAAAGATAATCTTTTTTGATATTTTCTTTCATAAAACCTAACTTAAAACATCTTATAAAAGCAATTACCAATTAACTTTTTTGTATAATATTTAAAAATTTTGTAACTTAAATAGGAGAAACAGTGGTATATATTGATAATGTTTATGCTGATGAAGTTTTAGACTCAAGAGGAAATCCTACGGTAAGAGCGACAGTAATCTTAAGCGATGGAACAAAACAAAGCGCAATTGTTCCAAGTGGAGCTAGTACAGGGAAAAGAGAAGCCTTAGAGTTAAGAGATGGTGATGATAGATTTTTAGGGAAAGGTGTTTTAAAAGCTGTTGAAAATGTAAATACATTAATTGCTGATGAACTTATTGGTTTAAGCCCATTTAACCAAGCAGAAGTTGATGCAACAATGAAAGATATTGATGGAACAAATAACTATTCTAAACTAGGAGCAAATGCAGTTCTTGGAGTTTCTATGGCAAATGCAAGAGCAGCAGCAGCTTCTTTAAATATGCCTCTTTATAGATATTTAGGTGGAGCAAATGCTATGACTATGCCTGTACCTATGTTTAATATCATAAATGGTGGAGAGCATGCTAATAACTCTGTTGATTTTCAAGAGTATATGATTATGCCAATTGGATTTGAAAACTTCAATGATGGATTAAGAGCAGCATCAGAGGTTTATCATAATCTTAAAAAAATCATTGATGAGATGGGTGAAAGTACTGCTGTTGGTGATGAGGGTGGATTTGCTCCAAATCTAAAATCAAATGAAGAACCTATTCAAGTTATTATAAAAGCTGTTGAAAAAGCAGGATATAAAATTGGTGAGCAAATAGCTATTGCTTTAGATGTTGCTGCTTCTGAATTAATCAATGATGAGGGAAAATATGTTCTTAAATCTGAAAATAAAGAGTTAACTTCTGATGAATTAGTAGAATACTATGCAGATTTATGTTCTAAATATCCAATTGTTTCAATTGAAGATGGATTAAGTGAAGATGACTGGGATGGTTGGAAAATATTAACACAAAAATTGGGAGATAAAGTTCAATTAGTTGGTGATGATTTATTTGTTACAAATGCATCAATACTAAATGAAGGTATCTCTAAAAAAATTGCAAACTCAATATTAATAAAACCAAATCAAATTGGAAGTATTAGTGAAACAATGCTTACTATTAGATTAGCACAAAGAAACAACTATAATTGCGTAATGTCACATAGATCAGGAGAATCAGAAGATGCATTTATAGCAGACTTTGCAGTTGCATTAAATTGTGGTCAAATCAAAACAGGTGCAACTTCAAGGGGAGAGAGAAACGCTAAATACAATAGATTATTGGAAATAGGTGCAGAAGTTGCTTATGCTGAATATTTAGGAAAAACTCCTTTTGTTAAATAATCTAAATGAAGCAAAAAATTCATGAGCTAAAAAAATTTAGTGTAATAACAATCATTTCGGTTGTTATTACACTTTTTCTTAGTTATCATGCAGCAATACTTTTATTTGGAAGCAATTCATTGGATGTTTATAGTTCTTTAAAAGATAAAAGGGTATATTTAGTCAATGAAATAAAAAGATTACAAGAAGAGAATGCCCACTTACAAAAAGAGTATTTTGAATTAAAAAACTTGGAGCCAGAACAATGAAAAAAATATCTTTATTTATAGCATTATTAATTCTATCATCAAGCTTGAGTGCAAGGGAAAATCCTTTTGAAACAACACAAGCTTATAATGAAGAAGTTGCAAGACTTATGGAAATAAAAGAGAGTTATCCTGATGAGTTTGAAAATCAAGAAAAAATCTACATAGAAGAAATTCAAGAAAAGATGAAAGCTAATAGTATAAATAAAGATACTAAAAGTGTAGAGAAAAAAGCAAATAAAAAAGCTTCAGAACTAACAGAAGATAAAATCAAAAAACTGATTACTCAAGCTCAAGAAAAAACTGTAAATGAAACTAAAAAGTTTGTACAAGAGTTAAAAAAACAAGAAAAAGAAGAGATTATTTATGTAAAGCCTAGAACAGATGTATCTTTTGAAAAAGAGTTACTACCTTTTTTAAAGTTTGAATATACAAATGTTAAACTTCAAATAAATACAAAATATGATGTATTTAAGAAATTTACATTACCAAATCAAAATAAAATAATCTTAGATTTTCATGCAAAAGAAAACTTTTATACAAAAAGAGAAGATTTAAACTCAACAAATTTTACAAGAATAACTGTAGGCAATCATAAAAAAGATAAATTTTTTAGAGTTGTTGTAGAGTTAACTGATACTCCTGATAACTACGAAGTTACTTACACAAATGGACAAGTAACAATTTTTAGATTAGAGCAGATGTAAAACATCTGCTTTAAGAAGCTTTTACTTTTTTTATTCCTAAGAAATTTGTTAAAATCCTAATTACTATCATTACTATTAAAACTTCTAAAATTGATGCTAAAATAAATGCGTAATAGTAAAATTGTGTAATTGCATGACTTTGATAAGCAAGTGTAGTTACTGCAATTAATAGTGTAAGTGGCATTGAATGAGATAAACCTAACATAAAAAACTTGTTTACTCCCATCTCTTTTATAAAAAGCAACGAAGCAACTAATCTAATAAATATCATAGCAAAAACAATCAAAAATGCAGTTACTATAAGTCCATCATGAAAAAGCTCTTCAAGTTCAAATGATGAACCTACATAAATGAAAAAGATAGGAACTAGCCAACCAAAACCAAAGTGTTCTAATTTATGGGGTAACTGTTTATTATGTTCAAAGAATGTTGTAATAAAAGTACCTGCAATAAATGCACCAAATGCAACCTCAAGTTTCAAATAAATCATAACAGCAATCATAACAAAGAAAATTGCCATAGATACTCTAATATCTTGTTCTTGGTTATCTTCTGTTGGCATTAAATATGTTTTTATTTCAGGGTACCACCAAACTACATTATTAAATAGTTTATACAATATAGCCATTAAAATCATAAAAACAGTAAAGAGTAGCATTGTTTTATAAAATTCCCAAGTTACACCAAACTCAAGCATTGCAGACACTGTTGTAAGTGCAAAGATTGATACAATTTCACCAATTAATCCCACAACAATTGCCATTCTTATCCACTCAACATCACCATACTCTTTTTTTAATGCAGCTAAGATACCAATAGAAATTAAAGGTAAAGTTACAATAAAAATATTTCCAAGTTTAAAATATATAGTAATAGCAGCAGATAAAGAGAAAAGTATTACATTATAAAAAAGTGATTTTTTCAATATAACTGATGGGATATTTATTAACTTTCTTAAATCAACTTCAAGTCCTGCTAAAAACATCAAGTATAAAAAGCCAAGTTCAGCAACAAGCTCTAAAATTGGGTGTTCAACTAAAAAAGAAAAATATACAGCAAAAGCACCAAGCATAATTTCAATTGGAATTGTTGGTATTTTTAGTACTCTTGAAAGTAAAGGTGATGTAAATATAATTACGGATATTGTTACTATAATTAAAATTTCATCACTCATATTAAACCTTTAGTTTCTTTCTCTTGCTATTTTAAAACCTAATTTCTCAAGTTCATGCATATCATCTTTTGGTGATTTTCCTTGTGTTGTTAAATAATCACCAATAACAAAGGCATTTGCACCTTTTTCAAAGATTTTATATTGTTCATCTCCAAACATCAACTCTCTTCCACCTGCAACCATTATTTTCTTTGCATTTGGAACCATTTTTCTAGCTAATGTAATTAATTCAAAAGCTTCTTCTTTACTAACAGAGTTTTCTACAAGAGGTAAAGCCTCATTTGGATGGAAAAAGTTTAAAGGTACATTCATAGGATCTAATGATGCAATTGATTCAAGCATTGATACTCTTTGCTCTTGTGTTTCACCTAATCCAAAAATTCCTCCACATACTAATCTTAAACCAACTTCTTTTACATTTTTACAAGTTTCATATCTCTCTTCCCAAGTATGAGTTGTAACAATCTCTTTATAAAAATCTTGTGCAGTTTCAAGATTGTGGTTATAAGCATCAATTCCTGCTTCTTTTAGTGTTTGTAACTGTTCAATTGAAGCCGTTCCATTACATGCAATTAAAATAAGTCCTAGGTTCTCTTTTTTAACGGCTTTTGCAGCTTCACATACAAAAGCTAATCTTTTATCAGTTAAACCTTTTCCAGCTGTAACTAAACAAAAACCATTTGCATTATTTTCTTTTGCCATTTTTGCTTCTTTTACAATTTGTTCAATTGCTTTTTTCTTATATCTTTGAATATCAGCTTTATATTTAACACTTTGTGTACAGAATTTACAGTCTTCATTACATGTACCACTTTCAATATTACAAATAGCACATAAAAATATCTCTTTATTATCGTTCATATCTAAACTCTTCTTTCATAAAATTATTTGTATTTATATCTTTATAATAGTAAGTAATTATATACTCATTTTTATTAATTTCAAGCAAGGCACACTCAATCAAAGGTTTTTCACGTGCACATATTTCTCCTGGATTAATAAATAAAGTACCATTATTATAACTACACTCAAACTTATGAGTATGTCCAAAAATAACAATATCACTATCTGCATTTAAATAATAAGGAAGATGCATAAGCTTAAATTTTATATCTTTAATCTTAAAATAATATGGTTCTTTTTGAATATTATACTCATTTGACAAAGATAATAAACTCCTGTCATTATTGCCAAAAACAGTAACATACACTAACTTTGAATTTTGTAATAATTTTAAATTATCTTCAATACATAAGTCACCAGCATGTATTAAATATTGTGCACCTTTTTGTTTTAAGTGGTTTATTACAAGTTCAGTATAGTCACTTTTCGTGTGACTATCTGATAATATTCCTATTTTCATCTATTTTTTTGTAGTACTTGTACTACTTTTTTTTGTTGTAGTTTTTTTTGCAGTTGTTTTCTTAGTTGTAGTTTTCTTTACAGGTGCTTTTTTAGCTGTAGTTTTTTTAGTTGTTTTTGATTTTGGATCTTTTTTAATTATCTCTTCACACTCTTCTAAAGTTAAATCTTCTGCAACTTTACCTTTAGGAATTTTGAAGTTTTTTCTTCCTTGTTTAATATAAGGACCATATCTACCATTTAATATCTGTATTTTTTCTTTTTCAAATATCTTTATTGTTGCTTTTGCTTTTGCTTCATCAATCTCTTTGATTACTTCTAAAGCTCTTGGTAACTCTATTTTATATGGGTCATCTGTTTTAAGAGAGTAAAATCTGTTATCAATTTGTAAGTATGGACCAAATCGTCCTATATTAGCAACAATATCTTCATCTTTTTCAGTTTTTCCAACAACTCTTGGTAGAGTAAATAAATAAAGTGCCTCATCAAGAGTAATAGTATCCATATTTAAATGCTCAGGAATTGCAACAAATTTTGGTTTTTCTTCATCATCTTTTGTTCCAATTTGAATAAAAGGACCAAATCTTCCAACTCTTGCACTTACAGGTTTTTTAGATACTGGATCAATTCCTATTTCTCTTATTTGTAAATAATCTTCTTTATTTACACTACTCTCTTTTTCTTCAATTCTTTTTTTGAAATCACCATAAAAATCTTGCATTACTTGTTCCCAAGCAATTTTGCCCTCAGCAATATTATCAAACTCTTCTTCTATTTTTGCAGTAAATCCTAAATCCAATATCTCAGCAAAATGGTCTGTTAAAAATGAGTTTACAATCTCTCCTGTTGCAGTAGGAGCTAATTTCTTATCTTCTGTTTTAACCACATACTCTCTTTGTTGTATTGTTGAGATTGTTGGTGCATAAGTTGATGGTCTTCCAATTCCTTCACTTTCAAGTTTTTTTACTAAACTAGCTTCTGTATATCTTGCAGGTGGTTTTGTAAATAACTGTTCTAAATCTAGTTTTTCTAAATCTAGCACAGTTCCTTTTTTTATTGTTGGTAAGATTTTTTCACTACTATCAAGTGCACTTTCAGGATTATCACTTCCCTCAGTGTATGCTTTCATAAATCCAGCAAAGATAATTCTTTGTCCCTTTGATTGAAACTCATACTCTTTATCTTTTCCAGCTTCAATTTTATATGTTGTATTAGCCATTTTAGCAGGAGCCATTTGTGTTGCTAATGTTCTTTTCCAAATTAGTGAATAAAGCTTAAATTGTGCATTATCAACATAAGCTTTTATATCACTTGGTTTTAGTGCTAAATTAACAGGTCTAATTGCTTCGTGTGCTTCTTGTGCACCTTTTGCTTTTGATTTGTATAATCTTGGTTTATTAAGTGAATAATCTTTCCCATACTCTTGCTCAATTACTTCTTTTGCTGCACTTGTTGCTACTTTTGAAAGGTTTAATGAGTCAGTTCTCATATAAGTGATTAAACCACCTGTATGATTTGGAATATTGCCAACATTTCCCTCATATAGTTGTTGTGCTATAACCATTGTTTGTTTAACAGAAAAGCCTAGTTTTCTACTTGCTTCTTGTTGTAGTGTTGAAGTTGTAAAAGGAGCTGCTGGGTTTCTATTTGATTCTTTCTCTTCTATATCTACAAGTTCAAAAATTCCTTGATTAATAGAAGCCTCAATCTGTTTTGCATCTTGTTCATTTGTTACTTTTTGAGCTTTACCTTCAATTTTTGCAAGTTCTGCTTTGAAACTTGGATTAATAAAATCAGCTTTAATTTTCCAATACTCTTCTGGCTTAAATTTTCTAATCTCATTCTCTCTATCTACAATAATTCTAACAGCAACAGATTGAACTCTACCAGCACTAAGTCCATATCTTACTTTTTTCCAAAGTAGTGGAGATAGCTCATATCCAACTGCTCTGTCTAAAATTCTTCTTGCTTGTTGTGCATCAACTAAGTTTTGGTCAACATCACGTGGGTTTTCAATAGCTTTTAAGATTGCATCTTTAGTAATTTCATGGAAAACAATTCTTTTTATAGGGTTTTTTTCAACTTTTAAAGCAGGAATCAAGTGCCAAGCAATAGCTTCTCCCTCTCTATCCTCATCGGCAGCTAGGTATATTACTGTATCTTTTGTAATATGTTTTTTCAAATCTGCTATTACTTTTCTTTTATCTGTTGAGATTAAATATTGTGGCTTAAAATTATTATCTGGATCAAAGCCTAATTTTGATTTTGGTAAATCTCTAACATGCCCCATAGAGGCCATAACTGTATAACTTTTATCAAGAAACTTTGAAATTGTTTTTGCTTTTGCAGGTGACTCAACTATTACTAAATTCTTCAAACTCTTTAACCCTTACGCTATTTTTTAAAGTGGAAAGTGTATCATAAATTAATTAATAGACAATTAAGCTTAATAAATAATTACCTCTTCTTCTAAATTTATATCAAATTTTTCTTTAACTCTTTTTTTGGCTAGATTTATTAAATAAACAGCATCATCAAAAGTTCCATTGCCACTATTTACTAAAAAATTTGCATGCTCTTTTGAAAAATACATTGAGCCTTTTTGCATACCTTTTAAGCCAACTTCTTCGATTAATCTTCCTGCAAAATCTCCTTTTGGGTTTTTAAAACATGACCCAGCACTTGCCATTTGAGGTTGATTATCTCTCATTTTATTAAATTGATTTAATCTATCTTTACAAAATCCACTTTGTACTTCTAAAACTACTTCATAAACTATTGTATTAATTTTTGTACTTCTATAAGTGTATTGTATATCTTCTTTGTTTATATATCCATCTTTTGTTTTAATACAAATAATATGATTAAAAATCTCCCATGATTTTAATCCCGCATTCATTTTTACAACACCGCCCATTGTTCCAGGCAATTTTGCTAAAAATTCTAAATGTCCTATATCATTTTTTCTACAATAACTTAATAACTTGCCAGAACTTGTTGCACAACCTACATAAAGTCTATTATTCTCTTGTTTTATATAATCAAAATTTTTTCCAAGTATAGCAAACTTTGGATGAGTATTTGAAACTAAAATATTATTTGCTTTTCCTATTATTGTATAATCATCATAATCACCAATCTCTTCAATTACTTTTATATTAGCTATTGGACCTATTTTAATTGAAGAGTATCTTGAAAAATCTATTTGCTTAATCACTTGTTTCTTAATTCCTCATACTCGCTTGGAATTAAAAAATCTTTTGCTTTGATTAAATTTTCATAAAATCCATGTTTATATCCAAGTTCAAAAAGTTTATCAAGTGCTTTATATTGAACTTCACTTAAATTTACTGATTCATCATTTGCATATAAATCTAAATATTTATCTAATGTAGAAGCATCAACTCTAATAAGACCTTTTTCAAGTAACATTGTAGCTAGAACTTTTCTATTTTTATTTGCAACATCAACAGCTTTTATTAAAGTATTTTCATAATCAATTGCACTATGAAGAGGAATTGATCTTCTTAAACACATTCCTCCAAGTGGTAAGGGTAAACCTCCACCACTTAAATCTTCCCAAATATCCCACATCTCTTTTTCTACTTCAAGTTCATCATTATAATTTAAAATTGATTCATGTATTAAAACTCCAGCATCAACTGTTCCTTCAATCACAGCTTTTTCAATATCTAAAAAGTTCATATATGTAATTCTAGCTTCTGGATAAGCTATTTTAAAAAGTAATGCATTTGTTGTAAACTCTCCACTAAGAGCTACTTTAAAGTTTTTCTTTAATTTTTTATCTTTTCTTTTTACTAATTTTGGTCCATAACCTTGTCCAAATGATACAGCTGTTTTTAATAATGCATAATCATCTTTAACAAAAGGATATAAAGCAAATGATATAGCACAAATATCATATTCACCTTTTAAAGTAGCTTGATTTAGTGTTTCTATATCAGCTGCTATATTTTCAAATTTGGCATCTTTTGCACCAACCCAGCCAAATTTAATAGCATAGTACATAAATATATCATCTGCATCTGGAGAGTGTGCAACAGTTATTGTTTTCAAAACTTGTCCTTAATATTATAGTTTTTAGTAATTAATTAAAGAAAGATTGTAGCACTTTATGAATTATTATTTGGTTAGATATAAACAAAGTAGTTGAAACTACTTTGTTTGTTCTTCTTTTTGACTAGCTTTAATAGGAGTTTGTTTATTTTCTACTTCTTGTTCTTCTTTTTTTATTTTAGTACTCTTTTCTTCTTTTTTTTCAACAACTTTATTATCACTCTTTTCTTCTTCATTTTCTATATTCATACTATTTGTTGTTTCTTCTTTTGTACTTTCTTCAATCTCATTTGAAGTTGTAACTTCATCATTGCTATTTTCTATTGCGTTTTTTTCAAACTCTTCTTCTTTTTTAGCATCTTCTTTTGTTAATTGTTTTTGTTCTTTTTGTACTATAAAATCTTTATCATCATATTTTGTAAAGTTATTATATTTTATCATTGCAGCTAACTCTTTTCCATAAGCAGCTTTCTTTTCAGAGTATCTATCAAGTTTTGTAACAAGTACAAAAGGGTCTGGATTTTCAAAGTTTGTTTTTCTAAACTCTTTAAAAGCGCTACTTCTTGATAAAGTAATATAATAATCTTTTATTGCTTCTTTTACACTTGAATACTTTTTAAGCCAAATAGTTTTTGAACCTCTTTTTCCATCTGCTGCGATTCTTGGTTCATTTTTATTAAATGACCAAACACCAAAAATATTATTTGCTTCTTTAAAAAACCTTGATTGTCCCCAAGCACTCTCCATCGCCCCTTGAGCTAATGCAATTGATTTTGGATGTGGCTTTAATGCATATAAAAGCTCTTGGTTTGTATCTACTTTATAAAACTCTTTTAATTTTTGAATTTTTTCTGATTCTTTGTTTTGTTTTATATCTTCTTGAACTTGAAAAAACTCTTGCTTTAACTCATCATATACTTCATTTAAAGCAGGCACCATCATATCAATAAATCTTTTTTTCTTTACAGATACAGGAATTGGTTTTGGCTTATTTTTTTCTAAAGCTTCATCAAGTTTTGCTTTTAAACTCTCTTCACTTTTTTCTAAAGTATTTATTCTTTCATTTAATTTTACAATTTCTTGCTTTAACTGTTTTACTTGTTTATTTTGAAGTTGATAAAAGTATCCAAACATAAGCAAAACAATTATACTCATTGCTATAAGGTAGTTTCTTTTCATAAGATTTCCTATTGTGTGTATTTTAAGTAATAGTGTATCAAAATATCAATAAAAGTTATTTTATTGATATTTTAATTGTTAAAAACCTGAGATTTGTGTGTAATAAGTAATTATTTGAAGAAGTGGTTCTATTGTAAAAATTGAGCCAATTGTTAAAATAGCACAAAATATAGCCAAATATTTCATTATTGGTGTTGAGTTTTGAAGATAAGTTATATCATCTTCTGGTTCTTTTAAAAACATATAAACAACTGGTTTCAAATAATAATAAGCTGCAATTGCTGAATTTATTATCATCATAAATGCTAAAAACATAAATCCAGCATTTACAGCACTTCCGATTAAGTATAATTTACCCCAAAATAGAGCAAAAGGAGGAAGCCCTGCTAGTGTTAACATAAAAAGAGACATTAATACTGCAACTTTTGGAGAAGTTTTTATTAAACCTGCATACTTTTGCATACTATGGTCACTTTCTTTACTATAATCTTTTGTTCTATTTAACCAAAGCATTGTAAATCCGCCAAGATTTGTTATAAAAAACATAATCCAATATAAAAATAGTGCTTGTGTTGCTTGATTTGTACCTATTAAAATAGCACCCATTGCAAAACCTGCATTTGATATAGATGAGTATGCAAGCATTCTTTTTATATCATTTTGTAAAAGTGCAATAAGATTTGGTATAGTCATTGTCAAAACTACTATTGTATATAAAATAGTTTGTATAAACAAATCATTACTTACTATAAATATCTCAAAAAATCTTAAAGCAACTACAAATGCAGCAATTTTAGGAACAATTGATATAAATCCTGCTAAAGCAGCAGTTGAGCCCTCATAAACATCTGCAACCCATAAATGAAAAGGAAAAAGTGAAAGTTTAAATGCTAAAGCTGCTATTATAAATGTAGCTGCTATTAAAATTACAAAATAGTTTTCAAATCCTGATTGAGTTAATACTTGTGAAATTTGTCCAAGCTCTACACTTCCAGTTTGCGCATATAAAATCATAGACCCAAAGGCAAAAAAAGCAGCTGTTAAAGCTCCCATTGTAAAGTACTTAATAGCTGCTTCAATTGCATTTAATCTATTATGCATAGCAATTAGTGTGTATAAAGCCAATGAAGAAGTTTCTAAAGCTACAAAAATAAGTATTAAACTATCTGAACTTGCCATAAACTGAAATCCTGCAATCATAAAAAGATATAGTGCAAAATATTCAGGATATCTAAACTCTTGAAATCTAAGTTTTGCAAAACCTAAAAGTGCAAAGAAAATAGAAGCAATAACTATTATAGCTTGTGCTAAAACAGAGATACCATCAATTAACAATAAATCAAAAAAACCTCTAGCATCAGAGTTAAATCCAAGAACAAAACCCAAATCAATTACTAAAGCTAAAACTGTCAAAGTTAAATAAAAAGATTTATCAAGTTTTTTTGTTGCTAAATCTATACAAAGTATTAATAGTGCTGCAACAATAGCAATTATCATAGGAGTAATAGTACTAAAGTTTAAACTTGCAAAGTCAATAACTATTTTTGGTATATCATTCATTTTTCTACTCCTGAGATACTATTTAAATCAATAATCTTCGCTTGAGCTTCTTTCGTAACTGTTTTAGCATTCATAACTTCTATCATTTTAGAAACACTATTATTTACAGGTTCTAAAATTGGTTTTGGATAAACACCTAAAATAATAACCAAGGCAACTAATGGAATAAGCGCACTTAGCTCTTTTTTATTTAAATCAAGCAGTTTTTTATTTTCATCTTTTGTAAGCTCCCCAAAAAAAGATTTTTTATACATCACAAGCATATAAATAGCACCTAAAATTATTGTAAGTCCAGCAATTATTGTTAAAAAAGGTGATACTTTAAAAAATCCAAGTAGTGATAAAAACTCCCCTACAAAGCCAATAGTCAAAGGAAGTCCAATAGAAGCCATCAACATAATTGCAAAAATAGTTGCATATTTTGGCATCACTTGTGCTAAACCACCAAATTCACTAATTTGTTTTGTATGTCTTCTTTCATATATAACTCCCACAAGCATAAATAATGCACCTGAAACAATACCATGTGAAATCATAAGAAAAATTGCACCAGAAATACCCTCAACATTTAAAGCAAAAATACCTAAGATTATAACTCCCATATGTGATACAGAAGAGTAAGCTATAACTTGTTTCATATCTTCTTGAGCAAAAGCAACCATGGCAGTGTAAACAATAGCTATTAGTGCTAATATAGCCATTGGAATTATCATATAAACACTTGCATCAGGAAATAAAGGAAGAGAAAATCTAACAAAACCATATGTTCCCATTTTCAATAAAACTGCTGCAAGTATTACAGAACCAATAGTTGGTGCTTGTCCATGGGCATATGGAAGCCAAGTGTGAAATGGAAACATTGGAACTTTAATAGCAAAACCTGCAAAAAAGGCAAGAAATAGCATAAGTTGCATATCAAAAGGCAGTAATAACATATTCCAATCAAGAATATTAAAACTCCAATTTCCAGTAGTTTGATAATAAATATACCCTAAATAAAGCATACCAATTAACATAACCAATGAACCTAAAAATGTATATAAAAAGAATTTAATAGCTGCATATATTCTTAGCTTTCCACCCCAAGCACCAATAATATAAAGCATCGGTACAAGCGAAAGTTCCCAGAATAGATAAAATATTATTGCATCTAGTGCTAAAAATACTCCAACCATTGTCATTTCTAAAAATAAAACTGTAATAATCAGATTTTTAAGCGCTTTTTTTTCACTAAGTGCAACTAGTGATATCATTGTCATAAAAGTAGTCATAATCACTAAAAATAGTGAAATCCCATCAACTCCTACTACATAATTTATTCCATATGTAGGAATAACTAATACTTGCTGTAAAAACTGCATATTAGGATTTGAAACATCAAAATTTATCCAAACTATTATACTTATAATAAACTCCAATGCCGTTGCTAAAATTCCATATGCTTTTATAGAGTCATCTTTTACTAAAAACCCTACTAAAGCTGCAAGTAGTGGGAAAAATATCAATATTGATAAAATATAATCCATATAACTAAACCTTTTAATTTATAAATGCAAGTGTTACACTTAAAAATAGTATAAATGCTACACCAAATGCCATAATTTTTAAAGTATGAGACAAGTTTCCTGATTGAATTGGAGATGAATGAACTCCAGTTTTATAAACAGTTTTACCAATTAAATCAACACTAGCATCAATAATTTTCATATCAATAATTCTATAAGCAAATTTTGATAAACAAAAATAAGACTTACATATTACTTTGTCGTAAAATTGAGGGATATAGTATTGATTTATCAATAACTTATAAACAAAACTATTTTCCCATTTATTAGAAAAGCCACCATTTTTATATTTAATTACTGCAAATGCTATACCAAATAGTGCCATTGCACTTGTTATTATTATAAGTATATAAGCAGTTGAATGACTAATATTTGAAGCTTCCCATGTAGGTAAAATATAAGTTACCATATTTACAAATGTATGTTCAAACCATCCTGCAATGATTGCTAGTAATGCAAGAGGAATCATAGCTGCAATAACAAAAGGGTATGTTTCATGTGGATGGTAACCAAACTCTTCATATTTAGGTTTTGTAAAAAACACTTGCATAATAAGCCTAAAAGAGTAAAAAGCAGTTAGTCCAGCAGTTATCCATAAAATCACCCATAAAAATATTGCATCTGCATTAAAAGCTGCTTCTAAAATTTTATCTTTTGAATAAAATCCAGCAAGAGGAAAGATACCAGCAAGCGCAACTGATGCAATTATCATAATAATTGCAGTTGGCTTCATCTTTTCATACAATCCACCCATTTTTCTAATATCAAGTTCATTGCTCATTGCATGCATAACATTTCCTGCACCTAAAAATAGTACTGATTTGAAAAAAGCATGAGTTACTAAATGAAAAAGTGCAACCCAATAAGCTCCAAGTCCAGCAGCAACAAACATATACCCAAGTTGTGATAAAGTCGAATAAGCAATAATCTTTTTCATATCATTATTTACCAATGCCATAGTTGCAGCAAAAATAGCAACAAATGCTCCTAAACAAGCTATAAAATATCCAAGATTAGGAACCGTTGTATAAATCTCATTTGCTCTTACTATTAAATAAACACCAGCTGTTACCATTGTTGCTGCATGAATTAGTGCAGATACAGGTGTTGGTCCCTCCATTGCATCAGCAAGCCATGTATGAAAAGGAAATTGTGCTGATTTTCCCATTGCTCCAATAAATAAAAAAATACCTATTAAAGTAATCATAAAAGTACTTAATGAATCAATATTTGAAAATACAATATCATATTGTAAACTTCCAATATTCCAATATATTAAAAAGATACCTACTAACATCCCTAAGTCAGCAATTCTATTCATAATAAAAGCTTCATTTGCAGCCCAAGCAGCTGAGTTCTTGTGGTACCAAAAACCAATTAGTAACCAAGAACAAAGACCTACACCTTCCCAACCTATAAATAATCCAGCAAAATTATCAGACATTACTAAAACAAGCATTGAAAAAACAAAAGCACTTAAGTAAGAAAAGTATCGATTAAAGCCTTTATCATGTTCCATATAACCTATTGAGTGAATATGTACCATTGTAGAAACAATTGTTACAACACTCATCATTATTACACTTACATGATCAACAACAAAGCCAAAAGGAATATCAATATTTCCAACAACAATCCAATCAAGCATTCTTACATGAATAATCTCATTTGTTTTATATACAAAATATAGTAAATTCAATGTAGCAATAGCAGAAACTGCTAACATAAATGATGTAAAAATACCTGTAAAAAGATTTTTCTTACTCATTGCAAAAAGTGCAGCAACTAAAGAACCAAGTAAAGGAGCAAATAGTGCTATATATAGATATTTTTCCATCATTAGCCTTTTAATCTTTGCATACTATCTAAGTTAATAGTACCAGTTTTTTTATACCATAGTATAAGAAGACCTAAACCAATAGCCACTTCACTTGCAGCAATTGCAATTATAAAAAATGCAAACATTTGTCCTGTTAAATCTGCATGAAACTTTGAAACAGCTGCTAAACCTATATTTACAGAATTTAACATTATCTCTGTTGAGAAAAATAGCATAAGAAGATTTTTTCTTCTAATTACTCCTAATAAGCCAATACAAAAAATCAAAGTTGAAAGGATTAAATATGCATTTAAACTCATTTCTCCTCCTTTAACTCATCAATCTCTTTTTCACTTAATTGTGAATATGAGGTATCCATCTTTTTACCAGCCAAAATAATTCCACCAATCATTGCAACAAGTAACATAACAGCAGCAATTTCAAATGGAACTAAGTATTTAGTAAATAGTATAATTCCAACATCTTGTGCATTTCCCCACTCTGGATGCATTGGAAGATTTGCTTCTACATTTTGACCAATTATAGGTGAAGTGAAAATAATTACAATAAATAAAGCAATAAGTCCACTTAATAAAAATACTAATCTTGGATTTTTAATACTCTCTTTTACTGTGGATAAAGAGTCAAAAAACATCATTCCAAAGGCATAAAGGGCAACAACAGCACCTGTATAAACAACTATTTGAACTGCGCCTAAAAATTCAGCATCTAATAAAAAGAAAAATGCTGAAATAAATATCATTCCAGCTGCTAAAGCACTTAAGGCATAAAGGGCATTGTTTGTAAATACTGTTATTAAAAACATAACAACTGTTAAGCTTGCAAATAAGTAAAATGCTACTACTTCAAACAACATTTTTTCTCCTAATATTGAAGTGGAGTTTTTTGGATTTTTTCATCAGCATCAGGTGATACTGCTCCAAAACCTTCATACTCTTTTTGTAAATGTAACTTATCAAGTGGTGTTAATAAGTCTTCTTTTAATGCAAAATGAGCTCTTTGTTCACTCGCATTTTCATACCTTCCTCCATGAACAATAGCAAGTTCAGGACAAACCTCAGCACAATATCCACAAAAAATACATCTTCCCATATTTATTGTGTATTCTAAGACCTCTTTTCTTGAGTTTTCATCTATTTTTGTATCCATTTTAATACAGTTTGAGATACAAATTTTTTCACAAAGTCCACATCCAATACATCTATTTTCTCCTGATTCTAAAAGTGCCAATAACTTATGTACAGCTCTATATCTAGGTCCTATTGGTAACTTTTCTGCTGGGTATTGAACAGTATGCATTTTACCTTTAAATAAGGCTTCTCTCATCATATTAAATGTGATTTTAAGCCCCGTAAAAAGCTCACCTTTTAAACTTCTTTTAACTATTTGTTTGAAAACTTCACCATTTGTTTTAGGATAGTTATCATCTTGAACAGTTATATAGTTTTGTACACCAATATTTCTATCTTTAAACTCTTCTAAACCCATCATACTCTCCTAAAACATCATCACAAAACCAGTAATAAGAATATTTATTACTGCTAATGGCATTAGTATTTTCCAACATAACCACATAAGCTGATCAGGTCTAATATGTGGCCATGAAGCCCTTGTCCATAAAAAGAAAAAGATTAAAAACATTACTTTTAAAACAATTGCCAATCCACCAGGAATAAACCATAAATCATTGAACCCACCAAGAAAAATTAGTGAAACTAAAAAACAGACTGTAAAAAGGTTTGCATACTCACCAATAAAAAACATTCCCCATCTAAGACCTGAATACTCAGTAGCATAACCTGCTACAATCTCAGCTTCATGCTCTAATAAATCAAAAGGTGTTCTATTTGTCTCTGCAAAACCTGCAATTACAAAAAGAACAAAAGCTAAAGGTTGTGACCAAATTAACCATGAAGTAAATCCTCCTGCTTGATAGTTATTAATATCTATTAAAGATAAACTTCCAACTAGCATCAAAGGAGCTAAAAGAGCAAGCCCTGAAACAACCTCATAAGATAGAAGTTGAATAGCAGTTCTAGCCCCACCTAAAAGTGACCACTTATTTGCACTGCTCATACCTGCTAAAAGTGGTCCATAAAGACCAACAGAAGCAACTCCTAAAACAAATAAAACACCCACATTAATATCTGCAATAATTGGTCTTACTACATAGCCAAATAACTCAAATTCAGGGAAAAAAGGAACCGCACTCATTGCAATAAAAGCTGTAGCTGCTGTAATTATTGGAGCTATCATAAATACAGGTCTTGCTGCATTTTGAGGAATAAAATCCTCTTTTGTAAATAGCTTTATTCCATCAGCAACTAATTGTAAAAGACCATATGGTCCAACATTTGACGGACCTAATCTTCTTTGCATATAAGCTAATACTTTTCTTTCTATATATGTAGTAAAACCTGCCAATGCAGAAAATACTGCTAATACAACAATTGCTTTTATTATTGTTTCAATTATAATACTAGTTTCCATTTTAAGCCTTTGTTAGGGAAGCTCTAATAAATCTATATGAGTCAAATAACTCTTTAGTTCCATAAGATTTATCAAATGTAGAAACATATGCTATTTCACCATCAATTTGCTCATCAATAAAAACATCTAAATCAAAAGTTTTATTTTTTGTTAGAACTCTTACTTTCTCATTTACTTGTAAGTTTAATCTATCAAAGAGTTTTTGAGATACATAAATACCAGTTTTTGCTTTTTGTTTAAACTCATGGGATTTTGCTACAAATTCATTAAATAAATTCATAGGATTTGCTTTATAAATAATAAACTCATCATCATGAACTTGTACATCTAAAACCTCTGTTCTTTCAAATATATCATTTACCTTGGTATCTAAATTTTGTAATTCATAACCTCTATGCTCATTTGCATCATTTGAAAAATAGTTTACTAAAGAGTCAAACTCTACTTGTTTAAATCCGCTTGAAAGTGGAAGTTTTACAGTGTAATCAATTGTATTTTCTTGTTTAATTTCTAACAACTCATTTGCAATATCATTTAATACATAACCATTATAAGGTAAAGCAGCATTTGTAGGGACAACTCTTTTATCAATATTTACAAATGTTCCTTCTTGTTGATTTAGTGCTGGCATGTCTAAATTCCCATCACCTAAAGCACTTAATTGATAATCAGCTTTTTCATTATATCCAATAGTAAAACCCTCTTGTTTTTCATCTAATTGACAAATTAAACTAACACCTAAGGTATTTGTTTTAGTAGGGATAATTACAATTTCAAACTTAGTATATTTTTCAATCATTGCACAAAGTTTTGCTAAAGTTTTATAATTTGGATGAGTTATTATATCTTCTCCAATAATTAATGAAAATTTATCTTTTTTAACAAGCATAGAATCAATTAAATCATAAAAGTTTTCATCAAGCCCTACTTCATCTAGAAGTTTTGAGTAGATATACTCTACTTCTTTTTCTTCTTTTTTTGTTACTAACTTTTTAAGCTCTTTTTCTTCACCACTATCTTCATCTAAGACTTTTTCTATTACTTGTTCTTTTTTTGTTTCAACAATAGTTTTAACTCTTTTTTCTTTTAAAGATTCAAGATATTTTTTAATATCTTCAGGTAAATTTTCATCTGCAAAGATATCTAAAAGAAGATATAAAACAGCCTCTTCTTTTAAAGGTTGATGATATATAAACTCTGTTGTTTTTCCCTTTTTACCAATCTTTTCCATAATTGGATCAACAATTGGATGAAAGTATAATCCTGAACCTTTATTTAATATAATAGAGTTATTAAAAGCATATCTTGCATGTGGTAAGTCATGTTTTAAAAATGAACCAACAGATACTACAAAATTTGAATCATGAACATCTTTTAGTGTTGAACCATACAAAGAGTTTCCACTTACTAAACTATACTCTTTTAAAAATCTTTGATATTTAAAAGCATCATCATTTACTAGTTTAAAGTTATACTCTTCTTTTAATTTTTGTAAAATCAATGCTTCTTCATTTGTAATAAATGAGTTAAATTTTATAGTTTTTGCTTTTTTAAATGCATCAAGTGCTTCAATAAAAGCTTTTTCATCTTTTTGTTTTACTTCATTTTCAAAATCATATGCAAATCTTGCTGCTCCATTTAATGTCACATAATGATGGTCATTTGTAACTCTATAAATCTTTAACTTATCATGGTTTTGCACAGACTCATGCTTTCTTTCATAATACATCAAAGCACAATCACTTGAGTGAGGATTTGAAGCAGGAATTTTAGTAAGCTCCCATGCATTTGATTTATATTGAAAATCATTTGATACAAGTGCTCCAACTGGACAAACAGAGATACACTCTCCACAATCTGTACATGAACTTTCATCAAAGCCAATAAGAGATTTATTTAGCTTATTCCACATTGAGTATGCATCTTTTGGCATACTATCTTTAAAAGTTTTTGAGATTGTATCAGAACCTCTTTTTACAGTACTTAAAGCACTTGAACCAATCATATCCTTACATACAGTTACGCATTTTTCGCAAACTATACATAATCCAGGATCATAATTCATAACTCCCCAATGTTGAGTTGGTCTTGGCACATCTTTAATAGAATAACTTTGAGAATCAACTTTCATATATAAAGTATAATTTTGTAGTTCACACTCTCCACTTTGGTCACATACCCCACACTGTAAAGGATGATTTACATCATATACTTCCATTATTGCTCTTCTTTCTTTAGCAATATTTTCAGTAGTTGTTTTTACTTGCATTCCATCTTTAGCTTTTGCATTACAAGCATATACTTGTTTTCCATCAGCCTCAACTAGGCATAATCTACAAGCAAGGGTAGGAGAGCATCTTGTTAGATAACAAATTGCTGGAACAAATATTCCATTTGCCCTTGCAATATTTAATAAACTCTCTCCCTCTTTTGCTTTACAAAGTTTCCCATCAATGTCTAAAGATATTAAATCACTCACTCTTCAAGCCTTTCTATTTTTACGGGTTTATAAATATAACCACATGATAAGAAATCATTTCCTTTCTTATTTGTAGCACAAATTGCAATTGTATTTTGTAGAGTATCATCAATTTCTAATAGTTTTGAAACTTCACCCTCTTTTGAAATTAGTTTTATTTTTGCACCATCTTCAACCTTTGCAATTCTTGCAAAAGATGCACTTGCATAAACTATATTTGAATCTTTTGAGCTATCAACATAAGAGTAAATAACTGTTCCATTATAAGGTAAAAGCTCTTCTACTTCTTCTAAGTTTTCATCTTCATTATCGATTTGTCTTGATGAAACTATATTAAAATCACTATACTTTTCAATGGCACTTAAAATTTTTAAAATATTATCAACTCTTTCATGAGAAAAAATATCATCGCCAACTAGTATAGTTTTAAAACTCTTATTTGAACTCTTTTCTAAAGCCTCTTCAAACTCTTCTTCTCCAGCACTTGATTCTGCTGAGATATAACCAATATCCAAATCATCTATATAAGCTTGTACTTTCGCACTTGCATTTTTTGCAAAAGTATCCAATAACAATGCACTAATTCCCTCTTCACTTCCAGCTTCATACTTAATAAATTGTGTATAAAAATCTTTTAAAGCCAAACTATCAACTGCATGCATATATATAACTTCTGCGTTATTACTCTTTTTTGCTTCATTTATAGCATCTACAACTTCTTCATTTGTATTAGCTAGGAACTGTGCAAAACATAAAATATAATCACTCTTTTTTAAAATATCTAAATTTTTCATACTACTACTCTTCTTCTTTGGTTTCTATCTCTTTTTTTTCAGGTTGCACTTTTTTTACTACTATTGTCCAATCAACTTCATTAAACTTAATAGAGTTCATAAGTGTATATCCATTTTCATATATTAAATCTGCACTTTTTTGAACAGCTGAGAAATCTCCTATTTCAAATAAGAAAATAGCATTTTCTCCATCTTTTATATCAGTTTTCATTAATTCTAACATTCTGTCATAAAAGTTATCTTTTAGTAATCTCAAATCAAATCTTTTCATAATCTAGCCCTATCTATCAATTTCGCCAAATACCAAGTTAAGGTTACCAATCAAAGTAACCACATCAGCTAACTGATGCCCTGGTAACAAATCTTCTAAAAGACCTGTATGAAAAAAGCTTGGAGCTCTAACTTTTAACTTATAAGCATATGGTGTTCCATCACTTACAACCATATATCCCAATTCACCTTTTGGTGATTCAGTTGCTACATAAACCTCACCTTTTGGAGGTCTCATTCCTTGTGTTACTAAAACAAAATGTTGCATAAGTGAATAGTTTTGAGTCATAATTTGCTCTTTTGGTGCTGAAATATAATCAGGGGCATGAGCCATAAGTTCACATTTACTTTCTTCATACATTGGAATAAGTTGTCTTAATATTTTAATTGACTCTCTTATTTCTTGCATATAACACTTATATCTTCCATACGCATCACATGTAGTTGCAATAGGAATATCAAAATCAAGTTCAGAATATATTCCATAAGGCATCTCTTTTCTTAAATCCCATTTAGTACCAGTTGCTCTTAAAGCAACTCCTGTTACTCCCCAAGATTTTGCAAGTTCAGGAGTTATAATACCTACATTTTCAAGTCTCATTCTCCAAATTCTATTTTCAGTTAATAAGCCCTCATATTTTTCAACTTCAACTTCTAATACTTTTAAGAATTTTTCTAAATCTTTACACCAATCATTTGGTAAATCCAAAGGAACTCCACCAATTCTAACTGCACTATGAGTAAGTCTTGCACCACAGTAATCCTCAATAAGGTCCATAGCAAATTCTCTTTCTCTAAATGTATATAAAAATACACTCATAGCTCCAACATCAAGCGCATGTGTTGCTAACCAAAATAGATGAGAAATTACTCTGTTTAGTTCTAAAAGCATTGTTCTAATTATCTCAGCACGTCTTGGTGCTTTTATTCCTAAAAGTTTTTCAATAGCTAATGCAAAGCCATAATTATTTGAAGTAGAAGCAATATAATCCATCCTATCAGTAGTTGGCAAAAACTCATTATAAATCATGTTTTCAGCCATCTTTTCCATGCCTCTATGCAAGTAACCAATATCAGGTCTAGCTTTTACTACCTCTTCTCCTTGAAGTTCTAAAATAAGTCTCATTTGACCGTGAGCAGATGGATGTTGTGGTCCAAAATTAACCACCATTGTATTATCTTCTCTTTCAAAGTTAATATTTTCAAAAAAAGGTTTTAATCTATTAGGTGTTTGTTGTTGCATATTTACCTTCTTTCTTTTAAAGTCACAGACTCTTCTTCTTTGAATTTTTTGATAAGTTTAACTCCACCTTCTTCTTGATAAGCAAGTGGTGTATGCTCTGGCTCTTTTCCATTCGTAATATCAGTGCCATAAGGAACCTCATGACCTAATCTTGCAAATCTGGTAGTATCATATCTATCAATAGCAGCAGCATCTCTGATTTCTGGACCTATTATTTCCCTTGCTTCTTTTCCAAAAATCTTATCTACTTCATACCACGATGCAGCTTCATCACCATGTAAAGGATATGTTTTTCTCAAAGGATGATCATGCCAATCATTTGGCATTAGTATTCTTTTCATATTTGGGTGATTTATGATTTTTACTCCATACATATCATACATCTCCCTTTCTGACCAATTTGCCATTTTAAAAAGTGAATAAACAGAGTTTAACTCTTCTTTTTCTTCTATAAAACACTTAAGTCTTAATCTTTTATGCTTACTCATTGATAAAAATTCATAAAAAATCTCAAAGCCACCTTTTGATGAAATATAATCAATAGCAGAGATATCAATAAGCATATCGTATTGAAGTTCATTTTTTAAAATCTCAATTGCATTTATATTCTCTTTTGGATTTATGTAAATAACCAAATGCTCTTTTTGTATATACTTATCAAGTATTTTTACTTTTGAAGAGAGTAATTCTACATCATCTAAAAAGATTTTATCTTGACAAACATCAACTTTAGGAATTGATGGAGTAATATAAAACCTATCACTAAAATATGATTTATTTTGTACATCATCTTTTGGTTTGTATTCTCTCATACTAACCTCTTTTTCTTTATTGATCTAAAGATTGATTCTTTTCTAATCTTTTTTTGAAGCATCATAAGTGCATATTGCAAACTTTCAGGTCGTGGTGCACATCCAGGTAAATATATATCAACAGGAACTATTCTATCTGCACCTTGAACAGTTGCATATGTATTAAACATACCTCCTGTATTTGCACATGAACCCATAGATATAACCCACTTTGGATCAGGCATTTGATCATACAATCTTCTCATAAATTCAGCATGTTTTTTAGTTAATGTTCCAGCTATTACAATAACATCAGCTTGTCTAGGACTTGCTCTAAAAATTGTTCCAAATCTATCAAAATCATATCTTGAAGCACCTGTTGCCATCATCTCAATTGCACAACATGCAAGTCCATAAGTCAAAGGCCACAAGGAGTTACTTCGCCCCCAGTTTACAAGCTTATCTACTGTTGTTAAAGCAATAGGAGCTCCACCATCAGCTAAATAATTTACTTTATGCTGTGCCATTCTAAAGCTCCTTTTTTCCATGCATATATAAAACCAATTGTTAAAAGTAAAATAAACAATATCATTTCAACAAAACCAAACCAACCTAATATTTGAAAGTTAATTGCCCAAGGGAACATAAATATTATTTCAATATCAAATAAAATAAATAACAATGCCATTAGATAAAACTGCACTGATATTGTATTGGGTTGTTTGGTAACCTCAGGTCCACACTCATATAAGGATACTTTTAATTTTTCAGTATTTAATCTTGCAATCTTTCTACTTATTACTCTTGCAAGATATACAGTTAAGATAAAAGCAGTGAATGTTAAAATAAACATAACAAATACACCAAAATACGGATGAGAAAACTCCATATGTGACATCATATATCCTTAAGATCTAATTTTTACACTTAAAAGTTGATTAATTATTTTTTTAATCCTATCTAATATCTACTAAAGCTATACTTATGCTACTATGGGGTTTTTGCTTAAATTAAATAAATTTTTTTAAACTATTTTTAAAACCAAAGAAATCAATCACTTAAACTTTAAATTATATTAACTTAAGATAAAGATTACTTTAGCTTATAAATGTTTTAACTCATAAATCCCATTTTATTTTCACTATCAAAATTGCCTTTTAACTCTTTTTCAATTTGGTCTTTAAAAGCCTCAATTGTAAAGATAGGTTCTTCATCTAAAGCGACTTTATAAGCAGTATTTTTTATAACTAATTCTATTTGTCCACCTGTAAGTTCATATGATAATAATTGCTCTAAATCAAAATCATCACTTAAAGGTAGTTTTTCAGGTAATAGTTTTTTCCAAAGCTCTTCTCTTTGCTTTAAAGTTGGTTTTTTAAACTCGATTTTATAATTAAATCTTCTTGAAAATGCAGTATCAATTGACTCTAAAAGGTTTGTTGTTGCTATTAAAATACCATCAAATCTTTCAATTTGTTCTAGGAAAATATTTTGCATTTGATTATGCATTTTTTCACTTCCACTATTTGAGCCACTACTTCTTGCACTTAAAAATTGATCTGCTTCATTTAAAAGTAAAACTGGTTCTGATTTTGTTTTTTCTACCAAATCTTTATATGTATCAAAAATATTTCTAACATTTTTTTCACTCTCACCCACATACATAGATAAAATCTTACTACAGTCAAAACTTAATACTTCTCTTTTTAATGATTTTGCTAAAGCAAGTGCTGTTAGAGTCTTTCCTGTTCCTGCAAAACCATAAAAGATTATTCTTGCATCAATTCCTCTTCTTTTCTCTTTTATTCCCCACTGTTTTAACTTATTTAAAACATTTTTATCTACTTGCTTTAAAAGTGAATTTAGTGTCTCTTTAGTCTTATCATTTAAAACTACATCTTCTAAAGTTTTAGTAGTTGAGATAAGCTCAAACATATCTTGTTCTTTAATAACTGTATTTAACTTTAGTTTTGATCTTCTTGACTTTTTCTTTGTTGGATGAGAAATTTTATATAAAATCTCATCTGGAATAAAAAAGTTTCTATTTATTCCTCCAAAAGGAGTTAAAACTTCATCATAATCAATTAAATTTTTTGAAACTAACTTTGAACTCTCTTCTAGTAAACTTCTAAATTTTATCTTTTCATAATCATCACTTGAGATTAGTTCAATTAAAGAGTTCATATCTCTAATTGTTCCATCACCCCCTGAATACTCTTCTTTTAAAAGTGCTAAAAATATTGTTTGTTCTTGTTCTTCTAAAGAGTGCTCTTTAAAAAAATCTTCAAGCATAATATCTTTTTCTGTAACTTTAACTCTCTCTTTTATTCTATTTTCAAGCATCAATAGTTTTGATTTTAATCTATTTCTATTAGGTGAATTCTCATCAAAATTTCTTTTTACCATATTTAATTGTTTTGCTAAGTCAATTTTAAAAAATTGATCTTGCAGATACTCTAAATGGTCACTATATTTTTTTATCTCTGGCAATACAAACTCTAAAGAACCCTCTTCTAAAAGTTTTAAAAATGCTGTTGATAAAGAAATATTTGAATTTAACAACTCTAATTTTGAAATATCACTAATTTTTACATGTTCAAAACTATTATGAACTAACCAACCAAGTTCTAAAAGTGATTTAATCTCTTCTACTTTATAAAGATGCTCGAAACTTTTTACATCATAAAATTCACTTAAAACATCTACAACAACTAAAGAATCTCTTCCAATAATATACTCTTTTGTAAGAAATTGAAGTATTTTTGCTTCTTCAATAGTACATTTTAGTTGCGCGAAAAATGCTGTTTTACTTACATCTTTTGCTTTAATAAACTCGATTATTTCATTCATTGTTTAACTTATCCTGTAATAAATTGTAAAATTTTTCTAAACTATTTTTTTCTTTAAAATCTAGTTTAGTATTATTAATAAGAATGCTATTTTGTTCAATCTTTGTCTTTTTTATATCTTTATATAAAATCTCAACTTTGTTTTTATCCAAATCAATCTCAAAACTATTCTTTAAAACCAAAACTTTGTTTTGACAAATAGCTTTATATGAACCTTTTGAATAAATATACATTTGACAATCTTGTTTTTTTATAAACTCTTCTAGCTTATTTAGATTCATATTATCGTATATATTTAAACCCACTAATAAAACAATAATAAAACCAAAAAAAAGTATAAAAATCATAGCACCTCTTCTTAATTAAAGTAAGATAATACATTAATATCTCTTAACTATCTATGAGCTTTAAAATATAAGTATTTATAGGCTTATATCTTAATTTAAGATTACTTTTCATATTATTTGATTTTTATTATCAATAAGTTTTAAAACCAAACTTTTTAATTCTATTTCTTATAAATATACTTTATGTTTATTCATAGAATTAAAAAAGAATTAATAGTTTTATATCTTATAAATTATTGTAACTAAAGAGCTTAGATAATCTAACTTAGGTGGTATTTATACTCAAACAAAATCAAAAAAGCATAGGAAGGTATATGAAATTTTTATCATCAATAGCTATTACTTTATTACTTTTTACAGGGTGTGCAAACCTTGGATTAAATACAAATAAAGTAAAGCCAAAACAAGAGTTAATTGAAGATGCAAACAATGGAAATACAAAAGCAATTCTTGCATTAGCAAAAAACTATAATTTCCCTAAAACAAAAGAGGGTTTATACTATTTTAATAAATGGTACGAAGAACTTTTAAATGTAAAAAGTTCAGAAGATTTAACAGAAATTGCAAAAATTTATGAAGAATATAATGATATGTTCATAAATGGTAAAGAAAAAACTGTAAAACTTTATGAAAAAGCCATAGAACTTAATAGTAAAGATGCCACAGTTGAACTAATTAAATATTATACTAAAAACTACAAGTATGAAAAAGCAAAAGCTTTACAAAAAAAAGTAATTGATAAACTATCAGAAAAACAATTAGCTGATTTATATATTTTCTACAATGATAAATATAAAAAAGAGCAATTAGCTACTATTAAAGAGTTTATGGATAAAAAAGGTTATAAAGAACCATTTGAAGTTGCAATCAAAAATCTAAGAAGAGCAGCATACCAAAATAAAGATAATGAAGTAAATAGCTTTATTAATGAAACAATTGACACAAAAGATTCAGAAAAGATTTTTCTTCTTGCAGATAAATTAAAAAGATTTTATAAATACAAAGAATCAATTAGAGCATATGAAGCTGGTCTTAAAATAGATAATACAAATGCACAAGCATATTATGAAATTGCTAGAATGTATAAAATTGGCAACTACAAACAAAAGTTAAAAGCAGACAAAGATAAAGCAGCAGAATATTTAGAAAAAGCAGCACTTTTAAAACATAAAAAAGCAGCAGCAGAGTTACTAAAATATTACTCTGAAAAACCAGAATTAATGGACAAATTCTTTGAAATAAAATCAAAACTAGAAGAGTCAAATGAGGGTAAACTATTTGTTGCTAAATATTATGATAAAAAAAGATTTGACCAAAAAGCAAATGCTATATATAATGAATTAGCAAAAGATGGAAACAAAGAAGCAATTTTAGAACTTGCTAGTAAAAAACCATCAAAATACAACTTCAATCCAGAAGAGTACAAACTAACTCTTAAATGGCAAGACTATATTTTAAAAAGTGATGATATTGAACTAAAAAAAGAGTTAGCGAAAAAATTAACTTCTTCATATAGCTATAGAGATTACTTTAATGAAACAAAAGAGAAATTAAAAGATCTTCCAACAAATGAAAAAACAGATATTTTAGAACTTAGAAAATCAGCTTTATACAATAAATATAGAAAACCTGAAATTGCACTTGAATATTATAAAAAGGGTGTAGAAGCAGGTGATGTAAAAAGTGCAAAAAATCTTGCAAGATTTTATCTTAGTTCAAAACAACAAAAATATAATGAAGCTATAAAAGTATATGAAGACCTTCATAAAAGAGGTGACGTAGAAGCTACAAGACTGCTTGCAGAATTATATATAAATCCTCCATATTATCTTAAAGATTTCAAAAAAGAGCCTGAAAAAGGTCTTGCAATTTATGAAGATTTAGCTTCAAAAGGAAATATAGACTCAATTAATAGACTTGTAAATCTTTACCTTTGTGGAAGTTGTAAAGATAGTGAATCTATTGTCAACTATAAAAAAGGTTTTAAATACTCTAAAGAACTTCTAGAAAAAAGAGGTTCAGCAAGAGATTATGCAAATATTGCTTGGTCATATCACTATGGAAAAGGTGTTGATGTAGATTTATTAAAAGCTAAAGAATACTATGAAGAAGCTGCAAAAAGAGGTTATGCATCAGCGTATTATAATCTTGCTTGGTTATATTACAAAAATGATGACTATAAAGGGCAGATAATTGAGCTTAATTATGAAAAAGCAAAAGAGTATTTAGAGCTTGGAGCAAAAGAGAGAAATAGCGCTTCTATAAATCTTCTTGGAGTTTTTTATAAAAAGGGATATGCAGTAAAAAAAGATATGGAAAAAGCAGTAGCTCTTTTCAAAATGATTTATAAATATGATAAATATGCTTCTTTTCATTTAGGTGAATATTATAATGAGAAAAAAGATTATAAAGAAGCAGTAAAATATTATAAAATTTCAGATGAAAGAGGAAATGCTAGTGCTAGTATAGAACTTGGAATTATTTATGAAAAAGGTTTATTAGGTAAAAAAGATGTGAAAACTGCTTTAAAATACTATGAAAACGCTTTTAGAAATAGTGAAGATGAAACTCAAAAAGGTATTGCTGCATACAATATAGGTATTATTTATCAATATGGTAAAGGTGAAATAGAAAAAGATCTGAAAAAAGCAAAAGCTTACTTAGAGGTTTCAACTTATGAAAAGGCTAAAACTCAACTAAAACTAATCAAATAAGTAAGGAAGAACTTCTTTCTTACTTACTTTAAAAATAGTCTTGAAATAACATCAAGATTGTTGAAACTGTAAAAATAGAAACTAATGTTTGTGTTGTAATAATTGCAGACATTAGTTTCAAATCTCCCCCTAACTCCCTTGCAAGAATATAAGCACTAGAAGCTGTTGGCATTGAGCCAAATAAAACTAATATAGTTAAAGCCTGACCTGTAATACCAAAATTTATTCCAATAAAAAATATTAACACAGGAAAAATTGCTAGTTTTAAAAATAAAGAACTAAATAGTTCTAATTTTACCTCTTTTATATGCTTTATATGAAGCCCTACTCCAACTGATAAAAGACCTAGTGGTAAAGCTGCTGAACTTAATATACCAAGAGTATTTTCAATAGGAGCAAATAATCTTATACCAAAATAGTTTAATAAACCACCAATAACACACCCTAAAATCAAAGGATTTTTTAAAATTGATTTTGTAAATGATTTTATATTAATCTTATTATTTGAAGCATATATTGAAAAGATTCCTATACAAAATATATTTATAGCAGGTATCATAAAAGTCATAAGAAGAGCTGCTAGGACTAAACCACTATCACCAAAAAGAGCATCTGTTAAAGCTAAAAAAACATAACTATTAAATCTTATTGCACCTTGATATACAGAAGTAAAAGCCTTACCTTCAAAAAGAAAAACATATTTTGAAAGAAACATTAAAAAAAGAGTTAAAACAACAAGTGTTACTAGCCCTGTTGAGACAAAAGATACTCCATTAATATCATCTAAAGAGGCAGTTGATAGTTTGTATATTAATAAAGCAGGAAAAAGTGCATAATAAGTAAATTTATCTGCATACTGCCAAAACTCTAAACTTGGAAACTCTATTTTTTTGAAAGTATATCCAAGTAGTATAAGAAAAAATATAGGCAAAAGTGCCACTACAATAGTTTGCATAAACTCTCCTATAGCAATTAATTGTAAAATAAAGATTGATTATACAAGCTTTATTTATATTTTTAATTAAGCTATATTCTTATAAATAAAATTTAATTTTTCATAAGATTAAAAAATTAAATCTCTTCTAATTTTATATCATATTCATGAATTATGGCATCAAGATTTAATTGAGTTTCTTCAAGCTTTTCAAACTTCTCTTCAACTTCTTTTTCATAATTTAGAATTATTTGAGATAGTTCAATTATCTTACTATTATCTCCTGCATTTGAAGCTTGAATAAGTTCTGCTTGCTCTTTTTGTATCAAATCTTCTAACTGTATGATTCTTTGCTCATATTTGTCAACTTCTTTTTTCAAAGGATTTGTTTGTTTATTTCTTTCTTGAATAAGTGCAGCTCTTATTTTTTTATTCTCTTTTTTATTTACCTTGGGAGATTTTTTTACTTTTTCTTCAACTTCTTCGTCTTCCCAACCAATTTTTTCTAAAAACTCATCATATGTTCCATCAAAATAAATAGCTTCATCTTTTGCAAACACAATCAATCTATCACACACTTGACGCAATAGTTCTTCACTATGAGTAACAATAATACAAGAACCCTCAAAATTTTTAATAGCTTTTGTCAAAGAGTCTATTGATTGCATATCTAAGTGGTTTGTAGGCTCATCTAAAAATAGAAGATTTACATCTCTTGCTAAAATTTGAGCCAACATAACTCTACTTTTTTCTCCACCTGAAAGTAATGATATTTTTTTCTTTACATCATCTCCACTAAACATCATAGAACCACAAATACTTCTAACAGTAGATTCTGGTAACTTTGAATTACCAAGATACACCTCATCCATAATTGTGTTTTTTGGATTTAAATGCGAGATATTTGTTTGACCAAAGTGAGCAAATGATGTGGAAGTATGATAAGTTACTGTTCCATCTATTTGTTTTAGCTCTTGTGCAATAGTATTTAATAAAGTTGATTTACCCTTACCATTTTTACCTATAATTCCCAAGGTTTCTGACTTATTTAAAGAAAAAGAGATATTTTTAAATAAAATATTATCTTTTATATATCCAAAGCTTAGATCTTTTACATCTAATAATACTTTTGCAGGTGTATTTTTAAAATTGAAATCAAAATCAATAGTTGCTTCATGCACTATATCCTCCATCTCATCCATCTTTTCTAATAGTTTTACTTTAGATTGTGCTTGGGCTGCTGTTGAAGCTCTTGCTTTGTTTTTGGCAATAAACTCCTCTAACTCTTTTCTTTTTTTATCTTGTGCAATCTTTTGCTTTTCATGGTGTTCATCATTTGCTTCAATTTGTTCATAAAACTTATGAGTATTACCCTCTAAAATAAATAGACTTTTTCTAATAATTCCCATAGTATGAGTAGTAATAGCATCCATGAAATCCCTATCATGGGTAATAAGAATAACTTCACCATCAAAGTTTTTTAAGAAATTTTTCAACCATCTTAAAGATAAAATATCCAAGTAGTTAGTAGGCTCATCTAAAAGTAAAAGGTTTGGTTCAGTAATCAATAGCTTTGCTAAATTAATTCTTATTTGATAACCACCTGAAAAAGATAAAGGATCTTTTTCTAAATCCTCTTTTGAAAAACCCAAACCAAAAAGTATCTTTTCAACTTTGTAAATACTATATTTATCCTCTTCACTTAAAGCAAGTGCAGTTTCATCTCTTAAACTCTTTTTGGTAAACTCAAGATGTTGTTTCAAAGCACCAATTTTATAGCCTTTAGGAATTAATATCTCCCCCGCATCACAAGACTCTTCTTGCAAAATAAGTTTAAATAAAGTAGATTTACCAGAACCATTTCTACCTACTAAACCTACCCTATTTCCTGAGTTTAATCTAAAACTCAAATCAGAAAAAAGCTCTTTTGTTCCAAATTTTTTTGTTACATTTGATAGTTGTATCATTTAAATATTCTTTTTCATATTATTGTATTTATTGTTTTTATCAATAGAAATCATATTCTATCTAAATGGTGCTTTTACGACTTTGATTTTAATAAACTGCTTTTACTTTTGAAGCTAGCAAGCTTTATAATTCCATGAATTTTATAACAATTTTCTTTTGATTCATTTCTAAAAAGCATACCAAAAGATTTTAATAAGTTAATTTGTTTATAAAAAGTTAAAAAAGTAACTCCTCGGGGTGAGCATTGTAAAGAGGCTTGAGGAGTCTTATTATTAGAATAACAATGAAAGCGTTTAAAATTATTTATCTATTTTTCTACAAGGTTATATAAATTTTCTATCTCTTCTTTCCAAATTGTTTCATCAATTGTTTCAAGAACTAAAGGAATATCATCCATTCTTTCATCATTCATAATAAACTTAAAGGCATCCCAACCTATTTGTCCCATTCCAAGGCTATGGTGTCTGTCCACTCTACTTCCAAGTTCTGGTTTTGAATCATTTATATGCATTCCCATAAGATATTTTGAACCTACTATTTCATCAAACTCTTTCCATGTTTTATCATAAGCTTCTTTAGTTCTTATATCATATCCAGCTGTAAACATATGACATGTATCAATACATACACCAATTCTACTTTTATCTTCAACTTTATCAATTAAGTATGCCAAATGTTCAAATTTATACCCTAAGTTACTTCCTTGACCTGCTGTATTTTCAATAACTAGTTTCACATCATTTGTCTCATCTATTGCTTGATTTAAAGATAAAGCAATTCTATCTAAACACTCATCTTCACTTATTTTTCTTAAGTGACTTCCTGGATGAAAGTTCAATCTATCAAGCTTTAATATTTCACATCTTTGTATTTCATGCAAAAAACCATCAAGAGATTTTTGTCTTTTTTCTTCTTCTGGATGTCCAAGATTGATTAAATAACTATCATGAGGTAAGATATGTTTTGTTTGGACACCACTTTTTTCTAACTCTTCAAACCACTTATCTAAAGTTTTTGTATCAAAATCTTTTGCTCTCCATTGTCTTTGGTTTTTTACAAATAAAGCAAAAGCTTTACATCCTAACTCTTTTGCGTTTATTGGTGCATTATAAACTCCACCACTTGCACTTACATGAGCTCCAACATATTTCATTATATTTCCTATTTTTAAAAATATAATACAAAAATGCTTCTTTAAAGAAAATATAGTTTTAAAACTATAAAATTTCACAAACTCTATGAAAGTTTAAATTATTTGAAGTATTTAAACTATATCTTACTTGACAACTCTTTTTTATGTAAAACATGTTTTAATCTAATAATTAATATATAAATATATTTGTTTGACTCTTAGTTACTACTTCATTTAATTATTTTTAAAATTAAGAGTTATATAAAAAAGATGAAAAGGCAACATTAATGAAAAAAATAGTAATCATTGGTGGTGGATATGCAGGAATTTATGCATTAAGAGAATTGGTTAAAAATAAAAATATCAAAATAACACTTATTGATAAACATACATATCATAATTTACAACCAGAAGTTTATGATCTAATAGCAAATAAATCAAACTTTGCAGATGTTACGATTGATTTAACTACTTTATGTATGGGATTTAATCACAACCACCTAGAATTTAAAAATTTAAAAGTAAGAAAAATAGATAAAAAAGATAAAAAAATCTATACAGAAGAAAAAGAGATTGTTGAGTTTGATTATCTAATATTAGCAGCTGGAACAAGAACCTTTTTCCCTCCTCAAGTACCTGGATTAAATCACGCTGATGATATAAAAAAACTTCACAGAGCAATTGTTTTTAAGCAAAGTTTTGAAAAACAACTATTTGAAAAAATAAAAAATGAAGCAAAACAGTGTGCAGACACGCGTATTCTTGTAGTTGGAGCTGGTTTATCAGGGGTTGAAATTGCAGCTGAGATGGCATATTTTTCAAATAAATTCTTTAAAAGAGGGAATTTTTCTTGTGAGAATCTAAAAATATCTTTAGTAAGTAGTTCAGCTAGTATATTGCCAGGACTTACACAACAACTTATAAATATTTCACAAGAAAGATTAAAATCTTTGGGAATAAATATAATAACAAATACAAAACTTGAAAAAGTAGAAGATGGCTACTGTTTTTTATCAAATGGTACCAAAATAAATCACTCTTTTGTAATTTTTACAGGTGGAGTTGAGGCTTCTCCTCTTACTGCTGAGTTAGATATAAAAACAAACCAAAAAGGGCAAGTTATTGTAAATGAACATATGCAAGTACTTGAACATGAAAATATTTATGCCATTGGAGATATTGCTGAAATTAGAAATAATGATGATGAAATAATGCCTCCAAATGTTACTATTGCTAGAATAAGTGGTTCATTAGCAGGAAAAAATGTTTTAAAATCACTGGAAAATAAAACTCTTGTTAAAACTAATCCTAAACTTGATGGAATACTTATCGCACTTGGAGGAGAGTATGCAGCTGGAAATCTTTTTGGACTTATTCATGTAAAGGGTAAACTTGCATATTACATTAAAAAATTTGTTTTTCACTCATATAGAAAACCTTTGCTTAAACTTATTAAACTAGGTTATAATAGATTAAGAAAATTTCAACATTAAATAGCCTAACTGGCTATTTAATAATAAAATAATATCTTAAGTAACAAATGTATACAATACTAGTAAATAAAATAATTTTGGGCACTAATGGAAAAATCAATAACATATAAAAAACTTATCACACGAATAATTCTTCTTACTCTTGTAATTACACTTTCAGTAGCTTTTATTTATGGAGAGTATTTAAAAAGAGATGCTATTGAAAGACTAACTAAGATTGATGCTAAAAAAACCAGCAAACTAATATTTCAATCTTTATACTCAGCAATGGAAAAAGGCTGGACAAAAGAGGATTTAGAAAATATAATTGATAGAGTAAATACTATTGATGATGAGATGATTGTAAATGTTTACAGAAGCCCAATAGTTGCAGAAGTTTATGGAGATATAAAAGCTGATGCAAAAGCAAGAAAAGCAAACCCTTTTGTAAAACAAGCTTTAAATAATGAAGAAGTATTAAATATCATAGATGATAGTATGATTCAATTTTTTTATCCAATTATAGCAGAGCAACAATGCCTAAAGTGCCATACAAATGCAAAAGAAAATGATGTTCTTGGAGTTATTGATATATCTTATCCAATAAATGATTTAAAAGTATCACTATCTACAATGATAAACTTTTTTGCTTTGTTTATTGTTATGTTTTCAATTATTGTATTTTTATCTTTATACTTTGAGTTTGATAAATATTTAGTAAAACCTATAAAAGTATTTGTAGATAAAATAAATGATATTTCTGAAAATAAAGATATAAAACAAAGAGTAAAAATAGATAATAAAATCAAAGAAATAACTTCTATGCAAAAAGTATTTAATAATATGCTTGACTCTTTAGAATATCAGTTTTACAATGATGAATTAACTGACCTTCCAAATAGAAAAAAACTTCTTGAAATAGTAAATAAAGATAAATATGCTTCGTTAATGCTTATAAATATAGATAAATTTCAAGAAATAAATGATTTATATGGTGATGAAGTTGGAAATGAACTATTAGTTTATATTTCAAATATATTAGAAGAAAACTCACCAAAATCTTCAACACTATTTAAACTTCATGCTGATGAATATGCACTATATTATGAACAAGACCTATCTTTAGAAGAGTTAAAAAGTTTAGCTTTATATCTAATAGAGAGCATAGAAAAAAATGCATTTGTAGTAAGAGAAGACAATGAAGCCCATGTAAATGTATCTATTGGTATTGCCTTAGGCAACGAAGCTTTACTTACAAATGCAGATATAGCATTAAAAATAGCAAAAAGAAAAAGACAAAAATTTATTCTTTATGATTCATCAATGAAAATAGAGCATGAATATGAGCAAAATCTTAAATGGGGTAAAAAAATTAAAGATGCCATAAAAGAAGATAGATTTATTCCATTATTTCAGCCAATTGTTGATACGAAAACTCAAGAAGTAGTAAAATATGAATCATTAATAAGAATGGTTGATAAAAACGGTGAGCTAATATCGCCTATTCATTTTTTAAATTTAGCTAAGAAAAATAAACTTTACCCTCAGCTAACAATGATAATGATTAAAAAAACATTTGAAGTATTAAGTAGAATAGATAAAAAAATATCTATAAATTTAAATGTTGATGATATTTTAAATAAAGAAGTTTATGAGTGTATAATTAAACATTTAAAAGTTTCAAATGCTGGACAAAGAGTTGTATTTGAACTTATTGAATCAGAAGGAATTGAGAACTTTGATGAAGTACTTAATTTTATAGAAGATGTTAAGCACTATGGTTGCCAAATCTCTATTGATGATTTTGGTACAGGATACTCAAACTTTGAATATTTAATGAAATTAAAAGTTGATTATATAAAAATAGATGCCTCAATGATAAGAGATATTGACACAAATAGAAATTCTCAGATGGTGACTGAAACAATTATAGATTTTGCTAATAAAATGGGAATAGAAACAATAGCGGAGTTTATTCACTCAAAAAATGTATATGAAAAAGTAAAAGAGATAGGAATACATTACTCTCAAGGATACTACTTTGGTGAACCTACTAGTTTAGACTAGTAGCTAACTAATTCTTTCTAACTTTTATCAAAATACTATTTTGTCTATCTCTAAAGATGATATTTTTATCATCTTTTTCAAAAAGTTTTTTGATAAAATCTTTTTCGTAGCTACTACTTAAATATTGTTTATTAAAACTTTTATAATCTAAGCAACTAAAAGTATCACTACATATTTGATTTTTATACATTTTTAGATTTAATATACTCTTACCAGCAGTAAAAATTTGAACTTGTGTAAAATCTTGATATTTATTTATAAATCCAGTATCATAAAATCTCATAGTTGGAGTTTTAATCAAAATTGTAGCACTGCTACTTTTAACTGGTTGTTTTACTGCACATGCACTAAAAAGTAAAGTAATGATTAAAAAAATATACTTATTTATAGCTTTTCCTTTTGTTTTGGATTATTTTACTATAATTGCGCAAAAATAAGATTAAAGGTTTGTTTTGTTAGTTCACATTTGTTGTTCAGTAGATAGTCACTACTTTTTAGAAAAGATTCAAGAAGAGTATCCAAATGAAGAGTTAGTTGGGTATTTTTATGACCCAAATATTCATCCATATGGTGAGTATAGGTTAAGATATTTAGATGTAGAGTATTCATGTAAAAAATTAGGTATTAAACTTCTTGAGGGTCCATATAATTTAGAACAATGGTTAAAAAAAGTAAAAGGTATGGAACATCTTCCTGAAAAAGGTGATAGATGCACAGTTTGTTATGATGATAGATTAGAAAATAGTGTAAAAAAAGCAATAGAGTTAGGTCATGATAAATTTACAACAACACTATTAATATCTCCTAAAAAATCACAAGAAAAACTTGAAAAAATAGGTGCAAAACTACAAGAAGAGACAGGTTTAGAGTTTATATTTAAAGATTATAGAGCAGGAAATGGTACCCAAGTTCAAGGAGAAGTAGTAAAACAACACTCACTTTATAGACAAAATTATTGTGGTTGTTTATTTGGATTAACTCCTCAAAGAGAAGCACAAAAAAAAGTAATGGATGAGATGTTTAATCCTATCTCAAATCAAATACTTCCAGAATCAATTGAGCAAAGACTTGAACTTTATAAAAAAAGAAATGAACTTGAAGAAAAAAATCAAGAATATAAGATAATAAAACAAAGATTTTTAAACTATCGTTTATTTAATGGAAAAGTTGATATAAATAAACAAACCGTTCCATCATATTTTCTTTTTTATTCTTCAATAAATAGAACAAAAACAAATGGAAGAGTTGAATATACTAAAGATGGTATTTATTATTTAAATAGAGATGAAATAAAAGTATTAAATATAAATAGTTTCAACAAAATAGCACAAACTTCATATAAAAATGTAAAAGAGCTTATGTATAATCCACCTATTATTGAAGATGAATTAAATATAAGAAATAAAATAGTAAATAATCCATATGATTTAAGTGCTGTAATTATTATTGATGAAATAATTGAAGGTAAATTTGAAATAGAACTAAACACACAAACTTATGATGATGTAAAGGAAGAGATTATATGAAAATTTTAGTAAGTGCATTAGAGACTTCATCAAATATTCACTTAAAAGAGTTAAAGAAACATCTTAATGAAGATATTGAACTTGTTGGTGTATTTGATAAAGAGTTAGGAAATCCTATTTATGATCTAACTGCCCTTGCAATCATGGGATTTATAGATGCATTAAAAAAATTAAAATTTTTTTTTAAATTAAGAGATGAGTTAGTAGAACTTGCAAAAGATTGTGATAAAGTTTTACTTATGGATAGTTCAGGCTTTAATCTTCCTTTAGCAAAAAAGCTTAAACAAACTTATCCAAATAAAGAGATTATTTACTATATCTTACCTCAAGCTTGGGCATGGAAGAAAAAAAGAGTAGAAAAACTTCAACAATACTGTACAAAACTTTGTTCGATTATTCCTTTTGAACAAGAGTTATACTCAAATAAAAAGATGATAAGTTATGTGGGGCATCCACTTTTAGATGAGATAACCCAATTTAAACACTCATATGAAAAAACAGATAAGATTGTTTTTATGCCAGGAAGTAGAAAAACAGAGATAATAAATCATATGCCAGTATTTAGACAAATTGCAAGATCAATTCCAAATAAACAACACATACTAATTATTCCCTCAAAATTTGATGATGCTTATATTAAAAAAACTTATGGAGATATAAGTGATTTTGTTGTTTCAAATGACGCTCATCAAAGTTTAATAGATGCAGAGTTTGGTTTTATTTGTTCAGGCACTGCAACACTTGAAGCAAGTTTAATTGGAACTCCTTTTGTTATGTCTTATGTAGCCAAAAAATTTGATTATTTTTTAGGAAGAATGTTTGTAAAACTTCCATATATTGGTTTGGCAAATATCTTTTTTGACAAAATGGGAAAAGATGCAATTCATAAAGAGTTTTTTCAAGAAGAAGTTACTAGTAAAAATCTTTTAGATGAATACACAAATATGAATAAAAATAGATTTTTAGATAATTCAAAAGTGTTAAGAGAATATTTAAAAAATGGTAGTTCAAAAAATGTTGCTCAAATAATACAAAACTAATTTTTTTTTAGCTAAAATATGTGACTATTTTAAACACACAATATTAGGATAATAAGAATGTTAGATGTTATGGAAATTCAAGAGATATTACCTCATAGGTATCCCTTTTTATTAGTTGATAGAATCACTGATATGGAAAAAAGAAAAAGCATCACTGGATATAAAAATATATCAATTAGTGAGCCTGCTTTTATGGGACACTTTCCAGGTCATCCAATTTACCCTGGAGTATTAATTCTTGAAGGTATGGCACAAGCTGGTGGAGTTTTAGCACTAAAAAGCAATGACCTTTCAGCAGAAGAACTTAAAAATAAAGTTATTTACTTTATGAGTATAGATAAAGCAAAATTTAGAACTCCTGTTAAACCAGGTGATAAACTAGAATATAAAATTGAAATTTTAAAATTAAGAGGTACATTAATTGTACTTGATGGAAAAGCTTATGTTGATGATAAGCTAGTTGCTGAGGCTGAGTTAAAAGCTATGGTTGTAGATAAATAAATTTAGGTTTGATATGAACAACATTCATAAGACAGTTATAATTGAAGATGGAGCACAAATAGGAAAAGATGTAACTATTGGTGCTTATACAATTATAGGTAAAGATACAAAAATCGGTGATGGTACAAAGATTGGTTCACATTCATTAATTGAGGGTAAAACAACAATAGGTAAAAATAATGAAATTTTTTCCCATGTAACATTAGGTTCTATTCCTCAAGATTTAAAATTCAATGGTGAGGATGTAGAGCTAATTATTGGTGATAATAATAAAATTAGAGAGTATACATTATTTAATCCTGGAACAATTGGTGGTGGTAGTAAAACAGTTATTGGAAATAACAATTTATTTATGGGATATACACATGTTGCCCATGATTGTATCATAGGAAATGATTGTATTTTTGCAAATGTAGCAACATTAGCTGGTCATGTAGAGTGTGGTGATTCAGTTGTTGTTGGTGGTTTAACTCCTGTTCATCAATTTTGTAAACTAGGAAGCTATTCTATGGTTGGTGGTGGGTCTGTGGTAACACAAGATATTCCTCCATTTTGTTTAGCTGAGGGTAATCGTGCTGTATTAAGAGGTTTAAATCTAACTGGTTTAAGAAGAAGACTTGATAATAGAGAAGATATAGATGAAATAAAAAAAGCTTATAAAGCAATATTTCAATCAAAAGAGTCTATTTCAGATGTTGCAAAAAGATTACTTCAAGAGAGTAATAATAAATATGTAAAAGAGTTAGCTCAATTTGTTGTTGATACAAAAAGAGGAATACCTTTTAATAGAAAATAGTGGAGAGTTGATAAAATATGAGTAAAATAAAATGTGACTTTTGTGGAGTAACGGAATCAAAAGATAATCCAATAATTGCAGGTGAAAATGGATATATTTGTAAAGGGTGTGTAACTGCTGCACATGATATCCTAAACGGAAATGAACCACAAGATAATAATCTATCTGAAGAAGAACTAGAAGAAGCAAAAGAAGAAGTGAAACTTAGAACTCCTGCTGAGTTAAAAGAGATTTTAGATGATTATGTAGTTGGACAAAATAGAGCGAAAAAAGTTTTATCTGTAGCAGTATATAACCATTATAAAAGAATTTTTAGAAAAGATTTAGATCATGAGGATGATACAGAAATTAATAAATCAAATGTTTTATTAATTGGTCCAACAGGAAGTGGGAAAACACTACTTGCACAAACAATAGCAAAACATCTTGATGTTCCTTTAGCAATAGCAGATGCTACATCTTTAACAGAAGCTGGTTATGTAGGTGATGATGTTGAAAATGTAATTACTAGACTTTTACAAGCTGCAGATGGTGATGTAAAAAAAGCTGAAAAAGGCATTATCTTTATTGATGAAGTTGATAAAGTTGCAAGAATGAGTGAAAATAGATCTATTACAAGAGATGTATCTGGAGAGGGTGTACAACAAGCACTTCTTAAAATTGTTGAGGGTTCTTCTATAAATGTTCCTCCAAAAGGTGGAAGAAAACATCCTGGGCAAGATGCAATTCAAGTAGATACAACAAATATTTTATTTATCTGCGGGGGCGCTTTTGATGGGCTTGAAGAGATAATTAAGAAAAAACAAGGTGCAAATGTACTTGGATTTAATCAAGAAAAGAAAACTACTAAAGATAAACAAGATATAATATCTGATGTAGAAGCACATGACTTAGTTAAATATGGATTAATCCCTGAACTTATTGGAAGACTTCATATGATTGCAACCTTAAATGAGATAAGTGAAGATGATATGGTTCATATCTTAACTGAACCAAAAAATGCCTTAGTAAAACAATATATCAAACTATTTAAAATGGATGAAGTTGAGCTATGTTTTGAGGAAGATGCCTTAAAAGAAGTAGCAAAAAAAGCAATTGAAAGAAAAACAGGGGCTAGAGGTCTTAGATCAATTCTTGAAGATATTATGTTAGATATTATGTATGATTTACCTTTATACAAAGATAAAAAAATTACAATTACTAAAGATGTAGTATTAAAAGAAAAAGAAGTAGAAGTAGCATAAAGGATAACAATGTTAAATAAATTAATAGGTCTATTTTCAAATGATATGGCTATAGATTTAGGAACTGCAAATACTGTTGTTTCTATTAGAGGGAAAGGTATTATTATAAATGAACCTTCTGTTGTTGCTGTTCAGCATGATAGATATGGAAAAGATAAAATATTAGCTGTTGGGCAAGAAGCTAAACAGATGATTGGTAAAACCCCATTAAATATCCAAGCTGTAAGGCCTATGAAAGATGGTGTAATAGCTGATTTTGAAATGACTGAGAGAATGATTAGATATTTTATTGAAAAAGCTCACTCAAGAAAATCATTTATTAGACCTAGAATTATTATTTGTATCCCATTTGGAATTACTCAAGTTGAGAAAAAAGCTGTAAAAGAGTCTGCAATTAGTGCAGGAGCTAGAGAAGTATTCTTAGTTGAAGAACCAATGGCAGCTGCAATTGGAGCAGGAATTCCAGTATCTGACCCATCTGGATATGTTGTAGTTGATATTGGTGGAGGTACAACTGAAATTGGTGTAACTTCACTTGGTGGTTTAGTTCTTTGCAAATCAATCAAAGTTGCAGGAGATAGATTTGATAAAGCAATTATGGATTATGTAAGACAAAACTATAATCTTTATATTGGTGAAAGAACAGCTGAAAGCATCAAAATAGAGATTGGTACTGCAATAAAACTTGAAAAAGAGTTGAAAATCAAAGTAAAAGGTAGAGATAACTCTGGATTACTTTCTACAATCGAGTTAGGAAGTGAAGGTGTTAGAACTGCAATTAAAGAACCACTAAAAGAGATTGTTTCAGCAGTGAAAAGTGTACTAGAGGACATGCCACCTGATTTAGCAAGTGATATTGTTGACAATGGAGTTATCCTAACTGGTGGTGGAGCACTAATAAAAGGTCTTGATACATATTTAGCAGATATTATTAAACTACCAGTTAAAGTTGCCGATGAACCACTTCTAGCAGTAGCTTATGGGACAAGTAATGTACTTAATCAATCGGAGCTATTAAAACTGATAACTAATGAATAAGTTAATCTTCTTTATTCTTTTTCTAGCCATAAGTTTGTTATACATCCTAGATGTAAACAAACTTTTAGGTGAAAAATTTACTTTATTTAATAATATAAAAGAGTTTTATATTCATAAAGTAGTAAAAATAACTAACTTCACAGAAAAATATTTTTATCAAGCAAGTACAATTGAAGAATTAAAACAAGAGAATGAAAAACTAAAAGAGTTTAGACTTCTTTATGAAAGTAAAAATCAAAAACTAACTGATTTAATAAATAGTATAAAAAGATTAAAACCAGTAGATGAAAAACTTATTCAAACAAGGGTTTTATCATATGTTGAATTTGATGACTTTACAAAAGTTTGGTTAGATAAAGAGAAATTAGATGACCAAATCTCAGGCTTAGTTATTGATGATTATGCAGCTGGAATAGTAGTTAGAAAAAATGATAAAGCTCTTGCTTTACTAAATGGAAATGAAAAATCAAATTATGCTGTATATATAGGAAAAAATAAGGCCCCTGGAATCACGCATAGTATCAAAAAAAGCAAATATATTGTTGCCAAGTATATTCCTATTTGGATTGATATTAGTGTAGGAGATGAAGTAATTACATCAGGAATGGATAATATCTTTTTTAAAGGCTTAAAAGTTGGAAAAGTTGTATCTATAAACAAAATGCCAGATATGCAAGAAGCTGTAATAGAACCTTATGCAAAAGTTTTAAAAAGAAGATTTTTTTATATTTATACTTCTAAACTTTTAGAAAAAGAAGAAAAAAGTGAAGATAAAACTGCTAATCTTAAAGAAGAAAAAAAGATTAAGAAACAATAGCTTTTATATAATCAGCCACCCTAAAAGAGTTAGCATAAATAGTCCAAGTATGAGGAACACTTCCTCCTGTTGGCATAAAACTTCCATCTGTAACAAATAAGTTTTTCAAATCATGACTTTGACAATATTTATTTAAAACCGAACTTTTTTTGTTATTACCAAATCTACAACCACCTGCTTGAAGATTTTGAGAGGGCAATGCACTCATATTGACTTTAATATTTTTTCCACCCATCTTTTCTAATACTTTTTTTGCCTTTGAAGCTAAAAAATTTGCAGCTTTTAAATCTTGTTTATGTGCACCAATTCTAATATTTGCAACGGGTATTCCATACTTATCTTTATATTTTTCATCAACACTTACAAAACAGTTATCATTTGGTGTCCAGTCTGTAAAAACTTCAAAGTTCAAAACTCTTTTTTGAGTAAAATTCTTATAAATATTCTCTTGTAAAGCTTCACCAAATAAAAAATTATCTTCAGCATCTTTTTTATAAAGGTTTGCTTTTCTTATAGGATTTGCATGGTCAAACAAAAAATCAATAGTTCCACCTTTAAATTTTGAAGTATAATACCAATCTTTTAATGCCCTATTTACAAATAAACCTTGCGTAAAAAGCTCTTCATGATTTAATTTTTCATTCTCACTAAACTCTGCACTTCCTATTCCTCCACCTGTAAAAATCATATTTTTACCAACTTGTTTTGAACTATTTGCAAGACCATCAGGATAAAAGTTGTTTTTGGAATTTAATAAAAGTCTTGAAGTTTCTACAGCTTGGGCAGCCAAAACAAATATTTTTGCTTGAATTATTTGTGTTTTTTTATTTTTTGTATAATAGTAAGCTTTTGTAACTTTTGATTTATTACTATTTAGTTTATAAACAAAGGCATTTGCTTTTATAGTTAAATTATTTGTTTTCAAAGCATCAACTAAAAGTGAAGCCCTTGCACTTGATTTTGCACCACTACTACATCCATAGCTTCCACAAAAATTTGAGTAATAACAAGATTTTCTATGATTTTTATCTTCACTTATAATTGCTCTTGGAACCTTATAAGAGGTATAACCTAACTCTTCACAAGCCTTATCAAAAAGTTTTGTAATAGGATGTTCTTTTAAAGGTTTAAAAGCATAGTTTTGTTTACTTCTTGGTTCTTGATGTTCATAGTTTGTAACTTCTCCTGAAACACCTACAACTTCTTCAACTTTTGTGTAATACTTTTCTAAATCATCATATGATATTGGCCAATCTACTATATTTGAATTTTTAGTTTTTCCATAAACACTTTTTAACTTAAAATCTTTTGGTTTTAATCTATGAAAGTAGCCACTCATTAGATTTGAAGAGCCGCCAAGTAAACTTCCATTCCACCAATTCCAAGCTGTTTCGTAAGTGGGAAATTTGACCCATTTTTTATTTACAAACTCTTCTATTGTATGGTATTGCTCTTTTAAATTTGGAGTTAATACACTTTTTCGAACAAAAGCTAATTCATCTTTTGAGAAATCATTTTCAGTATAAATAGAACCTTTTTCTAAAATTACAACTTTTTTACCTGCTTTGCTAAGTTCATAAGCAATAGGTGCTGCTCCTGCACCACTTCCTATAATACAAATATCATAAACCATCAGTTTTTCCATATTTAACTTTAGGTCTTGGCTCTCCTGCTTGAAATTTCAAAGCTTCATATGCTATTTGATTTTTATTTCCACCATATATAGGATCACTAAGCATTGCTTCTATACCATAATATATTAAATAAGATAACCAGTTTTGACCATATGAGTTTTGTGAAACTTGCTTAATAATTCTATTCTTTTCTTCAAGTGAAGCTTTTAAAAATTTAGGAAAAGATGAGTTAAAATCTTTTGCACCTTGTAGTAAATAGTTTAAATCATCTTTATCAAAAGTTTTATGATTTATATTTTTCAATAAATAATCAACTGCGCCAAATTCACTTGCACTTGGCATATGTTTAGTTTTTGGAAAAACTATTTCCAAAACCTCTTCAATCACTGACCATGAAAGAGAATTTTTAGCATCAAATAGCCCTTTTGCATTTAGCAAAGCTGTTGCACTAAAAAGTGAACTATTTACTAAAAATACTCTTCTATGCATTAATAACTAGCCATAATACTATCAACATCATCCCAAGATAATTTCTTTTCATTACTTTTGAACATATTGAAAATATATCTTGCAAACATATCTGTTTCTAAATTTACTTTTGTTCCAACTTTATAAGTTTTAAACAAAGTATTTTCTATAGTGTGTGGAATAATTGTAAGCCTAAAACTTTTATCATAAACATCATTTACAGTAAGAGAAACTCCATCAATAGAAATACTTCCTTTTGGAATTATATATTTAGAATAATCTTTTGGCAAACTTATAATAAAATCTGTTGATGTTCCATTTTTCTTTATTGAACTAACAGTTCCCAAGCAATCAATATGCCCTTGAACAATATGTCCCTCAAATCTATCACCCATCATCATTGCAGGCTCAATATGAACCTTTCCTCTATAGTTTTCCATTGCTAAGATTCTTTGTGATTCTAAAGATAATTCAACAGTAAAAGTACCCGTTGCAACTCTTACAACTGTTAAACAAGCACCATTTACAGCAATTGAATCACCTATTTTTGGTTTATACTCTGCTTTTAATGTCAAAAAACCATTTTTTAAGCTTAAAACATCAGCCATTTCTCTAATTAATCCTGTAAACACATAAATCCTTCAACAATTATTTGATAGAGTCCAAAATATTTGGAATAATTACAATTTTTTGGTATGATACCAAAAAATTATTGAGAAGCAAATTTTAATAAATTTTACGATAAAGAATAACTGCTTCAATTACTTTTAGAACTTAAGTGAAAACAGAAAAGCCTATCTTTGAAACTAACTGTTTTTTAAAATAAATACATATTTTTTACGGAGACAAAATGAACTATGACATTATCGTCGTTGGAGGCGGACACGCTGGAATAGAAGCTTCACTAGCTAGTGCAAGAATGGGTAAAAAAACTCTTTTAATCACTATGCTAGTTGAACAAATCGGAGCAGCTTCATGTAATCCAGCAATTGGAGGACTTGCCAAAGGGCACTTAGTAAGAGAACTAGATGCACTTGGTGGAGAAATGGGACTTTGTACAGATGCAACTGGAATTCAATTTAGAGTTTTAAATGCTTCAAAAGGTGCAGCAGTACAAGGAAGTCGTGCGCAAATTGACATGGACAAATATAGATATTACATGAGAGAAGTATGCCACAAAACTGCTAATTTGGAAATTTATCAAGATGAAGTAACTTCACTTATTTTAGATGAAAATGGTGATGTTATTGGAGTAAAAACAAAATTAACAGAAGAATTCTTAGCAAAAAAAGTTATTCTTACAACTGGTACTTTTATGAAAGGTCTTATTCATATAGGACAAAACCAGTATGAAGCAGGAAGAGCTTGGGAACTTCCATCAACAACACTATCTACACAATTAAAACAGATGGGATTAAATGTAGGAAGACTAAAAACAGGAACACCTTCAAGAATTGATTCAAATTCTATTGATTTTTCTGTTATGGAAAAGCATGGAGGTGATGAGAAGCCTACACCTTTCTCATTTAGAACAGATAAAAGTAAATTTAATCCTACACAATATCCATGTTATATTACATACACAAATATGGGAACTCACTCAACAATTAGTTCAAACTTTGATAGAGCTCCTTTATTTACAGGGCAAATCAAAGGCAATGGACCAAGATACTGTCCAAGTATTGAAGATAAAGTAAATAGATTTAGTGAAAGAGATAGACATCAGCTATTTTTAGAACCTCAAACTGCGATGTGTACAGAATATTATATCAATGGACTTAGTACTTCTTTACCTATTGATGTTCAAAAACAGATGGTACATTCAATCAAAGGTTTAGAAAACGCAAAAATTATAAGATATGGATATGCAATTGAGTATGATTATGTTGATCCAACAGAATTAAAACATACATTAGAGACAAAAAAAGTAAATAATTTATATCTTGCTGGACAAATCAATGCAACAACTGGATATGAAGAAGCTGCTTCTCAAGGACTAATGGCAAGTATAAATGCATGTTTATCAATTGATAATAAAGAACCTTTAATACTAAGACGAGACGAAGCGTATATTGGAGTTTTAATCGATGATTTAGTAACTAAAGGTACAAATGAACCTTATAGAATGTTTACAAGTAGAGCAGAATATAGATTACTTTTAAGAGAAGAAACAGCTGATTTAAGACTTAGTAAATATGGATATGAACTTGGACTTATTGATGATAAAACTATGTCAAAAATAGAGAATAAAAGAGAAGTAATAAACAATGCAATCTCTTTTATGGAAAATGAATGGTTTACTTCAAAAAAAGAGAATCTTGAACTTTTATCAAAATTAGGTGAAGATAAGATTAAAGACCGAGCTTTATTGATTGATATTGTAGGAAGAAATACCGTAACATCTGAAAAATTTGACGAATTAGTGCCATCACTTAAAGATGTTGAACCCTACTTAAAAGAACAAATCATTATTGAAGCAAAATATTACAGATATGTAAAAAAACAAGAAAAACAGATAGAAAAAATGCAAAAAATGCTTAAATTAAAAATTCCAGAAGATTTTAACTACAATGAAATTCCTGGATTATCAAATGAAGTAATAGAGAAGCTTCAAAAATCAAAACCACCTACACTATTCAATGCAAGTGAAATTTCAGGAATAACACCTGCTGCAATTGATGTTTTACATATGTATATGAATATAAATATCAAAAACAAATTCTCAGAACAAGAGTAAGAATATACTCTCAATATTGAGAATATAAATAACTACTTCAAATAGAGATTGAGCTTTAGTTTTATGATAACTTTTAAAGCTCAATCTATAGATTTAGATTAAAATAAAATTATAAGATAAATAAAATGGCATATAAAGAGCATAAAAAAAGTTTACATCCAAGAAGTTTTCACAATAATAGATATGATTTTCCTCAACTATTAAAAAGTTTACCAAAACTTAAAAACTATGTATTTAAAAATAAATATGATGAATTATCAATTGATTTTTCAAATGCAAAAGCTGTTTTAACTTTAAATAAAGCACTGCTTTCACATTTTTATAATATAAAAGAGTGGTCAATACCAGATGGTTACTTATGTCCTCCAATTCCAGGACGAGCTGATTATCTTCACTATATTGCTGATGTTTTAGCAAAATCAAATAATAATAAAATACCAAAAGGTTCTAATATTAAAGGTCTTGATATTGGTATTGGTGCTAATTGTATTTATCCAATAATTGGTAATAGTGTTTATGGTTGGTCTTTTGTTGGTAGCGATATTGAAGAAGAGTCTATAAAATCATCTCAAAAAATCATAGAGTCAAATAACTCTTTAAAAGGCAATGTTCACTGTAGAATACAAACAAGCCATGATAATATATTTGCAGGTATTATTAAAGAAAATGATAGATTCGATTTTACTTTATGTAACCCTCCTTTTCATAAATCACAAGCCCAAGCCCAAGAGGGAAGTAAAAGAAAAGTTCAAAACCTTACAAAACAAGTAGTAAAAAAAGCTTCTTTAAATTTTGCTGGAAAAAGCAATGAGCTTTGGTGTAAAGGTGGAGAAGTAGCCTTTATAAAAACCATGATAAAACAAAGTAAGCTCTATTCTAAGAACTGTTTTTGGTTTAGTACAATCGTATCAAAAAAGGATAATTTAAAATTTATCTATGATACATTGGATTATGTAAAACCAATAGAGTATGAAACTATAAAAATGAAACATGGACAAAAGATTAGTAGAATAATCATTTGGACTTTTCTTACAAAAGAAGAACAAAAACAGTGGGCTTCAAAATGGCAAGATTAACAGTAATATCAGCTGTAATTTATGTTTTACATATGAAGATATAAAATAAAAAAAACACACCTAATTATTATTTTAATGTGTTAAAAATGAACTAGTAATTTTAAAAATATAAATGTTTCTTAATAGTTAATATATTTTATATAAAAAATAAATTTTAATAATAAAATAAATAGATATATTAAAATTCAAATATTATTTCACCTTACTTTTTTAAATTCAATTATTGGGTTTTCTTATAAAAAATGATATAATATTTGTAAATTTTTAAACAAAAGAGGGAGAATTTATGTTTTCAAATTGGACGTTTGCGAAAAAACTTTTGGTTAGTGTGCTATCTATTGTACTACTATCTTCTGTCATTAGTATTTTTTTAATATCATCAAATACTTATAACTCTTCAGAAAAATCTTCTAAGAAATATATTAATACCCTTGCAAATAAATATGCTTTTGAATCAAAGCAGGATTTAGAAAAAGCATTAACATCAGTTAGTTCTTTAGCTAGTGTTATAAAACAAATGTATGAAAACAATAGTTATTCAAAAGAGTTAATTACAAGTATTACAAAAGATATGCTAGTAAATGCTGATTTTGCCCTTGCAATGGCAGTTGATTTAGATCCAAATATACTTTTTGAAAATGACTTATCATCAGCTAGTACAGATGGCCATGATAAAGAAGGTAGATTTGCTCCTTATTTATACAAATCAAACTCTAAAATAATATTAGAGGGTCTTACTACTGTATCTGAGGGTAGAGAGTGGGTAGATGTTCCAAGACAAACACAAAAAGCTTATGTAACAGAACCATATAATTATGAAGTTGATGGGAAAAATGTATTAATGGTTACTGTTTCAGCTCCAATTATTACATCAAAAAATAAATTCTTAGGAGCTACTACTATTGATATTTCTTTAGATAGCTTAGTTGATAAAATCGGAAAAATTAAGATTTTTGAGACTGGATATGGATTTTTATTATCTGATAAAGGAACAATTGTAGGCCATCCAGATAAAACTGTATTAACAAAAAATGTATCTGATAACAAAGAGTATACACAAGCACAAGATATAATAAAATCTATAAATGATAATAAAACTTTTAATTATGAAAGAAAAACACCTACAACAAACACTTACTCTTACTATCATATAGAACCTTTTGAACTTGGAAAAAGTGATGTAAAATGGGCACTTGGTCTTACAATGCCAAGAGATGAATACTTAAAAGATGCAAATGATTTGCAACTATTTTCTATAATAATTGGTATTGTTAGTTTTATTGTTGTTGCTTTTGTTATATTAATTGGAACAAGAACACTAAGTAAAAATCTTACTACAATTACTAATGGCTTAGAATCATTTTTTAAATACTTAAATAAAGAGAATAAAGAACATACAAAAATTGAAATTAACTCAAATGATGAGTTTGGTAAAATGTCAAAAATGATAAATGACAATATAAATCAAACGCAAGAGTTAATTGAACAAGATAATAAATTAATTCAAAATGTTAAAGAAGTAGTTACACAAGTAAAAAATGGACACTTAAAACATAGAATTAATACTTCAACACAAAATCAAAGTTTAGAAGAGTTAAAAGTAATATTCAATGAAATGATAGAAGCTGTTTCTACTAATATATCTGATGACTTAAATAAAATAGAAGAAGCATTAAGCAAATATCAAAAACTTGACTTTACATATAGAATTAAAGATGCAAGTGGGAAAACTGTAGATGGTTTTAATGCACTTGCAAATATAATAAATGAAATGTTAGTTGAAAATAAAACAAATGGTTTGACTTTACAAGATAGTGCTAATATTTTATTATCAAATGTAGATACTTTAAGTCAATCTTCAAACGAAGCAGCTGCTAGTATTGAAGAGACAGCTGCTGCTATTGAACAAATAACAGCAAATATTACACACAATAATGAAAATGTATTAAAAATGGCTCAAAATGCAAATATATTAAAAAATTCAGCAACTGAGGGTGAAACTTTAGCTTCACAAACAACTATTGCAATGGATGAAATAAATACACAAGTAACATCAATAAATGATGCTATAACAGTAATTGACCAAATTTCATTTCAAACAAATATATTATCACTAAACGCAGCAGTTGAAGCTGCAACTGCTGGAGAAGCAGGAAAAGGTTTTGCTGTTGTTGCAGGTGAAGTAAGAAATCTTGCAAGTAGAAGTGCGCAAGCTGCTAAAGAGATTAAAGCCATAGTTGAAAATGCTACAGTAAAAGCAAATAATGGTAAAGATATTTCAGATAAGATGATACATGGATACAAAAATTTAAATGAAAATGTAGCAAAAACCTTAGAATTAATCGATGATATTTCAAATGCAAGTAAAGAGCAAAGTACAGGAATAACTCAAATTAATGATGCTGTAAATATGTTAGATAGACAAACACAACAAAATGCATCAATTGCAAATGATACAAAAGACATTGCTAATCAAACACAAATAATTGCAAATGAGATTGTTGAAGAAACAAATAAAAAAGAGTTTTTAGGAAAAGAGAGTACAAAAGCAAAAAAAATAAAAAACTCTATAATAGATACAAAAAGTAAAAAAGATTATAATCCTTTAAAAAAAGAAGAAGTAATCAACTCAAATAAAAATGAAGATTGGGAAAGTTTTTAAACTTTCTTTCTTCATATTTTTTTCTTAAAAAAACAAATTAATCCAATATAATCATTTATTATAAGTTATACTTATGTTTACTTATGTTTATTATAAGGTTGTTTTATATACAATTATTGTAACAATACTGTTACTATATTAAAGGAAAAGATTATGAGTCAAGAAAAAAACGAATACTTAAAAAAGACTCCTTATAGAATAAAAAGATATTATGCATATGTTTTAGCGACAATTGTTGCTTTAGTTGTACCTTTTATAAGAATCGATGGTAATCACATTTTTTTATTATCATTTGATAAAAAACAATTGCATTTATTAGGTGTAGCATTTGATATGCAAGAACTTTACTTAATGCCATTTTTATTAATGCTACTATTTTTAGGAATTTTTGCTGCTACTTCAATTGGGGGAAGAGCATGGTGTGGTTGGGCCTGTCCACAAACAATTTTTAGGGTCATTTATAGAGATTTAATTGAAACAAAACTTTTAGGTCTTAGAAGAATAAAAAATAAACAAAAAGAACCAAACTGGAAAAAAGCTGAAAATGCTTCAAAAAGATTACTTGCCATATTAATATGGTCTGTTTTAGCTTTAGTTGCAGCTGCTGATTTTATGTGGTACTTTGTTCCACCTGAAGATTTTTTTGCATATTTACAAAACCCTATGGATCATATGTTTTTAATTGGTTTTGTTTTAGCAATTGCTGCTTTTTTAATCTATGATGTTATCTTCTTAAAAGAAGATTTCTGTGTTTATGTATGTCCTTACTCAAGGGTTCAATCTGTACTATATGATAACAATACATACCAAGCAATTTACTCTACTAACAGAGGTGGTAATATCTATAATGATAAAAATGATAAAGTTATTTTCAAACAAAAAGATTTACCAGATGAAAAAAATGAGTGTACCACATGTGAAGCCTGTGTAACTGTCTGTCCTACACATATTGATATTAGAAAAGGTTTACAACTTGAATGTATTAACTGCTTAGAGTGTGTTGATGCATGTACAACTGTTATGGGTAAACTTGGAAAACCTTCACTTGTTCAATGGTCAAGTACAAATGAGATTAAGCACAATAAAGAAACAAAAGTTGTTAGAAAATCAACTATTATGTACACAGTTGCTTTATTAGTTGTAGTTGCTTTACTATTTATAATGGGTGGGAAAAAAGAGCATATGCTTTTAAATATTAATAAAACTACTGAATTATATAAAATAAAAGAAGATAATGAAGTTGCAAATAACTTCTTATTTTTATTCCAAAATACTGATTCAAAAAGACATACTTATGATTTAGAAGTAGTAGGAAATGATGACATTGTAATTGAAAGATTTAAACCTTTTTCTCTTGCACCAAATAAATTAAGAAAAAAAGTTGTTGTATTAAGTACTAAAAAAAGATTAGTTACTGATAACTCAAAAGATACTCCAATTACTATTACAATAAGAGCATTTGCAAAAGATGACCCTAAAAAAATCAGCGTTATTAGAGAAGCTGTATTTATTTATCCAAGAGCAGACAAATTTAAATAATTAAGTAAAAGAGAAAAACTCTCTTTTGCTTAACTTCTTCTTAATTCAAACTACGATATAATCGCGAAATTATTATTATCAATTTTTTATGGAGTTATTAATGACAAAATTCATTTTTGTAACGGGTGGAGTTCTAAGTTCTTTAGGTAAAGGGATCACTTCAGCTTCAATTGCAACAATATTAAAACAATCTGGACTTAAAGTAAGTATGCTTAAAATTGACCCTTACTTAAATGTTGATCCAGGGACAATGAGTCCATTAGAACATGGAGAAGTTTTTGTTACTGCAGATGGTGCAGAAACTGACCTTGATCTTGGACATTACGAAAGATTTATAGATGCAACTTTAAGTGCAAAAAACAATTTTACAACTGGACAAGTATATCAATCAGTTATAAAAAGAGAAAGAGAAGGTGGATATTTAGGTAAAACTATTCAAGTAATTCCTCATGTAGTTGATGAGATTAAAAATAGAATCTTAAATGCAGGTGAAGGACATGACTTTTTAATTGTTGAGCTTGGTGGAACAGTAGGAGATATTGAGGGCTTACCATTTATGGAAGCAATAAGAGAACTAAGACATGACTTACCAAAAACAAATACTATGAATATGCATGTTACTCTAATCCCATATATAGCAGCAGCTGGTGAACTAAAAACAAAACCTTCACAACACTCTGTTCAAGAATTAAGAAGAATTGGTATAACTCCTCATGTTTTAGTTTGTAGAACAGAACAAGATCTTCCTAAAGATTTAAAAAGAAAACTAGCAATGTCATGTGATGTTGAATATGATGCAGTAATAGAGTGTGGTGATGCAGCCTCAATTTATCAAGTTCCTTTAAACTTTATAAAAGAAGGAATACTAAATCCTTTATCTAATCATTTTAATATAAAATTAAAACCAAATATGGATAAATGGAGTACATTAGTAAAACATATTATTCTTCCTCAACATGAAGTTTCAATAGCATTTGTAGGTAAATATTTAGATTTAAAAGAGTCTTACAAGTCTTTAATCGAAGCACTAGTTCATGCTGGAGCACATTTAAATACTAGAATAAATATTAATTGGTGTGATAGTGAAAGAATTGAAGATGTAGGAGCATATGAAGTTATACAAAATTCTGATGCGATTTTAGTTGCTGGTGGTTTTGGACACAGAGGGGTAAAAGGAAAACTTGAAGCAATAAAATATGCAAGAGAAAATAAAGTTCCTTACTTAGGTATTTGCTTAGGTATGCAATTAGCTATTGTTGAGTATTGCAGAAATGTATTAGAAATAGAAGATGCAAACTCAATTGAGTTTGATGCAGATTCTAAAAATCCAGTAATATATTTAATTGATGAATTCATTGATCAAAGTGGTGAGAAACAGTTAAGAACTCATGAATCACCAATGGGTGGAACAATGAGACTTGGAGAGTATCCATTTGAACCAAAAGAGGGAACAAAGCTTAAAAAAGCTTATGGAGATGAAGATATTTATTATGAAAGACATAGGCATAGATATGAAGCAAATCCAAAATATAAAGAATCATTAGAAAATGCAGGAATGATTATATCTGGTGAATCAAATGGTCTTATTGAAGCAGTTGAAATAAAAGATCACCCTTGGTTTGTTGGAGTACAATTTCATCCAGAGTTTACTTCACATTTAGAAACACCTAATCCAATTATTTTAGAGTTCGTAAAACAAGCAACAAAAAATATTAACTAATGCAAAAAGTAACAAAACAAAAGCTTTTTGAACTTCTATTAGCTAGACATAAGGATAATCCTTATGCAAAGCTAAGTGACATACCTAATCCTTTTTTATTAAAAGATATCAAAATAGCAGTAAAAAGAATTAAAACTGCAATTTTAAATAATGAAACTATTACAATTGTAGGTGATTATGACGTTGATGGCGTTGTATCTACTGCAATAATGATTGATTTTTTTAATAAAGTAGGATATAAAGTTAATCACATAATTCCAAATAGATTTGAACATGGATATGGTTTATCTCCTAAGATTGTTAAATTAATTGATAGTGGTTTAGTTATCACTGTTGATAATGGAATTAGTGCTGTGCAAGCCTCAAAAGAGCTTATGCAAAAAGGGATTGATTTAATTATTACAGATCATCACACTGTAGGAGACACTCTTCCAACTGCCCTTGCAATTGTAAATCCAAAACAAGATGATTGTACCTTTCCTTTTAAAGAGATTTGTGGAGCACAAGTTGCGTGGTATTTATGTGCTGCAATAAAAAGTGAATTAAATTTACAAATAAATATGGCAGATTTTTTAGATTTATTATGTATTGCTGTAATTGCAGATATTATGCCTATGACTAGTCTAAATTATACAATAGTAAGGCATGGACTTAAAAGACTTAAGCAATCAAATAGAGCCTCACTAAAAAAACTTGATGAAGTATTAGCTAAAAAGTTTTATGTTTCTGATGATATAGGTTTTATGATTGCTCCTAAAATTAATAGTGCAGGAAGAATGGATGATGCTTCTATTGCGCTATCTTTTTTATTATCAAAAAATGAGTACGAAGCAAATGACTCTTTAAGTTTACTTGATGAATTAAATAATTATAGAAAAAGTTTACAAGAAAAGATATCAAATAAAGCTACACAAGTAATAAACCACGAACACAATGTAATTGTTGTATGGGGTGAAAATTGGCATGAGGGTGTTATAGGAATAGTTGCTTCAAAACTTTCAAATACCTTTAAAAAACCAGCTTTTGTATTTTCAGTTAAAAATGGTATTGCAAAAGGAAGTGCAAGAGCAAATGCTAAGATAAATCTACATACTCTAATTACTCAATGTTCATCACTTTTAAAAGGTTTTGGTGGCCATAAAAATGCTGCTGGATTATCTTTAGAAGAAAAGAATTTACAAACTTTTCAAGAGAAAATAAACTCACTTGTAATTGATATTGAACAAGAAGATTTACATATAGAGTATGAGTGCCTAGGCGAATTAGATGTTTCAAGTGTTGATTTAGAGTTCTTATCAATTATTGAAAAATTTGAACCATATGGATTAGAAAATAAAAAACCTATTTTTCAAATAAGCAATGCAAAAATTTTAAAATCTGAATTTATAGGAAAAGATAAAAATCATTTAAAGCTTTTACTAAATAGCAATGGCAATATTTTTGAAGCTTTAAAATTTCACTATAACAAACCAATAAACAAGGAGTTTATTGATATTATAGTTTCTATTAATAAAAACGAATTTAGGGGTGAGGTAAATGCACAGTTTTTAATAGAGGATATAATCTTATAACACCATTGGTGCATAAACTTGAGTCATATCTGATTTTTTTTCTAATTGGATAATCTCTTCATCAATCATAACACTTCCTTGTGAAGAGCTTAAAATATTTCCTGTAGTTAAATCAATCATCTTTATAAATACAATTAAGTTCTTTGTAGTTAGTGTATAAGTTCCTACAAAAGCATATCTTGTATCTGTAATTTTTCTATTTATATCATTAACTTCTCTACTTAATAAATTAAAACCATTTGAGCCAATTGTAAAATGTTTTCTTAACTCAATCTCTTTTACAGTAATATCATTTGCAAGAAGTCTATCTTTAAGTGTTGAAGATAATAAAAACCCTAGTTTTGATCTATTTTCTAATCTATCAATATTTACAAAATCTGAAACTAAAACTGTATCTGTAAGATATAAATTTTCATTTAATTTTTTTACTGATTTTTCTACCAATGAATTTACAAAAGAGTGAAAATTATTAGAACCATCAATATTTTTATAAACACACGATGTTAAAATAGTAGCTAAAAATAATAAAGCAGAAATCTGCTTTATTATCTTAAAATAAGGGTGTTTCATCTAAGTGCTTACTTTTTTTCTTTTATAATTTTAACTGTTCTTGGAGGTTTACAATCTTTGAAAATTACACAATCATTTCTTTTATTGTGTTGATAGATTGCTCTTGAACTTGAAATAATTCTTCCTGAAATATTATCAACAACTCTAGCATTTAAAACAATCTTTCCAAATTGTCTTGAATATGTTCCAACAACTACATAAGTATTAGGAATTTTCTCTTTTAATTTACTAATATCTCTTGAGATAAAATATTCACCATTTTCATCAATAGAAACATTTAACTGACCTCTAAACTCAATCACATTAAAACCTCTATTTGATAACTCATTTATTAAACTTTCACTAATAACTCTTCCAAACTCTGTAGTTTTTTTAAGATTATCAAGTCTAACAAATGAAGTAAAAAGTACAGGTTTATTTGTAGGTATTTTAGTATTTCTCATCATTTGAGTAGCCAAAGAATCAATTGTTCCCTCAAGTGTTCTTTGTGTAGTCACATGAAATTGTTTATCTTGTGCAACTTTTAAATACTCTTTTGTTACTTGAACTTTTTGATTTTCTATTTGTAAGTTTGAATCTTGTTTAGAATTAACAGAATTTTGCGTATATGCGCATCCTGTAGCTATTAAAGTTATAGCCATTGCACCTAAAGTAGTCTTGATAAAAGATTTAAGCATGTATTCCCCTTTTTATAATTAGTTAAATTTTATTTAAATCAAACTTATAAACTCTTGAAAAGAGAAGCTAGAACACCCAAGAAATAGCCCTTTTGAAAACTTTTAAAGAAATTTTTCAAACTTTGAGAAAATATCAAGCTTTTTTTATTATAATTTATAAGAACATCTAAAAAAAGGAGACCATATGACAAAAATCTTAGTTCCAATATCAAATGGCTTTGAAGAGATTGAAACTGTTTCAATAATTGATATATGCAGACGTGCTGAAATTGAAGTTACAGTAGCTGCTGTTGAAGAGTTAGAAACAGTAGGTGCGCATAATATTTCAATTAAAGCAGATTGCAAAATTGAAGATGTAAATGATGAGTTTGATATGATTGTTTTACCAGGAGGATTACCAAATGCTTTTATTTTAGCAGAAAATAATTATGTACAAAACTTTTTAAAAAAGATGAAAAAAGAAAATAAACTAATTGGTGCAATTTGTGCAGCACCTTATGCTTTACACAAAGCAGATGTACTAAATCAAAACTATACTTGTTATCCAAGTTTTGAAGAAAAAATAAGACTTGATGGTTACCATCAAGATGACAATATTGTAATTGATGATAATGTAATAACATCAAGAGGTCCAGCAACTGCAATGAATTTTGCATTAGAAATTGTTAAAATTCTACAAGGCAAGAAAAAGTATATTGAAGTTAAAAACGGTTTACTACAAAAATAATATACTTTATGAGTTGAGCTATAATATTAGCTCAACATCTACATATAAAAACTTAAAGAAAAATTACAATTAGATTACAAATGTTTTTTTTGTGTCATTTTTTTTAAATTATATTCCTGTTTAAGTGTAAAAAAAGTACCATACGCTGAAATAATAAGGAGTATATATGAATAAAGAGATTAAAATTATTCCACTTTGTGGAATATTTTTCCTTGGTTTTATCGCGTGGTTTTTTCCACCTCAAAGTATAGATACAAATTCTTGGCACACATTAGTTATATTTTTATCTACAATTGTAGGAATTGTTCTAAATGTTATGCCAATTGGTGCTGTTGGATTATTGGGAGTAACAGTATTTGCACTAACAGCAGCAGCTGGCGCACAAACTTCAAAACAAGCAATTATGGATGCCTTAAGTGGTTTTGATAGTTACTTAATTTGGTTAATTGTTGTTGCATTTTTTATTGCAAAAGGTTTTATAAAAACAGGTTTTGGGAAAAGAATTGCATTAATTATGGTTAAGTTCTTTGGGAAAAAAACTTTAGGCTTAGTATATGGATTATCAATTGCAGATTTAATCTTAGCGCCTGCAACACCTAGTAATACTGCAAGATGTGGGGGAGTAATATATCCTATTGCAAATGCTTTGTCACAAAGTTTTAAGTCTTTACCAAATGACCCTAGTAGAAAAAAGATGGGAACATACTTAATAACATCTATAGGAAACATTAATGATATAACTGCTGCAATGTTTATTACAGCATATGCTGCAAATCCACTTATAGTTAAATTAGCAGAGGGTTTTGGGGTAAAACTTTCATGGATTGGATGGTTTGTAGCAGCAGTTGGACCAGCAATTATTTCATTAATTCTTATACCTATAGTTTTATATTTTATAATAAAGCCAGAAATAAAAAATACTCCTGAAGCAAAAGAGTTTGCAGAAAGTGAATTAAAAAAACTAGGTCCAGTTTCAAGAGATGAAAAAGTTATGGCATTTACTTTTATTGGAGTATTGGTTCTTTGGATTTTTGGTAAACAATTAGGTATTCACTCAACAACTACAGCACTAATTGGTCTTTCTTCTTTAATTATTTCAGGGGTTTTAACTTGGGATGATATTAAAGGTGAAAAAGCAGCTTGGGATACTTTAGTTTGGTTCTCAGCTCTTCTTATGATGGCAACTTTTTTAAATAAATTAGGTTTTACACAATGGTTTGGAAATACAATTGGAGAAGAACTAAAATTTATGGCTTCAGTAAATTGGATTATAATTTTAGCTGTTTTAACTATGATTTATACATATACACACTACTTTTTTGCAAGTGGAACTGCACAAGTTGCTGCACTTTATTCAGTATTTTTAGGTGTAGGTATTAATCTTGGTATTCCTCCTTATCCATTAGCATTATTACTTGGTTTTACAAGTAGTTTATATTGTTCACTAACACAATATACTCATGCAAGAGGACCTATTTTATTTGGTTCTGGATTTGTAACAACTAAAGAATGGTGGAGTGCTGGATTTGCTATTAACTTACTAAATCAAGCGATATTCTTAATTGCTGGTTTAGCATGGTGGAAGATCATAGGACTTTATTAAAAATACAATATTAGCTTAGGCTAATATTGCATCTTCATTTGTCGTTTAAATGTAACCATTATAATTTAAACTGTACAAATGAAATACAAAAGCATATTTATATCAGATATTCATCTTGGAACACGCTTTTCAAAAGCTAAAAATCTTCTTAGTTTTTTAAAACATAACAATTGTGAAAACCTCATCTTAGTAGGAGATATTATAGATGGTTGGGCAATAAAAAGAAAACTAATATGGCCACAAACACATTCAGATGTAATCCAAAAAATTCTAAAGAAAGCCAGAAAAGGTTGTAATGTTACATTTATTACAGGTAATCACGATGAATTTTTAAGACCCTTTGTTCCTTTAATCTTAGGTAACTCTTTAAATATAACAAATGAATTAGAATATAATGCCATTAATGGTAAGAAATACTATATTACCCATGGAGACTTTTTTGATTCTATTACTATGACAAAAAAATGGCTTGCAATATTAGGTGACTATGGATATGATTTACTTTTATATTTAAACGCATTTTTAAATTTTTTTAGAAAAAAAGTTGGAGTTAAAAAATATTGGTCCTTATCAAAATATGTAAAAGATAGTGTAAAATCTTCAGTTTCATTTATAAATGATTTTGAAATGGTTTTATCAAATCATGCAAAAAATAAAGGTTATGATGGTATTATTTGTGGACATATTCATAAAGCAGAAATTAGAAAAATTGATAGTATTGAATACTTAAATTGTGGTGACTGGGTAGAATCATGTACAGCAATAGCTGAGACTTATGAAGGTGAATTTATTATTATTGATTGGTTAGACAAGTGAAAACAAACTTAGCCCTAGCCTTAGGTGGAGGTGCCGCAAGAGGTGCATTTCATTTAGGTGTTTTACATTTTTTAGAAAAAAATCAAATAGATATAAAAGCATATAGTGGTTCTTCTATTGGAAGTATTATTAGTGCATCTCATGCAAGTGGAATAAGTGCTAAGGAGCAACTAAAAATTTTTGCTTCAAATGATTTAAAAAAAGCTATAAAATTTAATTATTTTAAAAATGGACTTTTTAAAATTGATTATTCAAATAAAATTATAGATGAACTCTTTCCCGTAAAAAAACTTGAAGATTTGCCAAAACCTGTTTATGTAAACGCTTATGATATTAAACAAAAAAAACTTCATTATTTTAGCAGTGGTGATGTGCTTACTTTATGTATGGCATCTAGTGCATTAGTTCCTCTTTTTAAACCTATAAAATATAAAAATATGTATTTAATAGATGGAGGATTATTTGATAATGTTCCTATTAAACCTTTAGAAAATAAAGGATATGATATTTATGCAATTGATTTATTTCCTAAAAGAGAATCAAATAAAAAAAGAGTATTCTCTTTTTCTTCAGTTTTAAAAAAAAGATTTTTAAAAACTTTATACAAAAATCACTCATATACAATTTCAAATGCAAACTATTATCTTGGAAGCACCCATATAAGGAGCTTTTCATTATTTACTTTTAAAGAGCTTGAAGATTGTTTTAATCTTGGTTTTAAAGAGGCTCAAAATCATTTTTTGGATATACTTAAAAAAACTTAATTAAATAGAGATTTAAACATGTCCGATATACCAAAATTTACACATTTACACTTACACACAGAATATTCACTTTTAGATGGTGCAAATAAGATTAAACCTTTAGCAAAAAAAGTAAAAGAGATGGGTATGAAAAGTGTTGCCATGACTGATCATGGTAATATGTTTGGTGCTATTGATTTTTATAATGCAATGAGAGCTGAGGGAATCAAACCAATCATAGGAATGGAAGCTTATATTCACAATAGTGAAGAAGTAGATGATAAAACAACAAAACAAAGATTTCACTTATGTTTATATGCAAAAAATGATATAGGATATAAAAACCTAATGTATTTAAGCTCACAAGCATATATGTATGGTTTTTATTATTATCCAAGGATTAATAAAAAGCTTTTAAGAGAAAATTCTGAGGGAATTGTATGCTCAGCTGCTTGTTTACAAGGTGAAATAAATTGGCATCTAAATACAAATAACGAAAGAAATGTTAGAAATGGTGCAAAAGGTTATGAAAGAGCAAAAGAGATTGCACTAGAATATCAAGAAATTTTTGGAGATGATTTTTATTTAGAAATCATGAGACATGGTATTGCAGACCAACTTTTTGTTGACGATATGATTCTTAAAATAGCCCATGAAACAGGTATAAAACTTGTTGCAACAAATGATACACACTACTTAGAACAAAAAGATGCTGGTCCCCATGAAGCATTTATGTGTATTGCAATGAATAAACTTTATGATGATCCAAATAGACTTAGACACTCTGTTCATGAGTTTTATTTAAAATCCCCAGAACAAATTGCAAAACTTTATGCAGATATTCCAGAAGCTATTGAAGCAACACAAGAGATATCAGATAAATGTAATCTTGAGATAAAGCTAGGAAACCCTACTCCTCCAAATTTTAAATTTACTAGACAAAAACTTGAAGAATCAAATTTACCAATTCCTTATCCAGAAGAAGAGTACTCTTTAGAAAATGATAAAGCACTATTTATTCATGAGTGTTGGAAAGGTTTAGAAGATAGACTAAAAATAGTAGATAAATCAAAACATCAAGAATACAAAGAGAGACTACAAGTAGAGATTGATATTATAAATAATATGAAATTCCCTGGATATATGCTTATTGTTTGGGATTTTGTTATTGTTGCTAAACAAATGGGAATTCCAGTAGGTCCAGGAAGAGGTTCAGCAGCAGGAAGCTTGGTAGCTTATAGTCTATATATTACAGATATTGACCCCATGCCTTATGGCTTACTTTTTGAGAGATTTCTTAATCCAGAAAGGGTATCAATGCCCGATATTGATATGGACTTTTGTCAAACAAGAAGAGGCGAGATTATTGATTATGTGATTGAGCAATATGGAAGAGCCAATGTTGCACAAATTATTACTTTTGGTAAACTACTAGCAAAAGGTGTAATTAGAGATGTTGCTAGAGTTTTAGATATGCCTTATGCAAAAGCTGATGCCATGGCAAAACTTATTCCAGATGAATTAGGAATAAATTTAAAAGACTCTTGGGATAAAGAACCAAAAATAAAAGAGCTATGCGATACAGACCCACAAGCAAAAAGAGTTTGGGAGTTTGCATTAGCTTTAGAGGGACTAAATAGAAATGCTGGAACTCACGCAGCTGGTGTTGTAATATCAAATGAACCTTTATGGAAAAAAACACCTCTTTTTAAACCAAGTGGTCTTGATACACTTGCTACTCAATATAATGGGAAATATGTTGAAGATGTTGACTTAATCAAATTTGACTTCTTGGGTCTTAAAACATTAACTGTTATTGAAGAAGCAAATAAGCTTATTGAAAAAAGACATGGAAAAAGAATTGACTTTATTAAAACAGATGTAAATGATAAAGGCGTTTATGATTTAATTCAAACAGGAAATACTATAGGCTTATTTCAAATAGAATCAGATGGTATGCAAGATCTTTGTAAAAGATTAGCCCCATCTAATTTTGAAGATATTATTGCCGTTTTAGCACTTTATAGACCAGGTCCAATGGAATCAGGAATGCTTGATGATTTTATTGATAGAAAACATGGACGAGCTCAAATAAACTATTTTTATGATGAGTTTGATGCACCATTAAGACCTATTCTGGAAACAACATATGGTGTTATTGTTTACCAAGAGCAAGTTATGCAAATTGTTCAAACCATTGGTGGATTTAGCCTTGGTGGTGCCGATTTAGTTAGACGGGCAATGGGTAAAAAAATTAAAGAAGAGATGGACAAACTTAAAGTACAGTTTGCACAAGGTGGAGTAGAAAAAGGCTATAACAAAGACCATTGCGAAGAACTATTTGATTTAATTGTTAAATTTGCTGGATATGGATTTAATAAATCTCACTCAGCAGCATATGCACTAGTAACATTTTACACTTCATACTTAAAATGTTACTATCCAGCAGAGTTTATGGCCGCACTTCTTACACTTGAAAAAGATAACACTGATAAAGTTGTAAGATATGTAGATGAAGTAAAAAGATTAGGATTAGATCTATTCCCACCTGATATTAATAAATCAGATTTAGTATTTTCTGCTAAAAAAATTGATGGTGAAGAAGTAGTTATGTTTGGAATGGGTGCTATTAAAGGTGCTGGAGATGTAGCCATAAAATCTATTTTAAAAGCAAGAAATGAAGGTGGTGAGTTTAAAGACTTAAGTGATTTTATTTCAAGAATTGATGCAAGTAAAGTAAATAAAAGAGTTATAGAATCTCTTGTAAAAGCTGGTGCATTAGACTCTTTTGAATATAGTAGAAAAGCTATGTTGGATCAAATTGAGCAAATAGTTGAAGGTGCTGGAAAAGCGATGCAAGCTAAAAAGATGGCAACAGGTTCACTTTTTGGTGATGATGAAGAACTAACAACTGTTACCATTGAGCTTGAACATTTGCCCGAATATAGTTCAAAAGAGATTTTAGAATTTGAAAAGAATACTTTAGGTTTTTATGTATCAGGTCATCCTCTTGATGAGTATAGAGAACAACTTGATAAAATTAGTTATACATTAAGTTCAGAAATTGATGAAATAAATGATGGAAGTGAAGTTTTATTTGTAGGTAAAGTAGAAACAATCACTGAAAAGATATCAAAAAAAGGTAATAAATTCGCAATTTTAAATCTTATGGATTTACATGGAAATATTGAACTTATGATGTTTGAAGATAAGTTAAATGAGCTTAAAAATGATTTTAAATATGAAGATGAACCTTTAGCTTTTAAAGTAAGAATTTCCAAAGATGATCAATTTACAAGAATGAGTTTAAGAAAAATAGAGAATTTAAATGATGCAAAAAAAGATAAACAAAGAGTTAAAAAAGCTCAAAAAATAGAGCCACCTTTAACAATTGCTGTTCCTTACTCAAATAGTGAAGAGCTTATGTATAAGCTTTTTGATGTAATTGCTCATAATCAAGGTAAAAGAGATTTAAGAATAGTGGTTAAATCAAAACTTGGAGATATAGAGTTAGAAAGTGGTTTTAAAGTTGCAAATAATGTAGAAAATTTAATTCAAAATATTGAGGGAGTTTATAAAATAGACTAATGAAACAAATATTATTAACAAATGATGATGGATTTGATGCAATAGGATTAAAAGCTTTAATAAAAGCCTTATCTCCTATTGCAAAATTAACAGTTGTAGCTCCAGCTAAAAACAAATCAGCATGTGGTCACTCTTTAACACTTGATAAGCCACTAAGAATGCAAAATGTAAAAGATGACTTTTATAAAATTGATGATGGAAGCCCAACTGATTGTATGTTTATATCAATTCATAATCTTTTTAAAGATGGCTATAAACCTGATTTAGTAATTAGTGGTATAAATATTGGTGCAAATATGGGAGAAGATATTACATATAGTGGTACAGCTGCTGCTGCAATGGAAGCTGTTTTACATAAAATCCCAGCAATTGCAATATCTCAAGTTTGTAAAGATAGATGCCATGACATAAAAAACGCTTGGGATTTTGCATTGGCAAAAGATACTATAGTTAAGCTTGCAAAAAAAATATTAAACTCAGAATTTCCACTTGAAGAAAGAAAATTTTTAAATGTAAATATTCCTCCTATTTCAATAGAAGAATGCAAGGGAATAAAAATTACAAAAGCTGGATATAGAGAGTATGGAAATGATACATCAAGACACTTAAATCCAAGAGGAGAAGAGTATTATTGGATAGGTTTACATCCACTTATTTGGAAAAGTAGCGAAAATAAAGATTGTGATTTTGAAGCAATAAGTGCAAACTACATATCAATTAGTCCAATAAAACTTGATATGACATCATATGAGGATATAAATAGATTAAACACTTGGATAAATAGCTAATTCTAAAGTCTATTTAAATATAATTAAGAATTCAAAAGGAGTATTATGAATTTTACAAAATCAATTACAAACAATATTGACAAACTTGTTGGCACTTTAAAATCAGAAGATGAACTACAAGAAGTTTTAAAAAGAAAATTTACAAAAAAAGAGTATAAAGTATTTGTAGCGATTGAATCAGGTCAAAGTATTGAAGATTTGAAGAAAAGCATGAAAGACGATGAAGAAAGAATTGAAGAGATATATAAAACTGCTTGTAAAAAGTTAAACCAAGAGTTATTTAAAAAAGAGTTAGTATCTATAAACTAGATGCTAACTAATAACTATTTTTAGCTAAAAATAGATTTTTACTTCCAAAATTTACTAAAACCATTCCAGCAAATTTATCTTTTTTATAAAATTCAACTCTATAAACTTTTCCTTTTTTATCAAGGGAAAACTTTTGGATTATTTCATTTTTTGAAACAAGTAATTCAGACTCATTTTTCTTAGATTTATTTACATATCCAATTATATTTACTCTAATATCTTTTTGAGACTTTACTAAGAAGTTATTTTCTACATTTATAACTGAGCCCATATCTACTTTTAACTCTTTTCCATCAACAATCATATTGGTACTTTTTGTATCTTTTTCAATATCAAAATAATCAGGTAATAGTCTAGCAACCCTTCTATTACCATAACGAATACTATATAAATTTTCTTTTTTTATCACAGTCATCAAAGGGTTGCTTACTTTAAAATTTTGTATCTCTTCTTTGCTTGTTGGAAAATATCCTACAAAATCTCTAATATTAGCTAAGGGAAGATGAATTTTATTGTTATAAAAAGAGATAGAGATATCATTATCAATCACATTTTTTAATTCTAGTGGTTTTAAATTAAAAGATCTTTTATACTCTATTCCCATAATATCCATATATTTTTCTATTGCTAGAAGATGATAATATGTTCTTTCATGCAAAGGAAGGTTTTTACTTGCTTCATTTCCAAAAGCTGCTTTACCTTTATTTATAGCAAAATATGTAAGAGTTTTTTCCATTTGCTTATCACCAAGTCTTGTTTTCGTATTTTTTACATGGTAAATATCTCTTTTTCTAATCAAATTACTATTTACATGATTACAAACTTCATTTGATATCTCTTCTAAATTGCCATAATTGGATGCATTTAATTTTTCTTGATCTATAATTGAACTTTGTCCCCATTTATTTTGAGAGTAGTTATTATTTATATCCTTTTTTCTATAAAAACCACTTCCATCATGAAGATTTAAAATCAACTTTACTTTATTATCAGTGATATAATCTTTTATTCTTTGTACAGCACTAAAGTCTGGATCATTTTGTGATAGATTTGAAAACTTTCTATTCATATCCCCAAAAGGTCCTCTACTTCTTTTAATGATTGAATAAAAGTTTAAATTAGGAACTATCCAAACAGAACCTTTTTTTATCTCATAATGAGTAGCGATTAAAGAAGCAGCCATAAAACCACCTGGCTCATCTCCTTGTATTCCTCCAATAATAAGAAAAGTATTTTGATTTTCTTGACCTTTTTTTATTAAAGTAAAATCAAACTCTTTAGTATTAGCACTTACTAGTGATGTAAATACTAAAATTAAACTAAATAACCTTAATATGCCAAGGTTCATATCTTACTCCATCCTTATTATTTATTGTATATCTCATTTCTATATATTTAAGTTTTCTCATTTGAGAAAACTCTTTTGTTAAGGCAAATCTTGCAGTAAAATTATCATAACCTAGACCTTTTTTCCCTACATCAAAATCTGCAATTGAATGATAAGTATATGCAGGTGGAGCTAGTGATTTTGAGGCTTTGGTAATATTGCCATCACTTCTTTCTATTTTATCAAGATAGAGTTTCATTTGCTTTACGATACTTCTTACACCAGAAGTTAATGTAAGAGTATCTCCAATATCTTTTCTTAATTCATTATAAGTTTTTTCAGGCTTACCTTTAAATAAGTAATGCCCTGTACCAGAAACTTTTACAACATCATTATTATTAATAGTATCTGTGATTTTTTCTGAAACTTTTTTTCCATAAAAGCCGTAAGGAGTTGGATTTATATAAAAAATTTTTTCTAAAAAGTCTAGCTCTTTTTGAGTAAAACTTTCAATATTATTTGCATATTTTGCATATTTTAACATCAAATCAAAACTTATTATATTAAAGTTCCCATATCCAACATGTCTTTGCACTTGATAAAGTTTTTTTCTAACTGATTCAAATTGTGCAAAGTCACTATTTTCTATAAATAGATCACTTTTTTTAATAACTGAATCTGCAAGAACTAAAGAATCAACTGCAAAATCTTTACTTGCACTTGATACTATAGGATAAGCAACTGAACTAAATGCAGCTATTTTACAAGTGTTTAAAAAGCTTCTTCTATTCATAATAATTACACTATCATTTTTATATGTTTATGTTCACCTAAAAGTCTATAAAGTTCTTTTCTATCATCTTCATTGTGAACTAATAACTCAAGAGCATAGCTTTTGTATTTACCCTTGCTACTAACTTTTGATTGTTTTACACTATGCTCTCTATCTTGCAAAACATCTTGCATAATTTCTTTGATATCTTTATCGTGATGACATACTAATTTATATATCCAATTACACGGATAGTTAAGCTTTAATGTCTCTTTACTTAAATCAATCAAATGTATCTCCTATTATAAATTATCTCTTTCAAAAACACCACTTTTACCACCACTTTTATGTTCAAGTTGTACATTTGAAATAATCATTGATTTATCAATAGCTTTTACCATATCATAAATAGTTAATAAGCCTACACTAACACCTGTTAAAGCTTCCATCTCAACACCTGTTTGACCTGTAAGCTTTGCTGTTACATATAATTTAAATCCAGGTAATGTTGGAACTTCTTCAATATCACAATTTATTCCACTTAAAAGTAAAGGATGACACATAGGAATTAAATCCGATGTCTTCTTTACTCCTTGAATAGCTGCAACTACTGCAGTTTGTAATACTGGACCTTTTTTTGTACTATTTTGTATTATTGCATCAAAAGCTTCTTGACTCATAGAAATTTGTCCAGAAGCAATAGCAACTCTTGTAGTATCATTTTTATTTGATACATCTACCATTTTAGGTCTATTTTTATCATCTAAATGTGTTAAGTTCAAAATATTAGCCTCTTTTTTTTAATTTACGATTATATCTTAAATTAATTAAATAGGAATTAAGTAAACTTTAAATATAATCACGGTTCAAAATTTAAAAAGAAAGTGGGTGATTTTAGTGCCAGGCATTAAAGTTAAAGATAGTGAATCATTTGACGAAGCATACAGAAGGTTTAAGAAACAATGTGATAGAAATCTTATTGTTACTGAAACTAGAGCTAGAAGATTTTTTGAACCAATGACAGAGATCAGAAAAAAACAAAAAATTAACGCTAGAAAGAAAATGCTTAAGAGATTATACATGCTTAGAAGATACGAATCTAGACTGTAGTATTTCGCTATTTCCAAATAAAAAGGTCAGTTATTTTAACTGGCCTTTTTTTATGCATAAAAACTAAGTAAAGATAATATAAAAACTGGTCCTACAATAGCAGCAACTAAGCCTATAAACATAAAATCTTTTGCATTTAATTTTCCAGTTGAAAAAGCTATGGCATTTGGTGGAGTTGATACTGGAAGTACCATAGCACAAGAAGCACATAATGCAACTGAAATAACCACATAAGATACTATACTTTCTCCCATTGAACTAACTAAAGCCACAATCAATGGAAGCATAATATTTGTTGCAGCTGTGTTACTCATAAAATTAGAAACCCAAATTACTATCATTGAGAATAAACAAACAATTAAAAAAAGATTTAAATTTTGTAAATTTATTTGCAATCCTAGCCATTCATCAAGCCCAGTTTTAACTACACCAGAGCCCAAGGCTAATCCACCAATAATTAAAATAATCACATCCCAACGAATCTCTTTAATATCATCACTTGTGATAATTCCAAAAATAGTAAAAATCACAATTGGGAACAAAGCAACAACAGTAGTAGGAACAAGATGTAAAGGACCAGTTAACCATAATAAAATTGTAATTATAAATACTAAAATTACTAAGCTTTTTTTCCAACTAGGGATTGTTGGTATTTTAGAAAAATCTGTTGTAGAGTCATCATAATGAGGTATTTTTTTTATTTTATCGATATTAATTATTTTTTCTGTTGATGTATACTTTTTCAAAATCACCCACCTAAGAATCAAAAGAATTAATATCCCAGGAGGCAAAGCCATAATCATCCATTCTAAAAAGGATGGTGCATTATCACCTAATATACCAACAGCAATTGCATTTGGAGGTGTACCTATAATCGTGCCCATACCTCCAAGATTTGCTGCAACTACAACAGCTAATATAATTCCTTTTTGAAAAGGATTACTCTCTTTCATATTTTTTAGTATTGGTACAAGCATAGTCATCATCATAGCTGCTGTTGCAGTGTTTGAAATAAACATAGATAAAACAAATGTAGTAAGCATCAATCCTGTTAATATATTATTAGGAGAGTTACCAAAGAAAAATAATACTTTTTTTGCAAGCCACAAATCAAGTTTTGTTTTACTTGCTGCAATTGCTAAAATAAATCCAGCCAAAAATAAAAATATTAAAGGTGAAGACCAAGGTTTTAAATAATACAACCACTCTTTTGAATTAGAATCAAAATTTAAATCAGGATATCCTAATAAAAGTATTTCTAAAGCTATAATCAAAAAAGATACTGCAAATGATGGTATTGCTCCTGTCATCCATAAAAAAGCGGAAAAAGACAAGATAAATAGCATTGAACATGCTTCACTACTTAATGCTTCATATGAGGGGACATAAGCTATTAAAAATGACAATACAAAAGATATAAAAAATCTACTGACTGCATGTTTAATTGAAAAATTAATTTTACGAAGTTGGAACTGTTTGCCTAACATATATTTATAATCCTTAAAATGTAAAAAAAGATTATATAATATAAAGCTTATAAAAATGTAATAATTAAATAAATTAAAACTAAATCTTTATAAGATAAAAAAAATTGTAGCTATTAAGCTAATTTAAGAGACATATGTATATACTAAAAGAAAAACTAATGGATAGATTTATGATATCAAAAAACTTTATATTATTTGGATTAATTGCAAGCTTCTTTTTCATTGGATATATTTTTCAAAACTATTTAATGGGAATTGTAGTTGGAGGAATCTTGGCAATTGCTACACGCCCTATTTATGATATGCTAATGAAAAAGTTAAATCTTAGTTATAAAAAAAGTCTAATCTCGATTTTTTTAACATTGTGCTTATTCTTATTTGTATTTTTACCTCTTATTTACTTTGTAGGGCTTTCATATCAATTTATTCCTAGTATTAATGCAGATCAATCTATGCAATATATAAAAAATCTAGTTGGATATTTAAAAAGCCTTCCTGAACCCTTTGATATTTTTCAAGAATCTATCAATGCATTATTAGGTGAGTTTGACATATTAAATGTAGATATAACCATGGTTAAATCACTTTTAAATAATATTGCTCAGTTTTTTTGGAAAATCAATGGCATAATATATCAATTCTTTTTGATTTTATTTTTTTATTTTCTTTTTAATATTTATGGATATAAACTTTTTATATTAGTAACTAAATTACTTCCAATGATAAAAGAGTTCAAAAGAACACTATTTGACGAATTAAGCAATACAATTTCATCAGTATTTTTTGGAACAATATTTAGTATGATTACACAAGGTATAGCATTTGGATTATTTTTATACATGACTACAGATTATGATGCTTTTTACTTTGGTATGGCAGCTGGTTTTATGACAGCTATACCTATTGTAGGAACATATTTAATTGCTTTTCCTATTGCAATTGTTGAGTTACTTAATCAAAACTATCTTTTTTCAATTATAATTGTTTTATTTACAATAATTATTATGTCTGGACTAATTGATAATCTTTTACGCCTTGTTTTTATGAAGTATATTAATAAAAAGTTTTCATTACACTACTCATTAACTGAACTATTTATATTATTAGCAATGCTTGCTGGTATTGGTGTATTTGGAGGATGGGGGATTATTATTGCTCCTGCAATCTTAAGCCTTTGTGTGGGATTAATAAATATCTATTTAAAGTCACATATCTCAAATACTTTTTATAAAGACAAAAAACTCAGGACTTAGTTTTTTTGTCTTTAATAGGAAAAATCAAATGGTGTGGTTTTTTAAGTATTTCAATAAGTAGTAACTTTAAAAAAGAGAATAAATTACCAAAATATGCCTCTCTTGAAAGTAAAGATACTTTTAAAGCCAAAGAAAAACTAATAGTTAAATTTACAAATCCAATCATTAGTACACAAATAAAATAGAATAAAAACTCACCTATTGAAATATCAATATGCATTGAAGCATATCCTAAATATGCAGTAGAAAAAGCCACATGACGAATATCTAATGGTAAATTTAATAAATAACCAAGAAAAGGTGTAACTCCTAAAAGAACACCAAAGAAAAAGTTTCCTACTATTGCACCATGGTGATCATGTAAATAATTAGCAAATCTTTCTCTTATCTCTTTTTTTAGTAATTTTTTAAGTAAAGGGTGATGATAATACCTAGATTTTAGCTCCAATAAATCAGCACGATTATCAAAATATCCAGAAATTAATCCTGAACAAAAAAGCCAAACTCCAGCAATTGCAGCAAAGAAAAAAGCAGAAAAAGGTTTTAAACCATCTAAGTAGTACTCAACCTCACTTGTATTTAAAATCACACTATTATTACTAATAAAATAAAAAGATAAAAGAAATGCTAACAATAGAGCAAAAGTTACATTTCCAGCCACTGCTGCAAACTGTGAACGAATTACTTGAAAAGTAAGTAATATAAGTTTCTTTTGATTTGCCTTTCTTCCATCATCTTTATCAATAGCTTCTGCAAAAGTGGATGCAGTCATTGCAGGTTGCTTTGTTGCAACAGTAAAGCCAAATAAATGTATAATCACAAATCCAAAACCATAATTTAAACTTGCAAAGAGTGTTTCCATACCATAAGAGAAATTACTTTGCATAATGTTTATTTTAATTAATGCCATTATTGCAATAATAATTCCAGCACCACTTGCATTTAAAAACATTTTTATATAATCTTTAACATTACTTGCAATATAATGCTCTCCATGCTCACTTGTATTATTTGTAATACTTTTTGATATAATCTTAATACTTTGTTCATAAAGCTCATATAATGAGTTTTTTGTTGCATTTTTTCGTATAGACTCTTTAAATAATTCTACCAAAGAGATGTGAAACTTTTTTGTATCAAAACTTTTTATTAAACCTAAAATATAATCCAGTCTTTTTATTATTTGTGTTAATCTTTCCAATTCATATGTTAAATCAATTGAGATACCATGATTAATGGATTTCTTTTTAAATACCAAAACTTGTTTATTGCATTGTTCAATTAATACATCTAAATGTTCAAAGTCTTTTTTTATAGAACTTATATCAACATTATCAAGCTGTAATTTATGTATTAAATCACTTAAATCCCTTTGCAATGAAATAAAAACAGAGTCTCTATTTAAAAGTTTTTTATCTAAACGGAGAAAATTCTCATCAAACTCTTCTGATGCAATCCAAATAGATAAAATCTCTGCTGCATAAATTAGTTCCCAATAAATATGGTTTTTGAGTTTCCCAGTATACTTATGACTTATTAATATAGAAGAGAAAAACTCTGTCCATTTTTCATTATTTATTTTATCTACCCATATATAATCACTTTTTTTATTAAACAAAGTTGCAAAAATATATCTAAAATCTCCCTTTTTAGGAGGATTAGGTAAAAATTTATTATAAAATCTATTTTTTATTTCATAACTGAAGCCATTTTTAGAAAGAATGCCTAAATTAACAATATTTGTAGAGACTTTTGATTCTATTAGCAATAAATTTATTTCATTTGAAATAGATAAAGCAAGATTATCACTTTTTTTAAAAAAATCTACAATCATATCTATTTTATGTAAACTATCTTCTATTTCATTAAAATTTCTCGGTCTAATAAAATTAACAATTAAACTAAGTTTATCAACAATATCTATTTGTTTATCATTTATATTATCTAAAAGATTTAAAAAATCATTTTTCAAAAAGCAACCTCTATTATAAATTAATAATAGTATAGCAAAAAACAAATAAAGTAAAACAAGAAAAAAAGTATAAAAAAGTAAAAGTAAATAAAGTAAAGACTAAAAAAAAAGCCCATAACTAAGATAACTTAAATAAGTTAAAATAGATAAGGGCTTGTAAAAACTCAAGAGCTGGCAGAGGCCTACGTTTCCACACCTGAAAGGTGCAGTATTATCAGCGCAGAAGTGCTTGACTTCCAGGTTCGGTATGGATCTGGGTATTTCCACTTCGCTATATCCACCAGCAATATGAGTATACAATGAATTTTATTATTCACTCTATACTCATATTTTGAGTATATTAATGTTAAAGTCTCTTTGAACACAACTTTAGTAAACTTAATAAGATAGTAAACCAAGTATAATAATAAGCCGAACGATCTATTAGTACTAGTCAGCTAAACATATCTCTATGCTTACACATCTAGCCTATCAACCAGTTAGTCTTACTGGGATCTTCAGGGAAAGTTCATCTTGAAGTTGGCTTCGAGCTTAGATGCTTTCAGCTCTTATCTCATCCGTACGTAGCTACCCAACGATGCTCTTGGCAGAACAATTGGTACACCAGTGGTACGTTCATCCCGGTCCTCTCGTACTAGGGACAAATCTTCTCAACTTTCCTACGCCCACGGAAGATAGGGACCGAACTGTCTCACGACGTTCTGAACCCAGCTCGCGTACCGCTTTAAATGGCGAACAGCCATACCCTTGGGACCTGCTCCAGCCCCAGGATGCGATGAGCCGACATCGAGGTGCCAAACCTCCCCGTCGATGTGAGCTCTTGGGGGAGATCAGCCTGTTATCCCCGGCGTACCTTTTATCCTTTGAGCGATGGCCCTTCCACTCAGAACCACCGGATCACTATGACCGACTTTCGTCTCTGCTCGAGTTGTCTCTCTCACAGTCAAGCTAGTTTATGCCATTATACTCATCAGGCGATTTCCATCCGCCTTGAACTAACCTTTGTAAGCCTCCGTTACTTTTTAGGAGGCGACCGCCCCAGTCAAACTACCCACCAGACATTGTCCTGATACAAGTTTATTGTACGCAGTTAGTAACTCAAATATTCAAGGGTGGTATCTCAAGGATGGCTCATACTCTACTTGCGTCTAGTAATCAAAGCCTCCCACCTATCCTGCACATGAATATCCAAGCTACAGTGTCAAGCTGTAGTAAAGGTGCACGGGGTCTTTCCGTCTTTCCGCGGGTAGGAGGAATTTTCACCTCCACTACAATTTCACTGGATCCCTGGTTGAGACAGCTCCCATCTCGTTACGCCATTCATGCAGGTCGGTATTTAACCGACAAGGAATTTCGCTACCTTAGGACCGTTATAGTTACGGCCGCCGTTTACTCGGGCTTCGATCAAATGCTTCGCTTACGCTTACATCATCAATTAACCTTCGAGCACCGGGCAGGCGTCACACCTTATACATCCACTTACGTGTTAGCAAAGTGCTGTGTTTTTGGTAAACAGTCGGGAGGGACTCTTTGTTGCAACCTCTTAGGCTTTTGAGAGTAAATCTCTATACCAAAGTAGGCACACCTTATACCGAAGATACGGTGCTAGTTTGCAGAGTTCCTTAACCAGGGTTCTTCCACGCGCCTTAGAATACTCATCCCACCTACCTGTGTCGGTTTACGGTACGGGCAACAATTAATATACTTAGTGGCTTTTCTTGGCACGACAGTATCATCGATTCTAAACGCTCTCCGAAGAGATTGTTCAGCCTATCAGATCTCGGTCTCTTGTAATCCGGATTTACCTAAATTACAACCTACGTCCTTCGACCCACTATTCCATCAGTGAGCTCGATTAACTCTATGCGTCCCCACATCGCGCTTAATTGTTGGTATTGGAATATTAACCAATTTCCCATCGTCTACCCCTTTCGGACTCGACTTAGGACCCGACTAACCCTACGATGACGAGCATCGCGTAGGAAACCTTGGGTTTTCGGCGTTAAGGATTCTCACCTTAATTATCGCTACTCATGCCTGCATGCTCACTTCTATCCGCTCCACTGCTCCTTACCGGTACAGCTTCGACGCTGAATAGAACGCTCTCCTACCACTCATAATAAATTATGAATCTAAAGCTTCGGTGTACATCTTAGCCCCGTTATATTTTCCGCGCAGAATCACTAGACCAGTGAGCTGTTACGCTTTCTTTAAAGGATGGCTGCTTCTAAGCCAACCTCCTGGTTGTCACAGTAACTCCACATCGTTTTCCACTTAGATGTAACTTTGGGACCTTAGCTGTTAGTCTGGGTTGTTCCCCTCTCGACATAGGATTTTATCACCCTACGCCTGACTCCCTAGCTTACACATGTAGTATTCGAAGTTTGATAGGGTTTGGTACCGCGGTAAGCAGCCCTAGCCCATTCAGTGCTCTACCCCTACATGCTACTACTAGAGGCTATACCTAAATATATTTCGGAGAGAACCAGCTATCACGAAGTTTGATTGGCCTTTCACCCCTATCCACAGGTCATCCGGGGGCTTTTCAACGCCCATCGGTTCGGTCCTCCACTGGCTCTTACACCAGCTTCAACCTGCCCATGGATAGATCACTTCGTTTCGGGTCTGCAGCATCTGACTAATTCGCCTTTTAAGACTCGCTTTCGCTACGGCTTCGTACTTGACTTAACCTTGCCAGATACCACAACTCGCAGGCTCATTATGCAAAAGGCAGTCCATCACCCTGTGAATAAATTCACATAGGGCTCTGAATGATTGTAAGCTAATGGTTTCAGGTTCTATTTCACTCTCCTCGCTGGAGTACTTTTCACCTTTCCCTCACGGTACTTGTTCACTATCGATCTGTAAGTAGTATTTAGGGTTGGAGGGTGGTCCCCCCGGATTCAGACAAAATATCACGTGTTCCGTCCTACTCAGGATACCATTAGAGCTATTGATAATTTCGTATACAGGAGTTTCACCCTCTTTGCTATACCTTTCCAGATATTTCTACTATTATCTTTAGTCTCATATTATGGTCCTTCAACCCCCTATGCAAGCATAGGGTTTGCCCTTCTCCCATTTCGCTCGCCGCTACTTTGGGAATCTCTTTTGATTTCTCTTCCTATGGTTACTGAGATGTTTCACTTCACCACGTTAGCCCCCATTTCTGGGTAATATATATCTCTATATATTGGGTTGTCCCATTCGGATATTCACGAATCAATGCTTCTTGACAGCTCCTCGTGACTTTTCGCAGTCTAGTACGTCCTTCTTCGCCTCTTACAGTCTAGGCATCCACCATTAGCCCTTAATAGCTTATTTTTTTAATTAGATCTTACTCTAACCTTTTTTGATAATTATTCCTTGGCTACTATCTTATTAAATTTAATAAAATAGTTGTGTTCTTCTTTTCTTTCTTGAAATTGCTTTCTTTTCTTAGAAAAATTTTTGACTTTAACATTATATTTTTAAATAACTTCTTTAATCTTCTCATCTCTGAAAAAATTAAATATAAATCCAATATTTATTGAACTTATATTTAACTTCTTCTTGTTTGTTGGTGGAGAATAGCGGGATCGAACCGCTGACCTCCTGCGTGCAAGGCAGGCGCTCTCCCAGCTGAGCTAATTCCCCAACTTTTTAATCTCTTCTTTTAAGATTATTTAATCATGGTGGGCCTACCAGGACTTGAACCTGGGACCTCACGATTATCAGTCGAGCGCTCTAGCCAGCTGAGCTATAGGCCCTCTCACCTATCTTTTAAATAACCTTTATAAACTGAATATATATTGACTTTGATTAAGAGTTTTGACTCTCTTAATCTTTTCTCTGAAAGGAGGTGATCCAACCGCAGGTTCTCCTACGGTTACCTTGTTACGACTTCACCCCAGTCGCTAATTCCACTGTGGAGGGTAGCTATCTTAGCATCCCCGCTTCGAGTGAAATCAACTCCCATGGTGTGACGGGCGGTGAGTACAAGACCCGGGAACGTATTCACCGTAGCATTGCTGATCTACGATTACTAGCGATTCCAACTTCATGTAGTCGAGTTGCAGACTACAATCCGAACTGGGAGGTATTTTTTAGATTTGCTCCACATCACTGTATCGCTGCTCTTTGTATACCCCATTGTAGCACGTGTGTAGCCCTGGTCGTAAGGGCCATGATGACTTGACGTCGTCCTCACCTTCCTCCTACTTGCGTAGGCAGTCTCATTAGAGTTCTCACCCGAAGTGTTAGCAACTAATGACGAGGGTTGCGCTCGTTGCGGGACTTAACCCAACATCTCACGACACGAGCTGACGACAGCCGTGCAGCACCTGTATATAAGTTTCTGCAAGCAGACACCCATCTATCTCTAAATGGTTCTTACTATGTCAAGACCAGGTAAGGTTCTTCGCGTATCGTCGAATTAAACCACATGCTCCACCGCTTGTGCGGGTCCCCGTCTATTCCTTTGAGTTTTAATCTTGCGACCGTACTCCCCAGGCGGTACACTTAATGTGTTAACTGCATTACTGCTATGTCGAGCATAGCAACAACTAGTGTACATCGTTTAGGGCGTGGACTACCAGGGTATCTAATCCTGTTTGCTCCCCACGCTTTCGCGTCTCAGCGTCAGTTATGTTCCAGTAGATCGCCTTCGCAATCGGTATTCCTTCTGATCTCTACGGATTTTACCCCTACACCAGAAATTCCATCTACCTCTCCCATACTCTAGATAGACAGTTTCAAAAGCAGTTCAATAGTTAAGCTATTGGATTTCACTTCTGACTTATCTATCCGCCTACACGCTCTTTACGCCCAGTGATTCCGAGTAACGCTTGCACCCTCCGTATTACCGCGGCTGCTGGCACGGAGTTAGCCGGTGCTTATTCATATAATACCGTCATTATCTTCTTATATAAAAGGAGTTTACGCACCGAAATGTGTCATCCTCCACGCGGCGTTGCTGCATCAGGGTTTCCCCCATTGTGCAATATTCCCCACTGCTGCCTCCCGTAGGAGTCTGGACCGTGTCTCAGTTCCAGTGTGACTGATCATCCTCTCAAACCAGTTAAGCGTCATTGACTTGGTGAGCTATTACCTCACCAACTATCTGATACTGTACAGGCCGATCTTCAAGCTATAAATATTTCCCTTGCATACTTTCGCATTAAAGGCATATGGGGTTTTAGCAGACGTTTCCATCTGTTATCCCCCTCTTGAAGGCACGTTACCTATATATTACTCACCCGTGCGCCACTTAGCTGACAGATTAGCAAGCTAATCCCGTTCTCGTTCGACTTGCATGTGTTAAGCACGCCGCCAGCGTTCACTCTGAGCCAGGATCAAACTCTCCATAAAGTGTTTGTTCTCTGACTAATTATGTATTTCTATACAAAATTAATTACTCATTGTTTTATCATACTTTATGTATGATATTATAGACGAAGAATTTGTATTCTTCTTATTTTTTTGTCATATATATATTCAGTTTATAAAAGTTACTTCTCTTACAAACTTACTTTGTGTTAAAGAACTCAATCTCATCTTTAGCTCTCAATCTCTTGTTTGCCTCAGCGAATTTGGACGGGAATTATAGACAAATCTTGCCCCTTTGTCAAGGGTTCAAACTTAATGCAGGCTTAAATTTTGGAAAATACTTTCTTCTTTACTCTCTTCTCTATATTTTATGGGGTTTTTTATAATAAATTAATTCTATTTGTATTTAATTGTTAATATTTCATTTACATTTATTATGTATTATATCAATAGTGTAATGTAATAGTATGTTACTTAAAGATAATATTAAGCATAACATATTAGAATTTCATTACTATATAATATAAGAATTAAACAAAGGATTAAAGATGTATAATAGAGATTATCTAGAACAATCTCAAAAAAATACAGCTCAAGACTCATCAAGAGTTGAGATTATGAGCTTTTTAAAAGCTACATATCAATTATTTGCGGGATCACTTTTAGCAGCAACTGCTGGAGCATATATTGGACTTGATATAGTTTCAATAATTGCAGGACCAGTTATGTGGATATTATTTGCAATTGAATTAGGATTAATATTCTTTGTTATTCCTAGAGTTAAACACACACCAGGTGTAAACTTAGCAGTATTATTTGCATTTACATTTATTACTGGGTTAACAATTGCTCCATTATTGTCTGCAATATTTGCAATGCCAGGTGGTGCATCAATTGTTGGTCAAGCATTTTTAATGACAGCTGTAGCTTTTGGTGGGATTTCAATGTTTGCAATGACAACAAGAAGAGATTTCTCTTCAATAGGTAAATTTTTATTTATTGCATTAATTATAATGATTGTTGCTGGTATTTCAAATATCTTCATTCAATCATCAATGTTTCAATTAGTAATTGCAAGTGCAGGAGCACTTCTTTTCTCAGCTTTCATTCTTTATGATACACAAAATATCATAAGAGGTGGATATGATTCACCTGTTGAAGCTGCATTGTCACTATATTTAGATTTCTTTAATCTGTTTATATCTTTACTACAGATTTTAGGTATTATGAATAGTGATGACTAAATAATACTAACTCCTTTTGGAGTTAGTATTTCACTACTATAATATAAACTATGAAAAAAAATAACTTAAGACTTATTGATGCTAATTTAAATAGATTAAGAGAGGGTATTAGAGTTGTAGAAGATATCTTTCGATATATCTATGATGATAAAATAACTGCTTCTAAATTAAAAGAGTTAAGACATCAAAGTAGAATTGATAATTACAAAGATTTACTTCAATCTCGTGATATTAAAAATGATGTTTTAAAAAAATCAACAAACAGTGAACAAAATAGAAAGAATCTAGAATCAATACTTATTGCAAATTTTAAGCGTGCACAAGAGAGCGCTAGAGTATTAGAAGAGTTTTGTAAACTAACTTCTAGTAAAGATAGTGAAAATTTTAAATATATTAGATATGAACTTTATGATTTAGAGATTGTTCTAACAAATATTACTTCAAACTCTAAATAGTTTAAATTATACTCTTTATATAGTTTTTTTGCATCTTTAAAGTTTAAAGAACTATCTCCACTTACTCCTGAGTTTTTAATATAATCAAACATCTCTTTTTTATTATCAAACTCTAAATTATAAGTATATTTCTCAAATTCACAATCAAAACTATTTAAAAATGCTTTTTTTATACTATCTTCATTTAATATTGGTGATTTTTTATTTGTTATATTTTGAATACTTTTAAATGTATTTGAAGTAAAAAGTACTGCATTTATACTATTTGTAGATTCTGCAAGTTTTGATACAAGCTTTGGTAGATTTTTTGACCATTGTAAAGCAGATGCAGATACAACTGTATCAAACTTTTGATTTTCTAAAAAATCAAAAAATTCATCACTATCAAAATCAAAACACTCAACTTTTACTTTTTTATTTCGTGGATGAAGCTTGCACATTGAAGAAGCAAAATCAATTGCACAGTAAAAATCCACTTCCCAATCAATATTTTTGTAAACTTGTCCTGAACCACAACCTAACTCTAAAATAGTTTTAGGCATACTGTTTATATCTCTAATTAATGCTTTTGCAATGATTTGTTGAATAATATTATTGTTATTGTAATTTTTTGCATGTTTTGTAAATTCATTTTGTACAGACATATAAAATTTTATCTCTTTTAAAGTTTATTATTTAGATTTTTTTGCATTTTAGCTATATCTTAATAAGTTTTAGATAAAATAAACAGCATTTTTAAAAAAGGACAACAAATATGACCTCTACACTATTAATAGTTCAATTTGTATTAGCTATTATATTAACAATAACAATTTTACTTCAAAAAAGCTCTAGTATTGGACTTGGTGCTTATAGTGGAAGTAACGATTCACTATTTGGTGCAAAAGGACCTGGTAGTTTTTTATCAAAAGCCACAATGGCAATAGGATTAATTTTTGTTATTAATACCTTAGTTCTTGGGTATATGTACAATGAACAAAGAAATAAAAGTGCTATTGATAATGTAAAAATCAACACTTTAATTCCTAACAAACCAGAACAAAAAAATGAACAGTCAGCACCAGCTGCACCTACTGCACCTAGTGTTCCTGCAACTAAATAAAAATAAGAAGTAGAAGTATGAAATATCTACTACTTCTTATAATGTCTTACTACTATTTAAGTGCTAACGCACATGTATTCGTTTATCATAGATTTGGTGATAGTAAACATGCAAGTACAAATACAACACTTAAAGAACTAGAAAAAGAGTTTACGTATTTTAAAGACAATGGGTATGAAGTTGTAAAACTATCACAAATTATTGAAAAAGTTAAAAATAAAGAGAAAATACCAGATAACTGGGTAGCATTAACTATTGATGACTCTTATAAAAGTTTTTATGAAAATGGTTTGCCAATTTTCAAAAAATACAACTATCCATTTTCTTTATATGTATATGTTGAAGCAACAAAGAAAGGCTATGGAGATTTTATGACTTGGGATGAGTTAAAAGATGCTTCTAAATACGGAGAAATTGGTTTACACTCTTATTCTCATCCACATCTTACTAAGATTTCAAAGCAAGAAGTTTATAATGATACAAAAAAATCTTTTGAAGTATTTGAAAAAAAACTAGGATTTAAACCTAAATCATATGCATATCCTTATGGAGAATATAATGAGCAAATCAAAAATATATTAAAAGAGTTTAATTTTGATTATATATTAAATCAAAGCATAGGAACTGTAAATAAAAACTCTGATATTTTTGACATAAATAGAATAGCTCTTGTGGGTAAAGTTAACTTAGAACAAAAATTAAGATATAAAACTTTAGAAGCTCAATGGCTAAAGCCATTAAAATATCCTAAAGATGGTGTGCTTAAAAGAGTTCATGCAAAAGTTGATTCAAAAATAAAAACAATAAAACTATATATTACTGGTTTTGGATGGCAAGATGTAAAAGTAAATGATGGTATAATTGATATAAAATTAGACCTTAAGTTAAAAAATCCAAGGACTAGAATAATACTAAGTCCTGATTACTTTACAGTTGCAAATAAAATCATAATAAAAAATTAATATTTAAAAGGAGAACAAAATGTTAGAAGAAATTTATACTGAAACAAAAGAGCATATGGAAAAGTCTATTGAAGCTTTAAGAAGAGACTACAAAAGTTTAAGAACGGGAAAAGTATCAACTTCAATATTAGATGGAATTAAAGTTAGTTATTATGGAACACCAACTGAATTAAATCAAGTTGCTTCTGTACTATCACCAGATGCAACAACAATAGTTATATCACCTTGGGAAAAAAACTTAGTAAGTGATATTGAAAAAGCAATTAACGAAGCAAATATTGGAGTAAATCCAAATAATGATGGTGAAGCAGTAAAACTATATTTTCCTCCTATGACTGTTGAGCAAAGACATGAAGCTGCAAAACAAGCAAAAGGTATGACAGATAATGCAAAAGTTGCAATTAGGAATGTAAGAAAACATGCAAATGATAAAGTAAAAGTTTTACATAAAGATAAAGAAATAACTGATGATGAAAATAAAAAAGCATTAGATGAAATTCAAAAAATTACTGATTCATATGTAACAAAAGCAGATGAAACATTTAAAAATAAAGAACAAGAAATATTAACGGTATAATTGAATGAATGTAGAACAAATATATAAAGACTCACAAGCATTATTAGAAGGTCACTTTAAATTAAGTAGTGGTAACCACTCTAAATTTTATTTACAATCTGCAAAAGTTTTAGAAGACCCTAAAACAGCAAAAATCTTAGCTGAAGCTTTAGCAAAACAGATAAGAAATAGCAAAATCAAAGTTGATGCAGTATGTTCTCCAGCACTAGGTGGCCTTATAGCAGGATTTGCATTAGCAACTGCACTTGATGTAAGATTTATTTTTGCGGAACGTGTTGAAAAAGAGATGACTATTAGAAGAGGTTTTGAGGTACAAGAGGGCGAAAATTATATTATCTGTGAAGATATTATAACAACAGGTGGTTCAGCTCTTGAAGCAGCAAAACAAATAGAAAACAATGGTGGAAATATTGTTGCGTATGCAGCTCTTGCAAATAGAGGTTTTTGTTCAAGACAAGGAAGCAATATTGAAGCAAAAGAAAACTGTAAGTTACCACTTGATAAACCACTTTTTGCACTTGAAGATTTTACTTTTGAGATGTATTCTCCAGAAGAGTGCCCAATGTGTAAAGAAGGAAGTGTAGCATACAAGCCAGGAAGTAGAGGAAACTAAGTTTATGAGATGGAGAGATGTAAAACAAAGTAAAACTAATAATAAACAAGAAACAATTATCAAAGAAGATAATTCAAACCCTTGTGCATCTCTTTTTTCTAGATTTAAATCCTTTATAACTGATTCTTTTTTAATAACTACTCCTATTACTTACTTAGTAATATATTTAGTTTTAAATGGAGGAGAAGATTTTGCCCAAAATAGAGCTTATGGGTGGAGTCTGATTCTTGGTATTAGTGCAGTTATAATTTTATTTTTTTGGTATGTGAAACAACAAACACCAGGAATGAAAGCTTACTCTTTAAAAATTGTAACTTCAAAAAATAAGAAAATAACATTTTTACAAGCACTCTTAAGATATATAGCAACATTAGTTTCAATAGTTTCTGTTTTTTTAATGTTTTTACCTTTTTTACATAAACAAAAAAAGAGTTTTCAGGATTTAATATCAAGAACAATTATAATTGATGAATAATCTAAATGCTTTTTTTTAGTATCTCTGCATTTTATTTCTTTTACTTTGCAGCAGTTGGTATTTATGTTATATTTTTACCAAAGGTATTGCAAGATGTAGGATATGATGCACTTGAAATTGGTTTTATACTCGCTCTTGCTCCTTTGATGAGATTTGCAACTCCTTTTTTATTTTTAAAACATATAAACTTAAATCAAACTATTTTCAAAATTGCTTTATTTACATCAATATTTTGTGCAATACTTTTTTACTTTACATTAAATAACTTCTATGCTTTTATGTTCAACAATGCAATCTTAGGAGCTTGTCTTAGTCTAATTTTGCCTTATCTTGAAATATTGGCAATTAAAGATTTAGGTAAAGATAAATATGGAAAATCAAGACTTTTTGGCTCAATTGGATTTATGTTAATTTCTTTAATATTAGCAAAATTCCTAACACAACCAAAAGTTGCATTGGATTTTTATCTATTTGTAATAAGTATGATGGTTATATTCTCTTTAGTACTACTTCGTTTTGACGTTTCACATGAAACTCAAAATCAAGATACATATGAAAATTTTTCTTTTTCTAAGCATTGGACATTTTGGGTATGCTTATTTTTAATGCAGATAAGTTTTGGTGGTTTTTATAACTTTTTTACTATTTATGAAACAGCACATGGAATCAGTCTAGAAATGACATCATATCTTTGGTCATTTGGTGTTATATGTGAGATTTTAATGCTTTATTTTCAAGGACCTTTATTAAAAAGAAACCTTATAAAAATAATCAAATTTTGTTTACTTATAACTACTTTTAGATGGTTATTATTATATTTATATCCTGATTCATTAATGATAACATTCTTATCACAAAGCTTTCATGCTTTTTCATTTGGACTATTTCATAGTGCTGTAATAATATATCTTTACTCTTTATACGAAAATAAAAAACTAGCGCAACAATTCATGTATGGTGTGGCATATGGACTTGGAGGCTTTTTAGGTGCTTTAATAGCAGGTTGGCTATATGGAGCAAATCTATTTTTATATAGTGCTATATTCTCAGCACTTGCATTTTTAGTAATTATCAATAGAAAATAAAGATTACTCTATTTGCATAACTAATAGTTTAATATTCTTTTTCTCTTGTATTTCAACTAATTTTAAACCCTCAATATTTGAAGCTAAAAATTCAGCAATTGAACTTATGTTATTAGTTGCTAAATGCTTTAATAAAATACCCCTATAGTGTTTTGCCCAATGACTAACTACTTTATTATCTTTTAGAAATTTAAAAGTTAATACATTTGCTTTTTTAGCTTTATAAAATTTTTCATAATGGCCTGCTCTTAAATCTATTATCTCTTCACCTAAATAATCATCAAGAGCTAAACTAAAGTTTTCTAAATAAAACTTTTCTACATTTATATTAGGTAGTTTTGCGCCTTGTTTATATTTATAATCAGGTATCAAATCAGAAGCTTTAATTGGACCAAAAAGATTAGAAAATAAAACTACATTATCATCTATATAAGCTTTTTGCTTATTATCTAAACTATCATAAGCTAATGCATCAAAAGCCACTCCATCATATCTTTGAATAGCTTTCATTGTTGGCTTATTTTTAAGTGATTGTTTATATCTTTTAACTTCTTCAATTTTTTTTAATCCAAACCATTTTGACAACTCTTGCAAATCTAAACTTTTTATATGATTTTCATAAAGTTCAAATATCTCTTCTCTTTTAGAAAATAGTTCTTTTAAAAAAAAGTTTTCTTCACAAAATGGTTTTGAATCTCCATTTGGGTTTTTAGTTTCAGCTGGGGCTAAAAGTATTTTCAATTAATTTCCTTTTTATAAAAATATTCCATCTACATAATACCATTTGCCATCTACTTTTAAGAACCTACTTTTTTCAGTAAAGGAAGCATCTAGATTATTTTGATATAAAGTAGCTTTAAATGTAACAAAACTCTCTTCTTTACCATCAATACTTTCTAAAATTTCGCAATTTTGAAAATCAGTATAAGAACAAAAATTTAAAATATCGTTTTGCCATCTTTTTCTATTTTGAGTAAATTCAGGGTTATTAAAATGAGTAGTATCAATAATATAGTCAATTTTACATAAAGCAAAAGCACTATATCTTGAACGCATTAGCTCCAATGCAGTTTTTGCAGGTTTCCCATCATGAAGCTCTTTACAGCATTTTTTATATTTTTTATCACTTCCACATATGCATTTAGAATTTATTGATATTTTCAAAAGTATCCTTGTGAATTAATGTAAACACTATTCTATCACAAGTTATTTAAATTATAAAAGTTATACAAAAGTAAAACTACTTTTATATAACTTGAATCTTATTTTGAATTATATTCCTTGCTATTTTTTATTTTTAAAACAAGTTTATCTCCAAAACCTCTAATCTTTTTTAAATCACTAAGATCATTTATTTTATTTGATTTTCTATAATCAATAACTGCTTGAGCTTTTTTCTCACCAATTCCTTTTATAGACATTAACTCTTGTTTACTTGCAGTATTAAAATCCATACTTGCTAACATAAAAGCAAAAGATAACAACAAACCTAAAAATATTTTTTTCATAATTTCCCCTTTATAAAAATAATAAATTTAATTATATCATAATAATATTAAAAATTATTGTTAAAGCTTTTTTTTATCTTTTACCTTTTTGATATTCTTATTTGGTTTTTTATAAAGTGTATTTGAAAATATTAACTCAAGTGCATAGTATGTAACTGGTATTGTCATAATACTAATAAATATTATATATACTAAATCTATTTTTTATCCTTTTTAAAATTTAAAGTATTGATTATACTTTATTCTTTTATAATTTAGCCAAAATTATGTATTATATAAATATAAATTTTAAGGAGAGTGTATGAATGAAATGAAATTATCACTAGAACTTTTCTCAGCAGGAGTTTCTATTATAATAGTATTAGCTATATTCATAAAAGTTTTTCAATACAAACAGAAGTTAGATGTTTTAAAAGAGATAGATAGAAGAAAAGATATGTTCAAACTAACAAAAGAAGATAAACAGTATATTGCTTCAAACTTAAAAGAGTACAAAGAAAAACTTCTTAAAGTTGAGGGCTTGACTAGATTACTATTCCCAATTCTTATAACAATTGGTGCTATACTTTTTTTAATTTTTTCTTTTGAAGAGACTTTAATTCACTTAAATGTAATAATTGTTGCATATATTTATCTTCAAATACATAGAATTCATACAAGAAACTATACTAAATTCTTAGAAGAATTAAGTAAATAATAGCTATATATTTACCATGAAATAGCTTGTTTATTTATACTTTTTAATATTTCATTTGTTTTACTAAAGTGCTTACATCCAAAAAAGCCTCTATATGCAGATAAAGGGCTTGGGTGTGGAGCAGTTAATATGTGATGTTTTGAAGCATCAATTAATTTACTTTTTGAAATAGCAGGTGCTCCCCAAAGTAAAAATATGACATCTTTACAATTCTCATTTATATATTTGATAATATTATCTGTAAAAATCTCCCAACCTAATTTATGATGTGATTTTGGTTTTGATTTTTCAACTGTTAAAATTGTATTTAAAAGCAATACCCCTTGTTTTGCCCAAGAAGTTAAATCTCCATCTTTACAAATTGATTCTTTTTGCAAATCTTGTGAAATCTCTTTTAGTATATTTACCATTGAAGGAGGATTTTTAATATTACTTGGAGTTGAAAAAGCTAAACCTTGTGCTTGTTTTTCTCCATGATATGGGTCTTGTCCTAAAATCACAACTCTTAAATCATCAAAATTTGTTAGAGAAAAAGCTTTGAATATACTCTTTTTTTCTGGAAAAACTATTGTTGTTTTATACCTTTTATCTATTTGCTCTTCTAACTTTTTATAATAATCTTTACTCATTTCATCATCAATTATTTGTTTCCAAGAGTTCATTTTTCTCCTTTGCCATAAATATTCATTCTTTATTAATAATAATTTAAATACTATATCATAATTAAAAAAAACGAAGGTTTAAAATGAAATCATTTTTTATAGCAATTGGAGTAATTTTATTAGCTGTTTTTATAATAATTGCAACAAATGTTAACAATATTCCAAGATTAGATGAGAATGTAAAAGCATCTTGGTCTCAAGTACAAAATCAATATAAAAGAAGAGCTGATTTAATTCCAAACTTAGTATCAACTGTAAAAGCTTATGCAAGTCATGAAAAATCAACTTTACAAGAGGTTACAAAAGCAAGATCAAATGTGGGAAAACTTAATATTTCTGAAGATATGCTATCAAATCCACAACTATTTGAGCAGTTTCAAAAAGCGCAAAGCAGTCTAAGTTCAGCTCTTTCAAAGCTTATGTTAGTAGTGGAAAAATATCCTAATTTAAAAGCAAATAAAAACTTCTTAGCTCTTCAATCACAACTTGAGGGAACAGAAAATAGAATTTCTGTTGCAAGAAGAGATTATATACAAACAGTAAAAGAGTACAATACAGAACTTAGAACTTATCCAGGTAAGTTTGTTGCTGCAATTTTATATCCAGAAGCAAAGATAAAACAAACATTCACAGCAACACCAAATGAACAAGAAGTACCAAAAGTAGAATTTTAAATGAAGAACTTTATTTATTGTTTTATCTTAGCATTTTTTATTTTTACTAGTAATTTATTGGCACAAGCTAATTTTCCCTCTCTTACAGGAAGAGTAGTTGATAATGCACAAATATTAACTACTTCCCAAATAAAAAATTTAACTACTATATTAAAAATGCATGAAGATCAAACATCAAATCAAATAGTTATTTTAACTTTAAAAAATCTTGATGGTTATGAAATTGCAGATTATGGTTACCAAATTGCTAGATATTGGGAACTTGGTCAAAAAGATAAAAACAATGGTGTTTTACTACTTGTTTCTTTAGACGATAGAAAATTAAGAATTGAAGTTGGATATGGTCTTGAGGGTGTGTTAACTGATAAAATTTCCCATGAAATAATAGAGTATACTATTAAACCAGAATTTAAAAAAGGCAATTACTATCAAGGAATTTCCAAAGGGGTAACAGCTATTATAAAAAGTATAAAAGGTGAATATAAAAAAAATAGTTTACCTCAAACTTATAAAGATGAATCTTTTATCTCACTTTTGCCTTTTGAGTTTTTAGGATTTATTACACTATTTATTTTTGTTTTCTTACCAAGAATAATAAGATTAATAGGGTTTTCTTTATTGTTTGGTTTTTTAAGTGGTATTTTTGCACTACTTATAACAAGTAGTGGCATTGTATTTTTTATAGTTTTTCTAATTGTATCTATTACATTATTTATAAAATTTAAAAACGCTTCTTTTACAAATAGCTCTTCTTATAGTAGTGGATCAAGTTTTAGCAGTTCTTCAAGTTTTGGTAGTTCTTCAAGTAGCTTTAGTGGCGGTGGAGGTAGTTTTGGTGGCGGTGGAGCCAGTGGGAGTTGGTAATGTATTTAAATGAAAATGAAAAGAAGTTAATTTCTCAAGAGATTGAGAATCTAGAAAAGAAAAGTTCAGTAGAATTAGTAGCAGTTATTACTAAAAACTCATCAATGTATAAATATGAAAAAGTATTAACAGCTTTAGCAATTACAACAATAGTTTCAATTATTGCACTGTTTTTTAGTATAAACACTATTATTTTTTTTCAATTACAGCTTGTAGTTTTTACTCTTATTTATAGTCTCTTTTATTATTTTGAAGATTTAATTTTATATTTTATTCCAAAAAAGTATAAACATCAAAAAGCTTCATATAAAGCAAATAAAGAGTTTGGAAATCTTGGGATAAGAAACACAAAAACAAAACAAGGTATAATGTTTTTTGTATCAATAGATGAAAAATATGTTGAAATAATAACAGATAAACACATAAGAGAAAAAATAGACAATAAGTATTGGGAAGATATTATAAATGATTTTATAAAAGATGTTAAAAACAATGAACTATCAAAAGGCTATTTAAAAGCAATTAATTCATGCTCTAAAACTTTAATAAATAAATTCCCAATTCAAGATAATGATATAAATGAACTTAGCAATGAGGTAAGAGAATTATGAAAAATAATAAAGCAATTATATTTGATTTAGATGGAACACTTATTGATTCTGTATTAGATATTGCATTATGTATGAACGAAGTGTTAAAAGAGTTAAATCTTAAAAGTTATGAAATAGAGGAATACAATTACTTTTTAGGTGGAGGAATTGATGTATTAGTAAATAATGTTTTAAAAAATCCATCAGAAGAGTTAAGACAAACAGTTAGTAAAAAATTTCAAGAAGTTTATGAAACTACTTTACACTCTAATACAAAAGCTTATGAAGGAGTTTGTGAATTACTACAAGAGCTTCAAAATCAAAATTTCAACATAGGGGTTTTATCAAATAAACCTCATAAATTTACTCAAGGTTATGTTGAAAAAATATTTAAAGAGTTTAATTTAATTGAAGTTCATGGACAAAAAGAGCATATTCCTAAAAAACCTGATCCAACTGCTGCTATAAATATAGCAAAAAGTTTTAATGTGCTCTGCCAAGATACTTATTTTGTAGGAGATACAAAAGTAGATATGCAAACTGCAAACAATGCAAATATGATAAGTATTGGTGTACTTTGGGGATTTAGAGATGAGGAAGAACTAAGACAATATGGTGCTAAGTATATTGTAAAAGAGCCTTTAGATATTTTAAGTATTATCAAATAAAACTATTTGATAATACTTAACAAAAAACTTTAAACTCTTTAAAAGGTTGCATATGCAATAGTTGCAAATGCAACATAAGGAGTTAAAAATGCATGATAAACTTGAAAACTCACTTGGCTTTAAAATAAGTCAAACAGCAAATAGACTAAATTATCAATTTGTTCAATTACTATCACAATATGATATTGCCCCAGAACAAAGAGCAACACTTGAAATAATAAGTAATGATAATGAAGTTAGTCAAACAAAAATTGCATCAATTTTAGGAAAAAATAAAACTACAATCTGTAGATCATTAAACTCACTAGAAAAAAAAGGTTTAATAATAAGAGATTGTCAAATAAAAGATAAAAGAGTAAATATAATTAAACTTACACAAAAAGGCAAAGATGTGCTTCAAGCAAGTCAAAATTGTGTAATTGAGTTTAGAAAAAGAATAAACTCTAATTTAGAAGAAAAAGAAATAAATAAATTATTTGAACTTTTAAATAAAGTATCAAATACTATCAAGGAGGATTTTTGAGAAAATCAATAGGTCATATATATTTAATTATTTTATTAGCCGTTTTATCTTCAGTTGCACCTATTGCAATAGATACATACATACCATCAATACCAACAATAGCAACTGACTTTAACGTAAGTATAGAAAAAATAGAATTAACATTATCAATATTTTTAATAGGTTTTTCAATTGGTCAAATTTTTGGAGGAACTTTTTCAGATAGAATTGGAAGAAGAAAATCTTCAATTATAGGCCTTATAGGATTTAGTTTTTTTAGTTTTTTAATAATTTTAAGTTCATCAGTATATGAATTATGGATATTTAGATTTTTTGAAGCATTTTTTGGTGGCTTTGTAGTTGTAAATGCAAATGCTGTTGTAAGGGATTTATTTCATGGTAAAGAAGCTGCTAAGATATTTTCATTAATTGGTACAGTAAGAAGTATTGCTCCCCTTGCAGCTCCTGCAATTGGCTCATTTATAATACATTTTTATTCATGGAAAGCAGTATTTGTATTTTTATGTGTATACTCTCTTTTGGTTGCTTTATGGGTTTATAAAGATTTAAATGAAACTTTTACATATACTAATCAAAAAGTAATAGAATCATACAAAGCTGTCTTAAAAAACAAAATGGCTATGAAAGCCATGCTTACTTTAGCAATTTGTTTTTCAGGTTTTTTTATTTTAGTTGCAAAATCTTCATTTATATATATTGAATACTTTAATATCTCAACTGATTATTTTCCATTTTTCTTTGGAATTAACTTTTTGGTATTAATGGCAATGATTAGAGTAAATGTGATGCTTTTAAAATATTTTACACAATTAGAATTGATTAAATATACAATAATTATTCAAATAGTTGCTGGGATACTATTGATGACTTTAGCTCAAGGAATATCAATTATTACTACAGTTATTTTAATTGCTACATATATGAGTATGATGGCATTTATTTTTGGTAATTCAACAGCACTCGCAATGGAGCATTTTTCTAAAAATGCTGGAGTTGCATCATCTGTTATTGGAGTATTACAGTTTGGATTAGGAGCATTGATTTCTTCAATTGCTTTGATGTTTCATACACAAACATTTATGCCAATTGGAGCTAGTATTGCAACTATTTCATTAGTTGCTTATTTAATTATTCGTACATATAAATTTAAGTAAAGAGTTTATTCTCTTTACTTAAAACTTATTCTACTCCTATTTGAAAAAACTTCTCATCTACTTTTTCATATTTAGCAATAGAGCAAGTAATTTTTAATGCATTATTATAATCTTTGAATTCTTGTATAAAAAAGTCTTGTAATTTTTTCGCATCAGCACTTCTAAAGATAAAATACCCAAGAATATTAGTTCCTCTAGAACCTGCTTTTTCTATACCAAAACTATCAAACTTCCAGTCAATACCTTTTGCAAAGAAAAATACTTCTTCAATTCTTCTAATAAGCTCTTCTCTTACACCACTATTATACTCTTTTAAGTGCACATAGAAAGCTACATTTGTATTAAATTGTTGTTGTACTAATTTTTTTTCACTTTTGGTTATAGGCTCACTTGAAATTTCAAAGTTCTCTTTTTCTATATTCATTATTTCTCCCTTAAGCTACAAGTAATCTTATAATTATATACAAGAAATATAATTAAAAGCTTTATATATTAATAGTAAAATTAACTTTTACAAATTAATTTTCATTATCTATATAACTTCTACAATCAATACAATATCTTGCATGGGGCTTAACTCTTAATCTTTTTATTGTAATCTCACTATCACACATATCGCAAAGTCCTGTATACTCGCCTTTTTCTATTTTCTTTAATGATTTGTTAATTAATTCTAACTCTTTTAGTTGTTGTTGTTTTATATGAATATCTGTTGAGTAATCTCTGCTAGCTGCTGCAAAGTCTGCATCATCATTTAAATCCATAGTATTTAATGTCTCATGCTCTGTATCCATAGTTCTTAATGTTTTTTCAATTTTTTCTTTATTTTGAACTAATAAAACTTTTATCTCTTCAACTTGTTTTTGATTTAAAACTCTTCCTGCCATAACACATCCTAAAAATTTTCGCGAATTATACTTAAATGCAACTGTGTTGCAGATAAATTTAAGGATATTTTTAGTTAAAATTTATTTTTAAACACTAATAATATAATTTAAAGTTATATTATTAACCTATTATAATAAAATTATTTTTGTATTTATAATCTAACTATAAGTTGTTATTGAGAACTATTTTCAATACAATAAACTGTTTGTTTAACCTCATCAGCCATTTTCTTATAATCAAAGTTTGGCTCTTGTTCTTCTTTATTTAGCCATTTATTTATATAAACTCTTCCATTATATTGTTTAGATTGCCTAATTACATCAAAAACTCTATAAGTTTTATCATTTCCAACAAATGCTTGATATGCAATATTTCCATAATTTGAAGCAGGATTATAATCAATTAAATAGCTTTCAAAAAAAGCTGCAACAATTCTAAAATCTATCCCTAAAGTTTTAATAAGATAGTTTGCTAAAAGCTGTCTATTTCTATTACTTAACCAACCTGTTGATTTTAACTCCACGATACTTGCATCTATTATATCAATATGGGTGTTTGCATTAATAAAATTATTTATTAAACTTTTAGTTGTTTTAAAATTATAATCTTTATCTTGCAAAGCTTTTTTTAAAAATAGTGCATTTTTTGAATAATACATAACTAAATGAAAAAAATCTCTCCACAATAATTCAAAATATATCCAATAAGAAGATTCACTTTCAAAACTTCTTTGTTCTTCTTGCTTTAATTCATGATAAATAGTTCTTGCACTAATAGCACCAATGCTTAAATATGTTGAAAATTTTGTTGAATTATCAAAACCTAACATTTCATTTCTTGTTTTTTTATAAGAGTGAATATACTGCATATAGTATTTAACTCTTTTTAATGCTTCAGATTCACCTGCTTTAAATTTTATTGCAAAGTTTGGCATTTTTAGATCAACTATTTCTAATTGCTTTGTTTCAAACTCTATTGATTTAACTTTTCTTGGATTTTTTAAAGGTGCTAAAATCTTTTGTTTTTGTGCTTTTTTTCTAAAATGACTAAAGCTTTTTTTATAATCAAAATAAAATGGCTCAATCATGGTTTGATTAAAAAAGCTTTTATGTTTATACTTTTTTAAAATATCTTCAAACTCTTTTTCATATGTTCCAACTTCTTCATCAAAATATATCTTTATTTCATACTGTTTACTTAACTTTTCTAATGCAATTTGTATATCATCAACTATTGATAAATTAACTCCATAATTAGTTAAGTCTTCTTGTAAGTTTAATAAAGTCTCATTTATAAAATTTTGTCTATATACTTGGCAAGCTTTAAAATTATAGTTTTCACCTTTTGTAATTTGTGTACTATATAAACCTAAAACTACACTATTGTATTTTGTTGCATTATATAAAGCATAATTATCTTTTACTCTTAGATTATTTCTAAATATTACTATTGCTATTTTCATAATAATAGTATATTTAAGAGTTTAGTTTTTTAATATAGTTTTTTTGTAAGATAAAATACTAAAGTTTTGCAAGTGACTTTCCAGCTAAGTATCCACTAGCCCAAGCAAAATGAAGGTTATACCCCCCTCTATTTCCAACTATATCTAAAACTTCTCCTGCGAAATATAGGTTTTTACAAAGCTTACTCTCATATGTTTTATTATCAATCTCATCAGTTCTTACTCCTCCACCACTTGCTTCTGCATGTTTAAAACCTTGAGTATCTTCTATTTTAAATCTTAAGTTCGTTAAACTATTAACTATTGCTCTTATTTGTTTTGCATTTATATCTTTAGCTTTTAACTCTTTATCAATATTATTTAGTTCAAGTAATACTAATGCTAATTTTCTTGATACAATACCACTTAAAGCTATATATGCATCACTATGTTTTAATGTTTTAAATAGATTTTCTAAAGTTCCTAATAACTCATTTTTTGTAAGATTTGGAAAAAAATTAATAGAAATAGCAACATCTTGATATAAACTCAAAGCATAGACTGCATATTGAGATATATCTAAAATAGCAAATCCTGATACACCATATTTAGTAAAGAGAACATCTCCTGTAATCTCTTTTTCTTTTTGTTTATCTATATATAAAGATACAGTTGATTCTTTTTTTACTCCTTGTAGTTTACTTTTAAATTCAAAATTAGTATGCAAACCAACTAGTGATGGATATGTAGGATTAAAACTATGTTTAAAATTTGTAGCAATTGATATACCATCTTCTGTTGAGTTTAACTGTGGTGCTGCTTGTAAACCACTACTTATAAGAACTTTATCATAGTTATCAAACTCTTTATTAAGTGATTGTAAAATAAACTTTTCATTGTTCTTTTTGATATCTACTATTTTTGTTTCTAATATTTGATTTATACCTAAATTTATTAGTTCATTTTCAAGTAAGTTAACAACAGATTTAGCTTCATTTGATAAAGGATAAACTTTACAACTACTTTTTATGTCTAAAATCAAACCTATACTTTTACAAAAATTTTCAAAGGCTTTAAAGTCAAACTCTTTTAATGCTTGATTTATAAAACTTGGATTCTCTCCTATATAATTATCTTGTGTAATAGAAGTATTTGAAATATTACATCTTCCATTTCCAGAAGCAAGTATTTTTTTTCCAATTCCTTTATTTATATCAAATATATCAATATCTATTTTTCTATTTAATCTTTTTGCAGTAATTGCAGCTATAACTCCAGCTGCACCACCACCAATAATTGCTATTTTCAAATCAATCCTTGTAATAAATTGCTAGCCAAATCGTTGGCTTTTCTTCGCAAGTATATTTTACCCTATGTTTTTTATAAGACTTTATATTTATAAAATCACCTTTATTTAACTCTACTTGTTCATCTTCAAACTCTATTATTGCATATCCATCTAAAAGTAATACAAACTCATTTTCTTCTTGTTCATACCAAAAACCTTTAGCACTTGCTTGTCCATTTGATACAATTTTTTCAATTTTTATATTTTTATTTTCAAATAAAGAGATAAACTGTTCTGCTTTTTTATCAATTTTTATATTTTCAAATAAATTTTCTATTTGCATTTTTATCCTTTATTGTTATAAGATTATAACAAATTAAACTAAATTTTCCACATATATAATCTATACTAATTTAATCAACTTTATTATTTTGACTTTTTTTTAAAATTTGTTATCTAATATTTTTTTATCTTTTATTCATCTTTATTTATTTTATGATACTCTTTTAAACATACTATTTTTTGGTATCTAGAATAAGTTTATAAAAGTTTTTAAAACAAACTTGACTAAAATAATTGGCAATATTTAAAAGCCTTTATAACAAGCTTTTAATATAAACCCAATGATTTAACTTGACATTAAAAATGAAATAGTATAGAATTTCAACATAAAAATCAAAAAGGGAAGAAAATGCAAAAAGAGACAATTGCACTACATGCTGGATATGATAAAAAAGAAGGCTATGGATCAATGAGTGTTCCAATAGCTCAAACAACAGCATATGCTTTTAGAGATTCAGAACATGCTGCAAACTTATTTGCACTAAAAGAGTTAGGTCCTATTTATGGAAGACTTACAAATCCAACATCGGATGTTTTAGAACAAAGATTTGCAGCTTTAGAAGGTGGTGCTGCTGCTATTAGTACAGCAAGCGGCCAAGCAGCTATTTTTTATGCCATTGTAAATGTCGCAGAAGCTGGAGATAATATTATCATTTCTGATAAACTTTATGGTGGAGCTGTTACTTTACTTGCTCATACACTTAAAAGATTTGGAATTGAAGCAAGAGTATTTAAAAGTAAAGATGCTAGTAATTTAGAAGAGCAAATAGATGATAAAACAAAAGCTATCTTCTTTGAATCACTATCAAATCCACAAATTGCAATAACAGATGTTGAGAAAGTTGTAGAGATTGCAAAAAGAAATGGAGTTTTAACAGTTTGTGATAACACTGTTGCTACACCTGCACTATTTAACCCAATTGAATGGGGAGTTGATGTAGTTGTTCACTCAACTTCAAAATATGTAAATGGTCAAGGTACAGCAATTGGTGGAATGGTTGTAGAAAGAGATGGACTTGCAGAATTTTTTAAACAAAATGATAAAAGATACTATCACTTTACAACACCTGATGAGAGTTATCATGGATTAGTTTATACAGATGTTCCATTACCAAACTTTTGTTTAAGAATTAGACTTGCATTATTAAGAGATATTGGAGCAACACAATCTCCTCATAACTCTTGGCTTTTAATTCAAACATTAGAGACTTTAGCGTTAAGAGTTGATAAACACTCTGATAATGCACTTGAAGTTGCAAAATATTTAGAGTCTAATCCAAAAGTTAAAGCAGTAAACTATCCAGGTTTAGAATCAAACGAGCATCATGAAAAAGCTCAAAAATATTTTAAAGGTGGAAAAGCTTCTGGACTTATATCTTTTGAAGCAGAAAGTTTTGAAGAAGCAAGAAAGATTATTGATAGTACAAAACTATTTAGTGTTGTAGTAAATATAGGTGATAGTAAATCACTTATTACACACCCAGCAAGTACAACTCACTCACAAATGAATGAGAAAGAGTTAATAGAAGCAGGAATTAATCCAGCAACAGTTAGATTAAGCATAGGTTTAGAAAATACAACTGATTTAATCGCTGATTTAGATCAGGCGATAAATAAGTAGGAAACTAAATGCCATTAATATCAACAAAGGGAGTATATGGTCTTATGGCCATGCATGAGTTAAGTAAACACAAAAAGGATACTCCCATGCAAATCAAAGAGATTTCAAAAAATGCACAAATTCCTCAAAACTACTTAGAACAACTTCTAGGTAAACTAAGACGAGCAGGATTAGTTAAAAGTATTAGAGGAGCAAAAGGTGGGTATGTTTTAGCCCAAAAGCCAGAAGAGATAAATATAGGTGAGATACTTTCAGTTTTAGAAGATGATTTAAAAATCATTGATCAAAGAAGTCAAAATCCTATATTAAATCTTTTCTTTGATGATGCGAAAGCAAATATGAAAAGATATTTTGATGTTAATCTTTCAAAGTTAGATGAATATCAAGAGAAATATAATCAATTTTTACACTATAGTATATAAATTACAAGGAGTTTATGATGAAATACGCAAAAAATGTTACAGAATTAATAGGAAATACACCTTTAGTACAACTTCAAGGTGCTAGTAAAAGAAGTGAAGCAACAGTTTTAGGTAAATGTGAATTTATGAATCCTACTCATTCTGTTAAAGATAGAATTGGAACAAACATGATTAAATCAGCACTTGAAAAAGGTTTAATTGATGAAAATACAACAGTAATTGAACCAACAAGTGGAAATACAGGTATTGCACTAGCTTCTGTTTGTGCAGGTCTTGGAATAAAATTAGTTCTTACAATGCCAAGTTCTATGAGTATTGAAAGAAGAAAGTTACTAAAAGCATTAGGTGCACAACTTGTATTAACTGAACCAGAAAAAGGAATGAAAGGTGCTGTTGATAAAGCAAATGAATTAAGTCAAGAAATAGAGAATTCATTTGTACCACAACAGTTTGCAAATGAAGCAAATCCAGAAATTCATAGACAAACAACAGCTAAAGAAATTTTAGAAGCAACAGATGGGAAAATTGATATTTTAGTAGCTGCAATTGGTACAGGTGGAACTATTACAGGAACAGGTGAAGTTTTAAAACAACACAATCCAAATATTCAAGTTATTGCAGTTGAGCCTGAAGCATCACCTGTATTAAGTGGAGGGAAACCAGGTCCTCATAAAATTCAAGGTATTGGTGCTGGATTTGTTCCAGATATATTAAATACAAAAGTATATGATGAAGTAATTCAAGTTTCAAATGAAGACTCAATTGAAGCTTCAAGAGCATTAGCAAAAGAAGAAGGTTTATTAATTGGAGTATCTGCTGGTGCAAATGTAAAAGTAGCTGAATTAGTTGCTTCAAGACCTGAGAATAAAGGTAAAACTATTGTTACAATTCTTTGTGATACAGGAGAAAGATACCTAAGCTCAGGACTATATGAATATGACGATGAGTAAAAATACTCATCCTCATATGAAAAACCTAAGGCATATGAGGAATTAAAATGCATGAAAAGCCCTACAGATCAATTGTAAAAACAGTCTCTTGGAGAACACTTGGAACATTAGATACTATAATTATTTCTTACTTTATTACAGGTAATTTAGTAATGGCTGCATCAATTGGCTCTATTGAAGTGGTTACAAAAATGATTCTTTACTATTTTCATGAAAGAGCATGGAATAAAATTCCATTAGGTAGAGTAAAACCTACACAAAATGATTATCAAATTTAGGTATGTTTATGAATATTATAGATGAATTAAATGAACAATTAAAAAACTCTTCTACACAAGAAGTGATTGAGTTTTTTTTAAATCAATACAAAAATAAAGTTGCCCTAGCCTCAAGTTTAGGAGCTGAAGATCAAGTTTTAACAGATATAATTTTTAAAATTGATAAATCTTCAAAAGTATTTACATTAGATACAGCAAGATTAAATCCTGAAACATATGATGTGATGGATGCAACAAATTTGAAATATGGTGTAAAACTTGATGTTTACTTTCCCAATCTTGATAATGTAGAAGAACTATATAAAACTCAAGGTATTAACGGTCATTTTGAAAGTATAGAAAATAGAAAAAGATGTTGTAGTATTAGAAAAATTGAACCATTAAAAAGAGCTTTAAAAGGTCTTGATGTTTGGTTTACAGGACTTAGAAGTTCTCAAAGTATTACAAGAGAAGATATGAAATTAGTAGAGTGGGATGAAGCTTTTAAACTAATAAAAGTAAATCCTTTGATAAATTGGAGTGAAGAAGATGTATGGGATTATATAAAAGCAAATAGCGTTCCATACAATAAGCTTCATGACAAAGGTTATCCAAGTATTGGCTGTGCACCCTGTACTAGAGCCGTTAAGGACGGTGAAGATATAAGAGCTGGTAGATGGTGGTGGGAAAACCCTGAACACAAAGAGTGTGGTTTACACAAAAAATAGTGGTGGTATATTCAAACCTTTAATTTGAAATATATTAAATAGTTTTTAATTTGATGGAGAGATTATGTTAGATACAAAAAGATTAACTCACTTAAAACAACTTGAAGCTGAGTCAATTCATATTATAAGAGAGGTTGTAGCAGAGTTTAATAACCCAGCAATGCTTTACTCAATTGGTAAAGATTCGGCTGTTATGCTTCACCTTGCTGTAAAGGCATTTGCACCTGCAAAACTGCCATTTCCTTTACTTCATGTTGATACAACATGGAAATTTAAGGAGATGATTGAATTTAGAGATAAAAGAGCTAAAGAGTTAGGAGTTGAGTTATTAGTACATGTAAACCAAGAGGGAGTTGACCAAGGAATTGGACCATTTTCCCATGGAAGTGCAGTTCATACAGATATTATGAAAACTCAAGGGTTAAAACAAGCGCTAAATAAATATAGATTTGATGCTGTATTTGGTGGGGCTAGAAGAGATGAAGAAAAAAGTAGAGCAAAAGAGAGAATATACTCATTTAGAGATAAAAATCATAGATGGGATCCAAAAAACCAAAGACCAGAACTTTGGAATATTTATAATGGAAGAGTACATAAAAATGAATCAATAAGAGTTTTTCCTCTTTCAAATTGGACAGAACTTGATATTTGGCAATATATATATTTAGAGCAAATACCTATTGTTCCATTATATTTTGCTAAAAAAAGACCTGTTGTAGAAAAAGATGGTGTGAAAATCATGGTAGATGATGACAGAATGCCAATTGAAGATGGTGAAGAGATAAAAGAAGAGATTGTTAGATTTAGAACTTTAGGTTGTTATCCTCTAACAGGTGCAGTTGAAAGTACTGCAACAACTCTGCCTGAAATTATTCAAGAGATGTTACTTACTAAAACAAGTGAAAGACAAGGAAGAGTAATTGATAGTGACCAAGCGGGGTCAATGGAAAAGAAAAAAATAGAGGGGTATTTTTAAAATGGCACATCAATCTGATTTAATAGCATCAAATATACAAGAGTATTTAAAAGAGCATGAAAATAAAGAGTTACTAAAATTTATCACTTGTGGAAGTGTTGATGATGGAAAATCAACTCTTATTGGAAGACTTTTACATGATTCTAAAATGATTTTTGAAGACCAATTAGCAGCAATTAAAAATGATTCAAAAAAAACAAATTCAACAAATAATGAATTTGATTTAAGTTTACTTGTTGATGGACTTCAAAGTGAAAGAGAACAAGGTATTACTATTGATGTTGCATATAGATATTTTAGTACAGATAAAAGAAAATTTATTATTGCAGATACTCCAGGGCATGAGCAATATACTAGAAATATGGCAACAGGAGCTAGTACAGCCAATTTAGCAATTATTTTAATTGATGCTAGATATGGAGTTCAAACACAAACTAAAAGACACTCATTTATTACAAAACTACTTGGAATTAAACATATTGTAGTTGCAGTTAATAAAATGGATTTAGTTGATTTTAGTGAAGATAGGTTTGAACAAATTAAAGCTGATTATTTAAAATTTGCAAAAAGTTTAGGAATTGAAGATGTTATTTTAATACCTATTTCTGCACTAAATGGTGATAATGTAGTAAATAAAAGTGAGTTTTCTCCTTGGTATCAAGGTGATACTTTAATGCACACATTAGAACATATTGAAATAGCAAAAGATAGAGATTTACAACACTTTAGATTACCTGTTCAATATGTAAATAGACCAAATCTTGATTTTAGAGGTTTTTGTGGGACTATTGCTTCTGGTATTATTCAAGTAGGAGATGCAATTACAGTTTTACCATCAGGGAAAAGTTCTCATGTTAAACAAATAGTTACATATGAGGGTAATTTAGATTATGCTTATGCTGAACAATCAATCACTCTTACACTTGAAGATGAGATTGATATTAGTAGAGGTGATGTTATTGTTAAAAGTGCTGAGCAACCTGACCATGCAAGTAGTTTAGATGTAGATATTGTTTGGATGAGCGATGAACCTTTAATAAAAGGAAAAACTTATAATATTAAAAGAGCAACAACAACTACTACAGGAAGTATTGATAAATTTTATTATAAAACAGATGTTAACACTCTTCATAAAGATGAAAGTACAAATGTTTTAAATCTAAATGAAATTGCCCATGCAAAACTAGATTTAGACCAAGAGATTGCATTTGATGAATATGATCAAAATAAAACAATGGGAAGTTTTATTATAATTGATAGAATAACAAATAATACAGTTGGTGCTGGAATGATAAGAAACAAATCAAAAGAACAAGGTAAAAAAAGTTCTGAATATTCAGAATTTGAGATTGAATTTAATGCTTTAGTTAGAAAACATTTTCCCCATTGGGATGCAAAAATAATAAAATAAGCAGGTACTCTTATGGTGAAAAAAATAAGTTTTGATGAAATAGAAAGAATAAAAAAACAAAAAAGTGGATTAGATGTCCTTGCGGACATCTATTTATATGCAGTTCTTGGTGAACCCTTACAAGAAGATGATATACAAAGACTTAAATGGTATGGACTAACTTTACAAAATAGTGATATTTCAAATGCAAGTTTTACTTTAAAAATAAAAATAATAAATGCAAAATTAACACTTGAACAATTAAAAGTAATTACAACTATTTCTAAAGAGTTTACAAATAATAGTGCAAGATTTGTTGCAAGACAAAATTTAGAGTTTGATAATATTAAAATTTTTGATATCCCTGCTATTTTTAATCTTTTAAATAGTGTAGAATTAAACTCAATTTATGCAAGTGGTCATGTACCTACAAATATTATGTCTTGCCCTATAAATGGATATAATCAAAATCAAGCAACAGATGTTAGTGAACTTGTAAAAGAGTTAAATGAAGCTTTTGAAGCTAATAAAAACTTTGTAAATCTACCAAATGAACTAAAAATTTTAGTTGATGGTTGTGGCTGTGTTGATGAAGATTGTAAATATAATGATCTATTTTTTAAAGCAATTAAGAGTTCTAATGGTAAAATTCAATTTAAAGTTGATGTTGGTGTTAATGAAAAGATTTATAACATTGGATATATTGCACCATCTCAAGTTATTTCACTAGCTAAAGCTGTGGCTAAAATCTATAGAGATTACGGATTTAGAGAAAATGAAAAACAATCAAAACTTGCAAGTTTAGTAAAAGATTGGGGAATTGAAAGATTTATAAATGTCTTACAATCTGAGCTAACATTTAAAATAAAAGAGTCTTATGACTTTATAGATACAAAAAAAGATTTTGAAAACTATTTTGGTGTATATAATAGTATAAAAGATGGTTTTAGTTTTGTTGGCTTTGAATTAAAAGATAAAAATATAAATACTCAAGGTTTAGAAAGCTTGTGTACGTTATTAAATGAACATGAAGCAACAACGATTAAAATTACTCCAAAAGAGAATATCATTATTTTAGATGTACCTACTAAAAATGCAAAAGAGCTTGAAAAAAAGTTAAAACAAAACTTTTAGTTTTTTATTTAATAGCTTTAGAATAAAATTTTTATAAAAAGTTGTATAATGAAAAAAAATCTATTCAGAAAAATTATTGATTCAAAAGATTTGAAAAAACATATTATTGGTCAACACAAAAATTTATATTTTGACTATACAGCTTCTGGCTTGGCATTTGAACCAATAGAAGCTCGTATAAATCAAGTTCTTCAAACTTATGCTAATACACATTCAAAAGAGGCTTCTATGGCTGATACTACTAGCAATTATTTTGAAGAAGCAAGAGAAAATCTTAAAAAAATGTTTGAACTTGATGAAAACTTCACTATTTTGCCAGGTGGCTGTGGTGCAACTGCTGCAATAAAGCATTTTCAAGAATTAATGGGAGTTTATATTCCCCCAGCAACAAAACAAAGATTTAATATAAATGTAGATAAATCAAAACTTCCTTTAGTAATAATTGGACCATATGAGCATCACTCAAATGATGTTAGCTATAGAGAAGCTTTATGTGAATCTGTTAGAATAAAATTAGATAAAAATGGATTAGTTGATTTAGTACATTTAGAAGAAGTACTTAAAGAAAATGAAAATAGAGAAATAATTGGTAGCTTTTGTATTGCTTCAAATGTTACAGGAATAATTAGTGATTATAAAGCAATTTCTAAACTTTTAAGAAAATATAATGCTCTTGTTTGTTTTGATGCAGCAGCTAGTTCACCTTATATGAATGTTGAATGTAAATATTATGATGCTTTATTTGTATCTCCACACAAACTATTAGGTGGTCCTGGAAGCTGTGGTCTTTTAGTAATAAGAAAAAGCTTAATAAACAATGAAATAAGCCCTACTTTTGCAGGTGGTGGTACTGTTTTATATGTAAATAAAGATACACAAACATATGATGAAAAAGTAGAAAATAGAGAAAATGCAGGAACTCCTGGAATTTTACAATTTATTAGAGCCTCACTTGCTTATCAACTTAGAAATGAAGTAGGTTTTGAATATATTAAAAATAAAAAAAATGAACTTACAGACTATTTTATACAAGAATTAAAAAAGATTGAAAACATTGTAATTTATGGAAATCTAGAAGCTGAAAATATTGGTATTGTCTCTTTTAATATAAAAGATTTAAGTCCTTATGATTTATGTGCAAAACTATCAAATATTTTTGGTGTTCAAACAAGAGCTGGTTGTTCATGTGCTGGTCCATATGGACATGATTTATTAGGTATTGAAAAACTTGATTTAGAAAATAAACCAGGTTGGGTTAGAGTATCAGTTCACTACACAATGGAAAAAGAGGATATAGATAATCTACTTCAAGCTATCAAAGATAGTATCAAATGATACTATCTTTATTCACAATGTAACTCTTTAATTCTATCTAGAACTTCAAAAATTCTAGTTATATCATTTTCAACTTCTTGTGCTTGATTTAAAATCTCACTATTATCTTTTCCTTGTCCATAATAATCAACTGTTATTTGAACTTTTTCATGAATACCTTTATGTAATTTTAATAGTTCTTGCCACTCACTTGATTTAGCATAAGGTTCATTCTCATGCTCATCTATCCATTTTCCAAGTTTACAACTATGATGATTTGTTACTTTAAAATCTGCACCAATTTTGCATTTACAAAAATTTTCATTTTTAAATACGATATGATCTGATTTTAATCTATTTAGCGTAAAAATCATTGCTGGGTCACAAATTCTTCTCTTTGATTTTTCATTATATGTTGTACTGCTAATTGCATTATCCAAATTTTGTACTAAGTTTTGTGTATTTTGAGCCATTGAACTAATTTTTGTTGCAAGAGAAGCATTTTCTTGTGTTGCTTTATCTAGTGAGTTTACTGTGTCATTAATCTGTGTAATAGCTGTTTGTTGCTCTTTTGAAGCATTTGTAACTTCTGATATTAAATCCATTGTAGTTTTAATAGTTTCATCTAATTGGTTATAACCATTTAACATTTTATCTGTAACTTCTTTACTTTGTTGCGCTTTTGTAGTAGCACTTTCTACTAACTCTTTAATCTCTTTTGCAGCTTCTGCACTTCTATTTGCTAAGTTTCTTACTTCTTGTGCAACAACAGCAAAACCTTTACCAGCTTCTCCTGCAGTTGCAGCTTCTACTGCTGCATTTAATGAAAGAATATTTGTTTGAAATGCTATTTGATCAATAACTGAAATTGCTTCATGAATTGAGATAACCTCATTGCTTAACTCTTCCATTGTATCAACTGTTAAATGAGCAAGTTTTTTACCATCATCATTTGATTTTGTAACTTCATTTGCATGTTGACTCATTTTTTGGGCATTTTCACTACTTTTATAAATAGTTGATGTTATCTCTTCAACAGCAGCTGCTGTTTCTTCAAGTCCAGCTGCTTGTATATTTGAAGATTCACTTAATCTTCTTGATGCATCTGATAATTCATTTGAACTATTTGTAAGTTTATAATTTGAATCATCAATTAGTGCCATAACTTCTGAAATAGTTGATTGAGTTACTTTTAAACCATCTAAAAGTGAAGCAATTAATCCTGTAACTCCACTAATTGATGGAACTTCTGTATCATATTTTGCATGTGATAGCTCAACTAATGTATTAGAGATAATATTTAAATTACCCCCTGTTTTTTCAATCATATCATTTATAACATGAATTAATAAAGCAACCTCTTTAGAACTTGCCTCTTTTTTAATTTTATCATTAAATAAACCAGCATTAACTTTTTCCATTACAACTCTTGCTTCATGAATAACTTCTCTATCTTTTGAAATTCCCTCTTGTATAGAATCTAAATATAAGTTAAAACTATTTACAACATCACCTATTTCATCTTGATTTTTAACATCAATATGACTTGCATCTGAGTTATTACTTCTTATATTATCAATTGCTGCTTTTAAATTTTTAATAGGAGATATAATATTTGTTTTCATATTAAATAATGAAATTATAAAAGTAATAATCAAAGAAATAACTAATATAATCAATGCAACAAATATAAGGCTTGTCGCTTTATTTATAGCTAGATGAACAATACTATTAGGTTTAGCAGAGATTGCAATACCTACTTTATTATTTTCAAAATCTTTTATGTCTATATATGTATATGTATACTTTTCACTACTATATAATTTTTCTGATAAAAAATTATTCAAATCAATACTTTTTAAATCTTCTAAAAAATTATTATTTATAAATTTTTGTGAAATTAGATACTTGTTCCATAAAACATCTTTACTATTTATATTAGTAACAGCTAGAGATTTATCCATAAGTAAAACAAAGCCTTCTTTATTACTATCAAAGGCTTTTGCAACTGAATTTATTCCTTGCATAAACTCTAAAGAACCTATATGTTCATCATTATGTGAGAATATAGGAACAACTGATCTTATACTTAAACCAGCTTTCCCAACTTCAAAAGTATTAATGGCTTTTTTTGTACTATTTACTTTTACTACACTTTCTCTAAAAGAGCTTAAATCATCACCAAACTTATTTGGCTTCCAACTTCTTAAAAAAGAATGGTTATCTTTTGTATGAATATGTACTTTTATATTTTTAAAAGGAGTGTTACTTTTCATACTTTGTGATAACTTTTCTAAGGCTTTTATTGCTAAATCTCTATCATTTTTAACTAATGCTTCTTTTATCATACTATCATTTGCAATTGAAATTGCATTTGATATACCCACATCAAATTTTGCTTTAATTCTATCTATTGAACTTTTAGATAATTCATTTTTTATATTACTATAAACATCATTTATTAGCTGATTTTTATAGTAATTTAAAGTAAAATACCCAATTAATATTGCCAAAACTGTTACACTTAATGACACTAATGTAAATTTTTTTGAAATAGAAAAATTTTTCATATTACTTCCCTTAAATTATAATTCACTCTGAAATATTATATCTTCAATTCTCTTATAATAGTTTAATTCGATAAATTTTATGTAAACATTATTTTTTTTCTATATAATATTTTTTATGAGATTTATGATATTTGCAACAATCTTTACTATTGTGTTTATTTTAATGAGTTTATATATTTCAAAAAGATTCATTAAAAAATTACATTTTAAAAAAAGATATAAAAACTATTTAAATTACTTTTTAATTATGAATATCTTTGGAATAATAGGATATATGATTTTTAGACGATATCCTATTGTCCCAAATGAAATATACTTTCTTTTAAGTATTCCAATTGGCATACTATTTTTACTATTTTCAACAGCAATAATTTATGATATTTTTTCTTATTTAATTAATACAAGTATAAAAGATGAAAAAAGAAGAGATTTTTTTAAAAGAAGTTTAGATATTGGCTCTATTGCAATTGCAGGATCTATTAATGCAAAAGCTATGTATAATGCTAAACATATAGAAATAGAAAAAGTTGATGTCAAAATAAAGGATTTAAAAAAACCTTATAATATAGTACAAATAAGTGATGTTCATATTGGTGGTTTAGTTGATAAGAATTTTATATCTTCACTTGTAAAAACAATAAATACTTTAAATGCTGACATTATTGTAATTACAGGAGATTTAGTAGATACTAATCTAATTTATGCAAAAGAGGCACTAAATGAATTAAAGAAATTAAAATCAAAATATGGTAGTTATTTTGTAGTTGGTAACCATGAATATTTTCATAAAGTAGAAAATATTATAACTTATGTCAACTCTTTAGGAATTAAAGTACTTGAAAATGAAAATGTTTATATTGGAGAAAAAAATTTAGGTTTTAACCTTGCTGGAGTTTATGATATCTTTGGATATAGCTATGGCTCTTATAAACCTGATATAAAAAAAGCTTTAAAAAATAAACAAAATTCACCAACAGTTTTATTATCCCATCAGCCAAAATATCTTGAGGAATTAAAATCAACAAAAGAGATTGATTTAATTTTAAGTGGTCATACACATGGTGGACAAATAGTACCATTTAATCTTTTAGTAAAACTTCAACAACCTTATATAAGAGGTTTATACAAACACAATAATACAACTCAAATTTATGTAAATAAAGGCACAGGATTTTGGGGACCTCCTATGAGATTAGGTGCTAGTTCAGAAATTACTCTTTTAAAACTTACTTCTATTGATTAGTATCATTGTTTTTATTTTCTATTTTCTATAAAATTTAAAATATTAAAAACAAAGAGTTACAATGACAAAAGAAAAATTTAAAATAGAAATAGATACTTTAAAGAAGTTTTTTGAACTTTATTGTAAAAATAAACATCAAAATATAAACTCTTTTACAAAAAATTTAGTTTATAAAGATGGAAATTTTAAAATAGATTTGCATTTATGTACCAAATGTAAAGAAGATATTGAATACTGTTTTCAAAGATTGCTAGAATGCCCACATGAAATAAAGCCAAGATGCAGAAAATGTCCAAATCCTTGCTATGAAAAATCTCAATGGAAAAAGACTGCTAAAATAATGAAATATAGTGGAGTTAGATTAGGCTTTAACTCAATAAAATCAAAGTTAAAAAAAATGCTCAAGTAAAGAAAATCTTTACTTGAGCTACTCAAAAAATAGGTGCTATTACTTATATATTATTTAATTTCAATAGTTTTTTTATGTTTGTCTTCTGCTAATTTTGGAACTATTACTTCTAAAACTCCATCATTATAATTAGCATCAATATTCTCTTTATCTGCATTTTCTGGCAGAGTAAAGCTTCTTGTAAATTTACCAAAAGATGTCTCTACTTTATAGTAATCTTCTTCTTTAATTTCTTCTTTTGTTTTTCTCTCACCTGAAATAGTTACAACATCTTTATTTATATCTACTTTAATATTCTCTTTTTTAACTCCAGGTAAATCAACATCTATATGGTAAGCAAATTCACCTTCTCTTGTGTTTACCATAGGAACAAATCCACTTACACCTTCTTTTTGTGTTGGACTATAAAATCTTTTTTCAAATTCTGCAATATCTTTAAATGGGTCAAATCTTGTAAGTAACATTTTAAACTCCTTTTTAAAAATGATATTCTTGATATCTTTCCTATCAAGTTATTGGAATTATATCAAATTTTTTTAGCAGTTGTCAATAGTAAGTGCTAATATTTTATATTTTTTTAGCACTTTTTTTATATAAGTGCTAAAAGTAGATATAAAAAAAGGGAAAGAGCAAAACTCTTTCCCTAAATTTAATATTCTAATTATTTTTAATCAGCAAATTTAACTTTTTTTGCATTTCTTTTTCTAACTGTTGGATCTAAATCTCTTTTTCTTATTCTAATAGATTTTGGAGTAACCTCAACAAGCTCATCATCTTCAATCCACTCTAATGCATTTTCTAATGTTAAAACTCTTGGTGGAACAAGTTTAATAGCATCATCACTTCCACTTGCTCTTACATTTGTAAGTGCTTTTCCTTTGATTGGGTTAACATCTAAATCGTTTGATTTTGCATGCTCTCCTACTACTATTCCAATATATACTTTATCCTGAGGTTTAATAAACATAACCCCTCTATCTTGTAAGTTAAAAATAGAATAACCTAAAGCTTCTCCATTTTCCATTGAAACTAATGCACCATGTTTTCTAGATTCAACCATACCTGAATGTGGTCTAAAATCTAAAAATGAATGGTTCATAACACCCTCACCTTTAGTATCAGTTAAAAATTCAGTTCTAATTCCAATAAGTCCACGCGCTGGGATTTCAAACTCTAATCTTGTCGAACCTGTACCCATTGGTACCATATTTGTCATATTAGCTTTTCTTTTACCTAATTTTTCAATAATAGTCCCAGTATAATCATTTGGTGTATCAATTACTAAATGCTCAAATGGCTCTAATATTACACCATTTTCCTCTTTTGTAATAACTTCTGGTCTTCCAATAGAAAATTCAAAACCTTCTCTTCTCATATTTTCAGCCAAAATTGTTATTTGAAGTTCACCTCTACCATTAACTTTAAATTTACCCTCACCTGTTTGCTCATAATTCATAGCAATATTTGTATTCATTTCAGAATCAAGTCTTTCTTGGATTTTATTTGAAGTTACATATTTACCCTCAGTACCTGCTAATGGTGAGTCATTTACTGCAAATGTAACTGAAAGAGTTGGCTCTTCAATATGCATAGGATCTAATGGCATTGGATTAGCTGGATCACACAATGAATCTCCAACATCAATAGTTTCAAATCCAGCAACAGCAACAATATCACCTGCTCCTGCTTGTTTTACTTCAATTCTATCTAAACCTTTAAATCCAATAAGCTTAGTTACTCTACCTTTAACTTTTTCTCCATCAGCTTTGCATAAAAGAACAGTTTCACCTTGAGTGATAGTACCATTAAAAATTCTTGCAATACCAATTTTCCCAATAAAGTTATCATAATCAAGTGTAAATACTTGAAGTTGAAGTCCGTTTTCTTCACTTCCTTTTGGTTTTGGAACTTCATTTAAAATAGTTTCAAATAAAGGAGTTAAATCTTTCTTCTCATCTTCTAATTCATGCATAGCATAACCATCTCTAGCTGCTGCGTAAATTACTGGAAATTCAAGTTGTTCTTCAGTTGCATCCATTTGTGCAAACAGGTCAAATACTTCATCAACAACTCTATCAGGTTCACCAGCTGGTTTATCAATTTTGTTTACAACAACAATTGGTCTATGTCCTAATTCAAGAGTTTTTTTAACAACAAATTTCGTTTGAGGCATAACTCCCTCTTGTGCATCTACTAGAAGTAATACAGAGTCAACCATTTTTAAAACCCTCTCTACTTCTCCACCAAAGTCAGCATGTCCTGGAGTATCAATAATATTAATTCTTACACCCTCATAATCAATAGCAGTGTTCTTAGAAAGAATAGTAATTCCTCTTTCTTTTTCAATATCATTGTTATCCATTACTCTTTCATCTACTTCTTGGTGTGCAGAAAAAGTCCCAGATTGTTTTAATAGTTCATCTACTAGTGTAGTTTTACCATGGTCAACGTGTGCAATAACTGCAATGTTTCTAATATCTCTCATTTATTCTCTTTAAAGTTAATTTTCCGCGATTATACTAAAAACCAACTTAAATTAAGCTCTTTTTCATAAATTACTTTTGAATAAATTTCATATATTTTTAAATATAATAATTTTAATTTATATTTATTATTTTCAAAATATTATTTTTTCTTATTATTTGTAATTCTTAAGAAAAAAAATTACTTTTTTTTTAATTAATATTAAAGTTATTTGAGTTATTATTTCGTTCAGATTTGTGGTACAAATTGACATCTTGAACAAACTATCAAGTTCTGTCTTATCTTACATTTTAAAATAGTAAAAATACTTATTTCTTCTTTTCATTACTATTTTTAAAATTATTATTTTTTAACTCTTAGGAGTATATATGAACTTTTGGCAAAATTTCAAAAGAGATTTTTTAGTTAAGTTTTGGGCACCTATTCCTGCTGTTATTGCACTTGGTATTTTATCGGCTTATTACTTTGGTATCACTGGAACTTATTGGGCTGTAACTGGTGAATTTACTAGATGGGGTGGACATATTCTTGAAGCCTTTGGTGTGGATTTATCTACTTGGGGATATTACAAAATCATGAATATGGATGGTAATATTTTTACAAGAATTGATGGTGTTATGATTATTGGTATGTTTGCAGGTTGTATTGCTGCTGCATTTTGGGGAAACAATGTAAAACTTAGAATGCCTGTAAGTAGTACTAGAGTTTATCAAGCTTTAATAGGTGGTATTATTGCAGGTTTTGGAGCAAGACTTGGTATGGGTTGTAACCTTGCAAGTTTCTTTACTGGTATTCCACAATTTTCATTTCATGCTTGGATGTTTACTCTTGCTATGATTTTAGGGGTATATTTAGGTGCTAAGTTTTCACTACTTCCTTTTTTTCAATCAAAAATTAAACTAAAAAAAGTATCGTGCTCAAAAGAGTTACATACTGATAAAAAAAGAGTAAATAATCTTTTTAAATTAGGAAGCATAGTATTTATTGCAGTTCTTTTATGGGCAGTTTATCTAATTTTTGTTCAAGGTAGTACAAAACTTGGAATGGCAATGTTATTTGGTAGTGCTTTTGGTTTAGCAATTGCAAAAGCTCAAATATGCTTTACATCTGCATTTAGAGATATTTTTACAACAGGTAGAAGCCAAATGGCAAAAGCAATTGTTATTGGTATGGTAGTTGCAACAATTGGTGTATTTTCATATATTACAATGGGACAACCTGCAAAAATTATGTGGGCAGGACCAAATGCAATTATTGGTGGTGTTTTATTTGGATTTGGTATTGTTTTAGCTGGTGGTTGCGAGTGTGGTTGGATGTATAGAGCTGTTGAAGGACAAGTTCATTTTTGGGTAGTTGGAATTGGAAATGTTATAGGTTCAACATTACTAGCTTTTGTTTGGGATGATTTATCATTACAATTAGCTACAAGCTGGCCAAAAATTAATTTACTTGAATCATTTGGTAATTATGGTGGATTATTCTTAAATTATGGCCTATTAGTTCTTCTTTTTATACTTATTTTAGTATTAGAAAAAAGATACTTAAATAAATCAATTAATAGATAAGGAATTTAAAATGAAAAAAGATGAAATTGTTCCAGATTATAGACTTGATATGCAAGGGGAACCTTGCCCATATCCAGCAGTAAATGCACTTGAAACAATGAAAGATTTAAAAAAAGGTGAAATATTAGAGGTAATTAGTGATTGTCCACAAAGTATCAATAATATTCCAGCAGATGCAAAAAATCATGGATATGAAGTTTTAGAAGTAGATAGTAGTGGTCCAACTATTAAATACGTAATTAGAAAATAGTCTTTTTAGAGGTATAATACCTCTAAAGGATTAAAATGAACTATCAAACTATTCTTGAAGAGATTTATGAACAAATACAACCAGAACTTACAAAAGGAAAAGTTGCTAGTTATATTCCAGCACTTAAACAAGTAGATTCAGATGATTTTGCCATGAGTATTCATCTATTAGATGGAACTTCTTATAATATTGGCTCATATAATAAAAAATTTTCTATTCAAAGTATTTCAAAAGTTTTTACTTTTAGTATGGCTTTAGAACTTTATTCAACTAAACTTTATAAAAGAGTATGGCATGAACCATCAGGTAATCCTTTTAACTCACTTATTCAACTAGAATATGAAAAAGGTATTCCAAGAAATCCATTTATTAATGCAGGTGCAATAGTTACAACAGACACTTTACTTTCATACTATAAAACAAAAGAAAAAGCCTTTGAAGCAATTAATAACTTTATTAATAAACTTTGTAAAGAAGATATAACTTATAATAAAGAGATATTTGATTCTGAATTAAAACATGGTTTTAGAAATCAAGCTTTAGCAAGTTTAATGAAAAGTTTTAACAATATAAAAAATCCAATAGAAAATACTTTAGATACTTATTTTAAACAGTGTTCTTTGATGATGAACTGCGAACAATTAGCAAAATCAATGCTATATTTAGCAAATCATGGAGAAGATCCTGATACAAAAGAGATTTATATAAACTCTTCAAGAGCAAAAAGAGTTAACTCTTTAATGTTAACTTGTGGTCACTATGATGCCTCAGGAGATTTTGCTTTTCATGTGGGACTTCCTGGTAAAAGTGGTGTTGGAGGTGGAATAGTAGCCGTAGTTCCTAAAAAAATGTCAATTTGTGTTTACTCACCAAGATTAAATGCAAAAGGAAATTCACACGCTGGAACAAAAGCCTTAGAACTATTTACATCAAAAACTAAACTTTCTATATTTTAAACATATCCTTATCTAGTTAAGTACAATTTATGTATAATTTTTATAAAAATAGATAAGGATTAAAATGACTGCACTGCAATTAGCTGATTTTATAGGTATTATATCTTTTGCTCTTAGTGGTTTTTTAATTGCAGTTCATTATAAACTTGATATTTTAGGTGTTTTTATCTCTTCTTTTTTAACAGCTTTAGGAGGTGGAATGATAAGAGATGTTATCTCTAATGAAACTCCATTTATTTTTACTAATACCACTCCTATTATTTTAGTAGTAAGTACTATTTTTCTCTCATTTATATTTAAACTTCACAATATTAATAACTTAGAAGGGAAAACTGCATTTATAGTTTCAGATGCAATTGGATTAGCCTCTTTTGCAATTACTGGATCTTTAATAGCAATTGAAAATGATTTTAACTTTTTGGGTGTTTTAATACTTGCTTTTTTAACAGCAGTTGGAGGGGGAACAACAAGAGATATTTTAATAAATAAAGTTCCTTTTATACTTGTATCTGAATTTTACGCAACAGTTGCAATTATTGTTGGCTTGATAATATATACATTAAACATATTTAATATAATGAATCTTTTTACTCTTATTATAGTTTTTATTTTTGGCGTTAGTTTAAGATTATTAGCTTATTACAAAAAATGGAACTTACCAAAACTATAATCTATTTTTTAAATTGTTCTAGTTGACTCTCTCTATGCTCTATTACATCTTTTAAATTAGTAATAATTTTTGCTTGTTCACTTACTTGCTCATTTAATTTTATAAACTCATCTTTTCTTAAATTTACTTCATTTTCAAGAGCTTCATTTTTTTGTTTTAAATCATCATTTATTATTTTATATTTTTTCATTTTAGTTACTGCTTCTAAAACTTTTTGATAACTTTCTACTTTTATATTCTCCATTTGTGCATTTAAACTTTTTATTTCATCTTCATAATAAAGCAATTGTGAGTGTTGTTTTGCACTTTTTTGTTTTTCATTACTTAATACTTCATTTTTTAAAATCAAGCCATCTTCTAAGTTTTTAACTTTTTTTTCAAGCTCTCTTATCTCTGTTAGATATTGACTCTCTTTTTTTCTTGATTCTTTTATATTATTTAATATATTCTTTTTAAACTTTCTTTTTTCATTTTCATCATTTGTTATTAAAAATCTAATTCCTATATACTCAATAATCTCTTTTTTAGAGTTAAATCTTGGAATTATCGTAGAGTTTACATAATATGCTTGTCCATCTTTTGCTTTATTTTTAACTTTGCCTTGCCAGATTTTTCCACTTTGAATATCACTCCATAAGCCTTTAAAAATCTCACTTGGCATATCAGGATGTCTTATTATATTATGTGCTTGTCCAAGTAATTCCTCTTCTTTATATCCAGATGTTTCACAAAATCTATCATTTACAAAAGTAATAATTCCTTTTGGATTTGTTCTTGATATGATAGCAACTTTATCAATAACATCAATATACTGTTGCATTTCAACTTGTTGAAACTCTACAAGCTTTGAATTCTCTTTTTCTTTTGCTATTGATTGAACTTTTAATATCATATTTTCAACATCATAAGGTTTTAAAATATAAGCAGAAGTATTAAGTTTGATAGCTTCAAGTAAAAATTTTGATTCTGAATAAGCAGTTGCAAAAATCAATGGAATATCAATTTTTAGTTTTCTAATCTCTTTTAACATGCCAATTCCTGAAAGATTTGGCATATTTATATCACTAATAATTACATCTATTTCATCTTTATTTTTTAAATAAAGTTCTAATCCCTCTTTTCCATCACTTGCAATATAAACTTTTTTAAAAAAAGTTTTAAAGATTTTACCCAATTCTTCTTGCGTTGAAAGATGATCCTCAACATATAAAATACAAAGAGTTTTTAAAAAAGATATATCTATCATTGTAATTTCCTAATTTATGATATTTCATATAAGTTTATCTTAACTATCAAAAATTATATTACTCTTTTGTTTTATATTTTATTAAGTTTTAAATTAGTATTTTAGGGAATTGTGTCAATTTCTATAATATTATTTTTTGTAATCCTTCAATAATAGTTCTTTTTTCAAGATCTTTAATTCTGCTTTCTAGTGACTCAATAGTTTCATTTTCATTAAGCTTTAAGGAGTTTTGTAAAATAAACTCTCCTTCATCATAATCTTTACTTACATAGTGTAAAGTGACACCAGATTTTTTTTCATTTGCTTTTAAAACTGCTTCATGAACATTTCTACCATACATCCCTTTTCCTCCAAATTTTGGCAAAAGAGATGGGTGTGTATTTATGATTTTATTTTCAAACTCTTTTAATAGTTTTGATTCAATTTTTTTCATATATCCAGATAAAAAAACATAATCACATTTATATTTTTTAAGCAAATTTGTAATTTCTTCATCAGTATCATCATATTTTTTTGAATTTATTATATAATTTGGAATATTTTTACTACTTGCTTTTTTTAAAACATTTGCATCAGTATTATTTGAAATAATCACAACAACTTGTGCATTTAAAATCTTATCTTCACATGCTTTTTGAATATAATCAAAACCACTACCATTATGAGATGAAAGAATTCCTATTTTTTTCATAGCCTACCTTAAATAAATTTGAGATTATAATAAAAAAACATTAAGATGTAAACCATCAAAACTATTTTATTCTTTGAGAATGAGTAATTGCTATTGCAATTGCATCAGTAATATCTAATGGCTTTATCTCTTTTTTTATACCTAATAACCTTTTTACCATAAATGCAACTTGCTCTTTTGCAGCTTTACCATTTCCTGTTACTGCTTGTTTTACTTGCAATGGAGTATATTCTGCAAAATTTCCAAATTCTAAAAGAACTTTTAATGAAATTGCTCCTCTAAATTGTGCTAGTTTTATAACTGTTTTTGGATTAAAAGCATAAAACATATCTTCAATCGCAACTTCATTTATATCAAACTTTTTAAAAATCATATCAAGTCCTTCTGTCATCTCAACAATTTGTTCTTGTAAAATCTTTGTTTTTATTTTTATTAAGCCAGCTTCTAAAAGCTTAATATTTCTTCCATTTTTTTCAATTATTGCATATCCACAGTTTCTTGTACCTGGATCTATTCCTAATATTTTCACTACTTATTCACCTTTTATTCATCACATAAAAATTATCTATTCATCTTTTCACTTATGGTTAAATCACTTTATTCACATGTTTAAAGTGTGGTATAATCGTCAATCTTTTATAAATATTCACTTAAATTGTGATTCTTTTCACACAAAATTTAAAATTTATTCACTGTGTTGATAATTTTTTCATAAATATTTAGCTATAATATTTACCAATTATGAAAAAAGAGTATATATTAT